>WFNF01000147.1 GCA_015488775.1 Helicobacteraceae bacterium
AGATAAACTATCATAACTATTGCTGTTTCTGCCGCGACCCCTAAAAGAGCTAAAAATCCAACAATCACAGCTATACTCATAGCAAAATTTAACATATCTATATATATCAAACCACCTAAAAGAGCAAATGGCAGAGTAAAAAATACTATAAGTGTTGGTACCATTTTATTAAGTGCAAAATATATTAATACCAATATGCTAAGTAAAACCGCTGGTATAATCCAGATAATTTTTTGCATAGCTGATTCTAAGTATTCAGATTGTCCAGCCCACTGCACATAGTAACCTGGTTCAAAGTCTATCTCATCTATTAAAGATTGGGCTGCTTTTTTATATGCAGTTGGTGTTATCCCTTCATTTGGTGTTATGTAAACAAAAGTTACAGGAGAAGCCATCTCAGACTTTATAACTGAAGCACTTTGTCTGTATGCTACTTTAGCAAAAGTTGAGAGTGGTACAAAACCAAGTTTAGTCTTTATCTGCATATCTTTTATGCTTTGTAAAGATCTTCTTTCATCCTCTTCAAGTCTTAAGGTAATCGGGTAACGCTCTAAACCTTTATACATAGTAGATATTTTCATCCCACCAATTGCTAAAGATGTGTATTCTAAAAGTGTGTTTTTATCTAATCCATATCTTTGTAAAGCTTTTTCATCTATATCTATATCAAGATAATATCCAGCACTAGCTTGATCAGCAAAAACAGATAGAGTCATATCAAAGTTTCTAAGTTTATCCTCTATGGCTTTTCCATATTTTTGAAGACCCTCAGGAGTTTGTCCATAAAGTTTAATCCCAAGTGGTGTTCTTATACCACTTAAAAGCATATCTATACGACCACGAATTGGGTATGTCCAAGAGTTTGTTAGCCCTGGAACTTGCAAGGCATCCTCCATCTCTTGACGAAGTTTTGTATATGTCATCCCCTCTCTCCACTCACTTTTAGGTTTAAGAGTGATAATTGTTTCTAACATACCTAGGGGTGCTGGATCAGTCGCGGTTGATGCTCGTCCACCCTTACCAAAAACATTTTCAACCTCAGGAAAAGATTTTATAATTTTATCTGTTTTTTGAGTTAATGCCTTAGACTGATCAATAGATATACCATAAGGAGTAACTGGCATATACATAAAACTCTGTTCATTTAGCATAGGCATAAACTCCCATTTTAAAGAGTTAAACAGTGGGTACATATAACCTAAACTTGCAAGAACTAAAACTATAACTAGGTATTTTAACTTCAATCCATAAACAATTATAGGGTGGTACAACCATATAAAAAAGCGATTTAATGGGTTTTTGTTTTCAGGTAAAATTTTACCTTTTACAAAAAATACCATTAAAACTGGAACTAGAGTTATACTTAGTATAGCCCCAGCACTCATAGCAAATGTTTTAGTAAAAGCTAGAGGTGTAAATAATAAACCCTCTTGCCCTGAAAGTGCAAATATAGGTAAAAATGAAACTACTATAAGAGCTAAAGCAAAAAATATAGGACGACCAACAAGTTGTGATGATTTTAAGATTACATCAATTCTTTCCTCATTTGTTGGTACTCTTTGATGCTTTTCTTCGAACTTATGCAACATTTTATGGGCATTTTCTATCATAACTATACTAGCGTCAACCATAGCACCTATGGCTATTGCTATACCACCTAAACTCATAATGTTTGAGCAAATATTGAAAATATACATCAATAAAAAAGTTGTACCAACTGTAAGTGGTAGAACTATTAAAACAATAAGTGATGATCTTAGGTGCATTAAAAATAGACCAATAATGATTACAACAATAATTGATTCCTCTATAAGTGTACCTTTTAAAGTTTCAACTGCTTTTTCTATTAAAGATGAACGGTCATATACTGTGGTAACATCAACACCATCAACTTTTAACTCTTTCATCTTTTTATCTATACGTTTTATAGCTGAATAAACATCTTCACCATATCTTAAAAGAACAATACCTCCAACTACTTCACCATCACCATTTAGATCTGCTACTCCACGTCTAGCTGCTGGTGTTAACTCAACTCTTGCTATATCACCAATAGTTATAGGAGTATCACCTTTTATAGTTACAACAAGATTTCTAATATCATCTAGGTTTTTAACATAACCCTTAGCTTGTACCATCCACTCAAAGCCATTTTCTATAACTATACGACCACCTGTATCATTATTGTTATTTTTTAAAACCTTTGCTATATCTTTTATATTTAGGTTGTAACGGATGAGGTTATCGTTGTTTATTGTAACTTGGTAAGTTGGTATAAAACCACCTATAGTAGCTACTTCACTAACTCCATCAACACCCATAAGTGCGTACTTGTAATAGTAATCTTGCAAGGTTCTAAGCTCGGCTAAATTTTTTGTTTTTGAGCTAAGTGTATACTCATAAGCCCAACCAACACCACTAGCATCAGGTCCAAGTGAAACATTCATAGAGCTTGGAAGTTGTGATTGTATAGAGGATAACTGCTCTAAAACTCTACTTCTAGCCCAATAAAGATCAGTTCCCTCTTTAAAAATGATATATATTAAACCATTTTCATAAGTTGAGTAGCCTCTAACAGTATCTATATTTGCAATTGCTAGAAATTGAGACACTAAAGGGTAAGTACCTTGATCTTCAATAATCTCAGGTGATTGTCCTGGCCAATTTACTTGTACTATCACTTGTGGAGGTGAAAGGTCTGGGAGCGCATCAAGTGGTGTGTTTTTCATACTGTAGTATGAACCCATCATTATAAATAGTGTCATCATTAGTATTAAAAACTTATTTTTAATACTAAATTCTATTAATTTTTCAATCATAATATTATCTCTCTTATTTAATTAATAAAGTGAATTTATTTGTGCATCACTATCCATCATAAATAGTGCATTATTTACAACTTCATCACCCTCATCTAAACCACTTACAATAGAATAAGTGTTTGTGTCTATAACTTTAACTTCAACCTCAAGTGGCTCATACTCTCCCTCAAACTCTCCAACAATAAAAACATAATATTTACCATCTTTTTTTATAACTGCTGTTGATGGAAGAGTTAACATTTCTTTGGCTTTTTCAAAAGAGAAAATATTTGCATACATACCTGGAAAAAGTTTATGTTTAGGGTTCTTTACTCTTAAACGCAAAGTTAAAGTTGCAATTTTAGGGTCAAGTGCTGGGTAAAGAAGTTTAGAAATAGTTGTATAAGTTTTATCTAAACCTTTAAATTTTAGCTCATACTTTTTAACTTTTGAGATATCTTTATATTGCTCTTCAAATAATCTTGCCTCAATCCAAACCTGATTAAGATTAACTATTTGAAATAATTTACTTTTTGCATTAAAAGCTGAACCTGTATTTACATTTTTTTCAAATACATACCCACTCGCTGGGGAATATATAGTAGTAAGTTCAGAGGCTTTATTATCTTTTATAACTTGATTTATCTCTTTTTTACTTACACCTAAAAGTTGAAGTTTTAGTTTTGCACTATTTAACATACCTTTTGAATCTCTTTGTTTAGTATATTTATAAGCATTTAGATAATCATCTTTTGCTTTAAAAACCTCTGGAGAATAAACTATTGCTAAGGCTTGACCTTTTTTAACTTTTTTATATATCTTATCTGCATATAGTTTCTCTATAAAACCACTAAAACGTGGCGTAACATCAAATACTTTTGAGTCATCAGCCTTAACAAAACCATAGTTTTTACTTTTTTTTGCGATTAACTCTTTTTTCACTTTTACACTTTGAACACTAAAAAGTTGTTCAACACTTACACCTTGAGCAAGTAGGGGTAGTGTTAAAAGTGTTGATAATAGTAACTTTTTCATTATAATTCTCCTGATAGTTCTGAAATTTTTGCTTTATATCTATAGTATGAAGCAAGAGCATTTATGCTTTTTTGTTCAAGTTTTAGTTTTTGAACCAATATATCTATATATTTAAAAAGATCTCCACCTGTAGATATACTAGATGAGCTAAGCTCAAACATATGTTTTATTTGTGGAAGTGCTTCCTTTTGTATAAGATTATATATCTCATAAGATGATTTCATCTGAGCGTAAGTTGCTTTAAACTCAGAATCTACTGAGATTTTTACATCCTGCTTTAAACTTTGTGCAAGTAGAGTCATCTCTTTACTCTCTTGCTCTTTATCGTCTTCTGTGCCGTATATTGGTAAAGTTACAGCAACTCCTACATTCCAAAAGTTATCAAATTTTTCTCTATATGCATAACCAGCTAAAAGTGTAACATCAGGATAATTATTTATATCTGCATTTTCCTCTTTAGCTTGTGCTTTTTTAATCTCTTTATCTTTAATAAGCAAAGTATGGTTATTTGAAAGAGAAGATATTAATTTATCTTGAGTAGCTAAAGTTTCATCCATAGTTAATTTAATATCTATATTAGTAATATTAAAAGATGCTAAGTATGAAAGTTGTGCATAAGCTAAGCTGATTTTAGCTTTTAAGGTACTTTTTTGAATTTTTAAATCTGTTAAAGTAAGTTCGGCTGACATAATTCCCATATGTTGATTTGGTGTAGTTGATGTGTAAGATTCTGAGAGTGCAATATGTTGTTTAGTAACATCTTCATACTGCTCTATAGTTTTATATAAAGCGTTTAACTCCCAAATATTGTAAGCTTCATCTTTAATGGACTCAACCAATTTTATTTTAGCATTTTCAAGTGACTCTTTTAATACTTCCGTTTGAGCTTTACTTACATTTTCTAAACTATCTCTTTTTCCATAAAATGTTATTTTTTGGCTTAAGGTAAGGTTTTTTTGGCTCATAGGTTCATCAGCACTTAAAGTGTTTTGTGAATACGCAATGGTTGGATTGTAAAAACTATTTGATGCTTCTGTATTGTACTTTGAGGCTGATATTTTGTTTTGTATAGCTTGTAAAGATGGATTGTTTTGTAATGCTTTATCTATTATATCTTGTAAACTTAGAGCTTGAAGCTCTAAGCTGAAAAATGAAACTGCAAGAAGTAAAACTTTTAGTGTTTTCATAAACTTAACCTTTAGAAATTAATAGAGGTTTTAACACGAGATCTTTTACCTTGAGCGGGTGTGATAAAGATATGTATTTGCCACGTTCCACCCATAGCAATATTTAGTTTTGCTTCATAGTTTCCATTACCTAAGTCCTTAGCATCTACTTTTGACTCCATTTTAGGCATACCTGGCATCGCTGGCATAAAAGCTTTTATACTTACTTTTGAATTACTTAAAGCTTTAGCATCTTTTTTTATATTAAATACTAATACGTTTGAACCAGTTGTAAGTGGTTTTTGAGATGTAATATGTACTTTAGTGGTTCTAAATTTAGCATCTTTTGAAAAAGCTGCAGCGTTTAAAAGTGAGCTACTAAGAGCAAGTGTTAAAAGTGTAATTAAAAGTGTTTTCATGTTTTATCCTTGTGTTGTTGAAATCTAAATGTATTGTAGCTATAGTTTGTGTAGGGTTTGTGAAATTAAACCCAAATTATGCAGTAGAAAACTTTAAGAAAGCATCTATCATTGCACACAAGGCACATTCATAAAATTATTGACCTACCAATAAGGTAGGCGCAAAAATTTTCTAAACGCCCCTTATGCACAAGCATAGACGCTACTTGTTGTTCCCTACTGCATAATTTGGGTTAAATTGATAAAAAGTTTAAAATAAACTTAAATTAAGTATTATTTAAGTTTATGCGGCTATACTTCGCTCACTAAAATACAAAGGACAGGCAATTATGAAATTTACTAAAATTGCAACTCCTGAGCAAATCGAACAAAAGTGGATTTTGATTGATGCTGAGGGAAAAACATTTGGTCGTCTTATTACTGAAGTAGCTACACGTTTACGTGGTAAAGACAAACCTTACTTTACTCCAAACATAGATTGTGGTGATTATGTAGTAATCATTAACGCTTCTAAAGTAAAGTTTAACGGAGCTGGTAAGATAGCTAATAAAGAATACCACAGACATACAGGTTATTTTGGTGGTGTTATCTCTGAAAAAATGACTGACTTACAATCTAATAACCCAGAGAAACTATTTAAATTAGCAACTCGTGGTATGCTTCCTAAGACTAATCTTGGTCGCGCTATGCTTAAAAAATTAAAAGTTTATGCAGATGCTGAGCATCCTCACTCTGCACAACTTGCATAAGGATAATTAATGGCAAATACATATGCAACAGGCCGTCGTAAAGCTTCGGTAGCAAAAGTATGGTTAACTCCAGGAACTGGAAAAATAACTGTAAATGGTCTTTCATTAGACGCATGGTTAGGTGGTTTAGAAGCGAAAAAACTTCGTGTTAAACAACCTTTAGCTTTAACTAAACAATCAGAGTCAGTTGATATCAACGCTAAAACTCTTGGTGGTGGTTTTGGTGGTCAAGCTGATGCACTACGTCACGGTATTTCTCGTGCACTAGTTGCTTATGATGCTTCTTTTAGAGCAATCTTAAAACCTGAAGGTATGATGACTCGTGATTCACGTGTTGTTGAACGTAAAAAGCCAGGTAAGCGTAAAGCTCGTCGTTCTCCACAATTCTCAAAACGTTAATCGTTTTACTTTATGGTACTTTTGTACCATAAAATCTTCATTTTAATATATTCATAACCTTTTTTAAAAATCAAATACAAATCTTCATTTTTTTTTAACATATCATACACTTTTTTTTGATTTTAATTTTAGATAAATTTAATTTGTTAAGTTCTATAATTAGGGCTAGCTTACGCTCCTGTTTTTAAGAATATATCTGTATTTTTATAGGTTGGAGTAAAAAGCTAAAATTTATATATTGGAGATAAATGAAAAAAGTTATATTGGCACTTAGTGCTACAATCGCTTTAGCTAATGCATCTACTATTAAGCAAAACAGTGCAGACA
This sequence comes from Helicobacteraceae bacterium, assembly GCA_015488775.1. GTDB lineage: Bacteria > Campylobacterota > Campylobacteria > Campylobacterales > Sulfurimonadaceae > WFNF01. Next base: position 6,897 of record WFNF01000147.1, read on the forward strand.
ATATCCAAGATATGTTTGCAAATGGTAATGCTAGTGGTTATATGCAGTACTACTATATATCTACTGGTAAAGCACCAAAAGTCCCAAGTGAAGCACACTCTCTAGGTGGGGAGCTAGATTTTAAAACAGCTTCACTTTATGGTGTTAGCTTAAAAGCTGGTTTTATGACAACTAACCCATTTTTACTTGGGCCACATGTTGATACCTCAATAATTGGTAAAGATAATGGTGTTAGAGGTGAAGATGCAACAAAAGGTTTTAGTGTTTTAGCTAAGGCAAATATTGCGTACAAAAGAGATATCTTTGAGATGTGGCTTGGTAGAGAGACTATTAAAACACCTTTGATCAACACTAAAAGAGTTCGTATGCTAGATAGTGCTGTTGAGGGTACTTTAGCTTCTGTTGTACAAAAAGAGGGTTTCAATGCTAGTGTTGGGTATCTTAGTGGTTTTAAACAAAGAACTTCAGATACTTTTACAAACATAGTTCAACATGCACTAGGTGATGATACTGAGACTATTACAGGCTCTGCTAATGGTTCAGTTGTGCCATTTACATTAAGTTACAAATCTAAAAACTTTGCTATAAATTTTGATAACTACTATGCACAAGATTTTATGAATTCAGCTTATCTTGATGGATATTATAAGTATTCAATAGCAGATGTAAAATATAAAGTTAGTGCTCAAGGGATTTATCAAAATTCTACTGGAAATGCAGATAAATATTTTGCCCAAAACTATGCTTACTCACATGGTAAAATTGATGCAAAATCTTTAAGTGCAAAGATAGATGTGGGATACTCAGAGTCAAAATTTTCTTTTGCATTTAGTAATGTATTTAAAAAGAGTGAAGTTCATAACTCTTTAGTTCTTCCTTGGGATGGTACTCCACTTTATACAAATATGATTACATCTAATGACCTTTTCCAATCACTTTATGGTCATGCTCTTAACTCTGATAGCGCATATATTGGTGGTACTCAAGGTATAAAATTAGCATATAAACAAGGCTTTAATTTTACTGGTTTTAGTGGTTACTCTGCTACTTTATCTTATGCAAATTTTGCAAATGATAAGTTTGCAAACTCACAAAACGATACAAACCTTGTATTAGCATATGCTAATAAGAAAAAAAATATGACCCTTGCTCTAAAAGGTATTTGGGTTAACAATAACACTTCAGCCAATAAAGCTGGAAAAATTAAACAAGACAAAGAGCTAGCTCAATATAGAGTAATAGCAAATTTAAAATTTTAAGGAAAAACATGATAAAAAAAATATCAATAGTAGCAGCGTCAATATTAGTATTAGCAGGGTGTGGTTCATCTACTCCTAAACCTTCTCATGAAGAGTCACACTCAGAGTCTCATCACGAAAAGCATTGGAACTATTCTGAAAATGGTCCAACTCATTGGGGCGAATTTTCTCAAACATGTTCTGCAGGTAATGCTCAATCACCTATCAATATTATTCCAGGTAAAACTGTAGAAATCGATCAAAAAAATGATTTAAGTGTTGATGAAGATTATAAAGGGATGGCTGATATTATAGACAATGGTCACTCTATTAAAATCACTCCACACACTCAAGGCACTTTAACTTTACATGGTGAGAAATTCAACTTACTTCAATTTCACTTTCATGGTAAAAGTGAGCATACTATAGATGGTAAGCGTTATGATATGGTTGCACACTTTGTACATCAAAATGCTAAAACTAAACAATTAGCTGTTTTTGCTGTATTTTTCAAAGAGGGTGCTGCAAATCCTGCTTTAGATAATGTTATAAACAATATAGGTAAAAAAGATGTAGAGATTGATCCAGAGGATTTTATGCCTAAAGATGTTACACACTACTACCATTATGTTGGTTCTTTAACTACACCACCTTGTAGTGAAAATGTTGAATGGTACCTGATAAAAAACACAGTAACTGCTTCTAAAGAGCAAATTGATGCATTTAGAAAATACTATGTTGATAATGAAAGACCAGTTCAAGAGCTTAACAATAGAGTTATTGAATCTAAATAATTTTTATTTTTCCCAACTTTTAGTTGGGAAAATTTTTTCTTTAAAAAAATAGCTTCAGAAACCACTTTATGCATATCCCCATTTTAACAAACACTTAACATATTTGAGTTATTATCAATATATAAATTTAATTTACAAGGATTTAAAGATGAAAAAAGTAGTTTTATCTACGCTTTTATTAGTTTCAGTGTCATCAGCAGATGTACCACACAAAGGTGTAACAGCACTCTCCGCTCAAACTCGTTCACTTCTCTCACAAGAGATGCAACATATAGAAAAGGGTATGAAACAAATTTTTTCTTATATGATCCGTGGTGACTATGAATCAATCACTCCAATTGCTAACGATATCCGCGATAGCTTTATTTTCAAAAAGAAGCTTACAAAAGAGCAACGTTTAGAGTTAAAAGATAAACTTCCAAAAGAGTTTATAGAGCTTGACAGTTCATTTCATAAATTAGCAGGTGAGTTAGCAAATGGATCGGAGTTTGAGGAAAAAGATAAAGTTATTAAAACGTTTAATCAAATGAGTAGAAAATGTATTAAATGTCACTCAACGTACGCAAAACATCGTTTTTTTAAAGAATAGTTATTTATGATAAAGAAGATTATAAGGGAAAATAGTTTCCCTTATAATTTAGAGCAATAGTTATTACTTAACTAATGCACCAAGGTAAGATTCAATATCACCAGGAGTTGACATAATTTTAGTAAATTGACCCATGCTTAAATCTGGATTAGAAATTGCAAGGTAGTATTTACCATGTAATATTTTTGCTTTTCCATCTTCTACAAGTACCATGTAAGGTAAAAATGCAGCAGTTGCAGTAGCTTCAATAGTTGGAACATACGATTTTTCACCATTTGCTGTATGCATTGCAACACCATAAAGTGTAGCTTTACCAAGTTTTACTTTAAACACAAGGTTTTTACCAGCATTTTTCTCTAATTTAGCGCCTAGGTTTGAACCCTCAGCTAACTCGATAGGATCTTCATAGTAAGGCATACCAAACATATAGTGGTAAGATGCTAAATCATCGTCATCCATTTTAGTTTTACCAGCTTTAAGCTTACCAAATGCAGATGCAAGTTTTTTGTTAATAGATTTAGCAGTGTTTTTTTTGTAATCATCTTGTAAAAATGCATGTAAAAAATACTCAGGATTAGTAAATACTAAAGTTTTATCTTTTGAATTAACTAAAACTTTTAATACACCAGCAAAACCTCTACCTTCTGCTGAAGCTTCTTTTTTAAGTGTAGCATTTGTGAAAGCCACTACATGATATTTTGAATCAGCCATAACATTGTATTCACCAACTACCTCAAAACCAGCTGATTGTAGTTTAGTTTTAACCACATCACTTGTTTTGTAGCTTGCACTATTGTATGTGCTAATATCTGTTGCAAGAAGACTTGCACTTAGAAAAATTAAAGATAAAATTAATTTTTTCATATAACCCCCATTTTTTAAATTTCCCAATAGTATTAAAATATATTATAGTAGTCAATTAATTTAAGTCTAAAAAAAAGAATTATCATTTTTTTGTGTTAAATGTAACTTATAGTTACTAGATGTTATAAGCTAAAATTATATAAAGTATTATTAAATTATCTAAATAACATATTTGATGTTTTCTTTATTGCTTTTTTTAGCTTCATTGACTGCATCAGTACATCTTTTTAAAACATCTTCAGTAGAATCTTCCTCTTTTGACATAGTTATACCAAAGCTAATCTCAACATCAAAGTTTAAATCATTAAAAACAAAATTTATCTCTTTAAAGGCATTTTCTATTTTTTCTAAATATAAAATAGTTCCATATATATCTGTTTTGTGCAATACTAGTAAAAATTTATCTCCACCATAGCGACCAACTATATCTGAATCTCTAGTGTTCTCTTTAAAAAGTTGACCAAGACGCTTTATGGTGTAGTCTCCAGTATCTTTACCCAGCATCTCATTGATATTTCTTAGATGTGTTATATCTATGAGCGCAATGGAGAAAACTTTTTTATCTCTAACTGCCCATTTTAACTCTTGATTTAGTAAAAGTAATAGGTGCTCTTTAGTGTATGTTTGAGTTAAAAAATCAAAAGTTTGTTTATGTTGTTGTGTATTTATAATGTTCCAAGTACAAGGGAGTAGAAAAAAAGTAAAAGTAAATTTATCTTCTTCATCTTTTGTTTTATAAATAAATTGGTAATGTATATTTTTAATAATAAGTTTTTCTAAAAACCTTTCTTCAAAACACTCCCCTTTTATTATACAAGATGTTAAATCTCTTAGTGTTATACACTGATCAAAAAGAGCTTGGAAAAGCTCATCATTTTTCACAATTTCATTAGTGTTTTTATCAAAAATAATTTTTCTAGTTTGTGTTAAATTCAAAATATACCTTTTTTAGATCTCACTCCTGAATATCCAATGATTGATTATACAATAATTTGATTATATTTTTTTGATACAATATGCTTAATGAAATTAATAGAAGAATTTAAAGTTTTTTATAAACGCAATTACCCAGATGATTTAGAGCTTGGTGTTGAACTATTTAGTATATTTGGATTTTTAGATATTCAGATTGACACATCAAAAAATATAGAAACTTTAATCAAAGAGCTTATACTTGATAATTATAATTTATATCATCAAGAATTACAAGTTGACTTGGAAGACTATAATAAGTATAAAAAGTTACTTATCTCTTTAGCAAGAGGAGATAGACGTATTCACTCTATCTCACGACGTGTGAATCTTAATGAGGTTGATTTAAAAATTTTAATAAAAGAGCTAATTGAACTTGATATTATAAATATAGAACATTCAAGTGAAGTACCAACTATAAAAGATTACCCTAAACAAAAATTAAAAAAAGAGATTAGAGCACATCGTATATCTGATAAATTGAGATTTAATGACCCATTTTTAAGGTTTTGGTTCTTTTTTATAGCTCCATATGAAGATTTAATAAGTGTAGGAAATTATAAACTCTTTGATCAGAAATATGAAGAGTTAGGTAATGGCTTTAGCTCATATGTTTTTGAATTATTATCTTTAAGCTTTTTAGAACAAAAGTATAAAAGCAAGAAGCTAAGTGTTAGTTCATACTGGGATGCAAATGTTGAGATAGATGTTTTTGCAAGAGGTTCAAACTCCTTATATATTGGTGAGTGTAAGTGGACTAATCACAAGATTATAAAAAAAGAGTTGCATAAACTAGAAGATAAGTTAGAATACTTGCCTTTTAAAGTTGATAAAAAGATATTTTTCTCAAAAAGAGGGTTTTCAAATGAGTTTAAAAACCTAAAAGATGAGACAATTGAGCTTTATGAACTAGAAGATTTTATAGAATTAGTAAAATAAAATATATATTGAGATATAATTTCAAAAATAGTTTCAGGAGATTTACTTGTTTAATACATTAACAGATTCATTTACAACCGCAATAAGAAAGATTCGTTTTCACGATGATGAAAAGGCACTTACGAAAGCGTTAAATGAACTTAAAAAATCCCTACTTAAAGCTGATGTGCATCACAAGGTTGTAAAAGATCTTATTAGAGATGTTGAGATTAAGACTAAAGCAGATGGTATTGGTAAAGATCAATTTTTAAATGCTATGCGTGTAGTTGTTAACAATATACTAAGTGTAGATGGACATTCAGGCTTTGTTTTTGCTTCAACACCACCAACAGTTATATTAATGACGGGTCTTCAAGGTTCTGGTAAAACAACTACAACTGGTAAACTTGCTGCATACTTAAAAGTTAGAAAAAAGAAAGTTTTAATGGTTGCTGGAGATTTACAAAGACTTGCGGCAGTTGAACAACTTCGCCAAATAGGTGAAAAAATTGAGGTAGATGTTTTTGCAGATGAATCTAAAAAACCTACACAAATAGTTAAAGAAGCTCTAAAAAAAGCTAAAGATAATCTATATGATGTTGTTTTAATAGATACAGCTGGGCGTTTAGCTATAGATGAAGAGTTGATGAATGAACTTCATGATGTAAAAAAAGTAGCCAATCCTGATGAAGTTTTTTATGTTGCTGACTCTTTAACTGGTCAAGACGCAGTAAGAACAGCAACTTCATTTAAAGAAAAAATTGGGATAGATGGTGTTATCTTAAGTAAATATGATGGAGACTCTAAAGGTGGTGTTGCTCTAGGTATTGCATCTCAAGTTAATGTTCCTCTTCGTTTCATTGGTAATGGTGAGAAGATGGAAGATCTTGAAGTTTTTATAAACGATCGTATAGTAAATCGTTTAATGGGACTTGGAGATATTGAGGGACTTGCTGAGAAAACTTCAGCTATTATAGATGAAAAACAAGCAAAAAAACTTACACAAAAAATCAAAAAGGGTGAGTTTAACTTTAATGACTTTTTAGAGCAGATGGAGTCTATGAAAAAACTTGGTTCTATGAAATCTCTAATGGGAATGATACCTGGTATGGGTAAAATGGCAGACGCAGTTAAAGATATGGATTTAGACAACTCTAAAGAGATTAATCAAATCAAAGCCTTAGTTGGTAGTATGACCTTAAAAGAGAGAGAAACACCATCTCTCTTAAATAACTCAAGAAAACAAAGACTTGCAAAAGGTTGTGGTATGAGTCAAGTTGAAGTTAATAGAATTTTAAAACAGTTTAAAAATGCTTCTAAAATGGCAAAAAAATTCTCTGGTAAAAAAGGTATGAAAGATTTACAAGCTATGATGGGTCAAATGCAAGGTGCAGGTAGTTTTCCACGCTAATTTTTTTAGCCTTGGTTTATCTACACCAAGGTCTAGATTTTTTCCCACCATCATAGTTAACTGCTAAACCTTTTTTCTTAAGTAAATCTGCTAAATTAACTCCATCAACATATACATCAGCAACTAATCTAAAATATTTACCTCTTTTTATATTTTTTAACTCTATCTTTTTTGCATTACGAAGCTTAGATACTGTAAGTTGTTTAGCTTCTCTAGCAAGTTTTTTCTCTTTAGCACATTTTGCTTTCATCTCTGGTGTATCTATACCATTGATACGAATACTCATTCTATGACCAACTATAGGAGGATAATCTTTAATATTCGCTCTAAATGTATCTCCATCATATATAGAAGTTATCTGATCAACAACAGCGTCTTTAAATCTTAGTTTTGAAAGTGCTTGAGCATGAGCGATTGAAAGTAAAAGTGTAATTGTGAGTAGTATTTTTGTGAACATGTGAAAAAGTGCCTTGTGAATATATTTGAACTAAATAATAGTAAAGAATGATACCTTTTTTATCTAAAAGTTTTTGCTTTTGAGCTTTAGTGGGATTATGGTAGCTTGTTATTTAAAAGATATTTAGCTATACTTCCAAAATCGTTTAAACTTTCTAAACAATACCTCTGTGATAGAAAGTGATTTTGTAAGTTTTACTTACTTGTGACGTCAGCAAAAAATGGCGATTAGAGGCATAAAAATTATTATTTTAATTCTTCTTTATGCTTCCAATCAAAACCTACCTTTTGCAAACAAAATTTTATTTTAGGAAAACTAATGACAACTATTAGATTAACTCGTATGGGTCGTAAAAAACAACCATTTTATCGTATTGCGGTAACAGATAGCAGAAAACGCCGTGATGGTGGTTGGATTGAACTTATTGGACACTATAACCCAATGAATGAAGAGAAAACACTTGTTGTTGATCAAGAAAGACTTGATTATTGGTTAAGTGTTGGTGCTCAAATGAGTGACCGCGTTAAAAAAATTACAGGTAAGTAATTATGGTAAAAGACTTTGTCGCAGCTTATGCAAGACTTATAGTAAGTAACCCTGATGATATTAAGGTTGAAACCTTTGAGGGCGACGAAGTTGATGAGATAGTTCTTTACGCAGCTCAAGCTGATGTTGGTAAGCTTATAGGTAAAGAGGGCAAAATGATAGGTGCTATCAAAACTGTTATCTCTGGTTGTAAGGCTAAAGACTCTAAGTCATATCGCATAAATGTTGAAGCCCTGTGAGTAAAGAAGAACTAATTCACATTGCTACTATAGGAAAAGCTATAGGACTAAAAGGGGAGATGAAGCTAAATTTATTTAGTGACTTCCCTGAGCAATTTAAAAAAAATGCTACATTTGAAACTTCCAAAAACTCTACTGTAACTATATCTAAAGTAAATCACAATAAACCATCTATATATATAAATGGTGTTGATAGTATTGAAGATGCTAAAAGATACACTAATGTTAAGCTGTATTCTACTGAGTCAAAAACAAGAGAAGATATAAAACTTGATGATGGTGAATACTTTTATTTTGATTTGGTAAATTGTAAAGTATATGAAGATGACCTTTTACTTGGTACTTTAAGTGAAATAGATAGAATAGGTATAAGTAACTACTTTAAGATTGATACAACAAAAGAGTTGCAAGATAAAGATTTTGCTAAGTCTTTTTTACTACCATATCTTGATAATTTTATTTTAGATGTAGATATAGAAGCTAAAACCATTAAAGTCCAAAATGCTTTGGATATTTTGGAAGAGTCTTGAATATAACCTTTGTAACACTCTTTGAAGAGCTTATAAAAGGTTACTTTGAAGATTCTATATTAAAACGTGCTAGAGATAAGTCGCTTTTTACTCTTAACTTTTTAAACCCCCGTGATTTCTCTACAAATAAACATAACAAAGTAGATAGTACCGCATATAGTGGTGGCGCTGGTATGTTGATGTCACCTCAACCCCTTTTTGACACCTTAGATAAACTTAGAGAAGACGATGTGCATATTATATTTGCTACACCCGTTGCCAAACAGTTTAACCAAAAGGATGCTGTAAGATTAGCATCTAAAAAACATATAGTTTTTGTTAGTGGACGCTATGAGGGTATAGATGAAAGAGTTATTGAAACTTACGCTGATGAAGTTTTTAGTATTGGTGATTATATATTAACTGGTGGGGAACTTCCATCTATGGTCATGAGTGATGCTATACTTAGAAATGTTGATGGAGTTCTTGGAAATAGTGAATCTTTGGAGATTGAAAGTTTTGATTGTGAACTTTTAGAAGCACCATCATTTACTAAACCTGAGGTTTATATTGAAAGTAGTGTTCCTAAAGAATATCTAAAGGGAAATCACGCTAAAATTCGCGAATTAAAACTTTCTCTCTCAAAATCTAAAACTAAATTTTTTAGACCTAAAGAGCTGTCAAGGCACTTGAGTAGAGTTAAAGCATAAAAACTAGGAGAACTTATCATGAGAAATAAGTACATAGAAAACTTTGAAAATACTCAACTTGAGGGTAAAAACATACCTGACTTTAGAGCAGGAGACACAGTAAGACTTGCTGTTGAAATTAAAGAGGGCGAGAAAAAACGTGTTCAAGATTATGAAGGTGTTTGTATATCTATGCGTGGTCAAGGTACTGGTAAAACTATAACAGTACGTAAAATTGGTGCTAATGCTATTGGTGTTGAGAGAACATTTCCTTTATTTTCTGATTCTTTAGTTGAGATTAAAGTTCTTAGACGTGGACGTGTTCGTCGTGCTAAACTTTTCTACTTAAGAGACTTAGCAGGTAAAAAAGCTCGTATCAAAGAGTTAAGAAAATAATCTTATTATAAGTTATAGTTATTTATCACATTAAAGTGATACTAACAATAACTTGTAACATCTTCAGTTAATCTTATCACATTAATGTGATACTTAGACCCCTTCAATAAAATCAACCAAACTTTAACAAAATAATGATAAAATCTCTTTACCTAAATTAATGGATTTTAAATGGATAATAAATTTTATTTTGATACACATGTGAATAACAAGATATCTAAAAAAATAGCTGATGAAAGAAAACACATAGGTTTTTATGATTTAGTTGATGTAGATGTTTATGAATATGTTGAGTATGCAAAAAAATCTAACAAAAAAGATATAGTTGTAATTGGTATTGGTGGTAGTGCACTTGGAACTTCAGCCATATATGAATTTTTATCTTATACAAATGAATATGATAAAAATTTACATGTTTTTGATACAACTGATCCCTTAGTTCTTCAAAGAACATTAAGTAAAATCAACCTTGATGATGCTCTATTTTGCATAATATCTAAATCTGGTACAACAGTTGAAACTTTAGCGGTTACAAAATATATTATGTCTATTCATACTATTGATGCAAGTAATTGTGTTGTAATTACTGATCAGAATTCAAAGTTGCACCATTATGCTATATCTCAAGGAATAAAAGCTTTTTTTATTCCTGATAATGTTGGAGGAAGATTTTCTGTGCTCAGTGCAGTTGGTTTGGTTCCTCTAGCACTAATCGGTGTTGATATTAAAAAATTACTAGAGGGTGCCTCATCTATTAGAGACTCATTTTTCAGTAATGATGAATATTGCCATGTACTACTTAAAAAAGCTACATATTACGCTCAAAAATCAAATACATATAATATAAACTGTCTTTTCTCTTACTCCGAGGTTTTTAGAGAGTTTAATGCTTGGTATGTTCAACTTTGGGGTGAATCACTAGGTAAAATGCAAGTTCACTCAGAGATGCACGTTGGTTTAACTCCAGTAGGCTTGATTGGACCAACTGATCAACACTCATTTTTGCAACTTATTGTAGAGGGTAAAAGAGATAAGTCTGTTACTGTTATAAAAATTAAAGATTTTGATTCAGAGTATAAGGTTCCAGATATAACTTTGGAACACTTAGAAAGTACTGATGAGCTTAATGGTTTAAATTTTTCAACTCTTATAAATATGCAAGCAGATTCAGTTATTGAATCTTTGGAGTCATTAGAGCACATACCCTTAGATGTTATTGAGATAAATGATGTTTCTGAAAACTCTATAGGAAAACTTATAATGTATTATGAGATACTAACTGCACTTGTTGGTACAATGATGGATGTAAACACTTATAATCAACCAGGTGTAGAGATGGGAAAAATAATTTTAAAGAAGAAACTTAAAAATTTATAATTTTTGTTTGCCTTTAGAAACTTAGTAACATCTTTTTATTCAGCTTCAAATATAGCCCACTCATAAAATGGAACTAAGTTGATTTGTACAAAAGGGTGTTTAATAGTAGAGTTTGAGCTTAGTGTGACAACTTCAATAGTTTTTATATTATTAGTAATAACAAATGCTTCTATCTTTTCCACTTTTTTAAATAGTGCCTCTTGAGAGGTAAATGGCATAGATAAAATCATACGCCCAAGTTTAGGAATATAAAAATCAATCTCATCTAGGTAAAATATCTCAAAACCGTTTTTCAACATCTCCAAAAATACAAGATTTTCAAAAGTTTTAGAAAAATGTTTAGCAGAAGTAAACGCATGTTTAATACTGATATCACATAAATAAAGTTTTTTTATAGTTTTTTTACTTTCAAATTTTGCCACTTCATGTATATATCCTTTTTCCTTAATTGATTTAAAATTTTTATATAGATAGTCTTTTGATATTTTTCTATTTTGTTTTAGTCTTTCATATAGAGTAAATGCAGATATTGTGTTTGTTGTACTTGTAGCAATATACTTTAATATATCATATTCAATAGAGTTCAAAGCATACTTAAGACTTTTTTGAATATTGGTAATTATTAAATCGTTTGCTAAAGTTTGATTTATTGGAAAACCACCTAAAAGTAAGTAACTGTTAATTGCATTAGAGTCATATCTGATCTCATAAGCTAAAAACTCTTCATAATCAAGAGGAAAAAGTTTGATATATTCAAAGCCGTCTAATTCTAATTTAATATTTGAACTTACATATATATATTCTACGTTTGGTAAGATGAAATTATTACTGTAGTTATCTAAAACTAGGTGTGTAATTTTTTTATTTTTAATGAAAGTAGATAGAGTAAAGGTAAAGTATTCATCTATATGTACCCTTTCATCATTTAAATTGATATATAAATATTGAGATTTTTTTAATCCAAGTAGAGTATGTTTAAGTAAATATGTTTTTCCACTTAATGTTACTCCATATATGTTGAGCTTATTTTGATGATCAATGTATATTTTTCTATCTACGTAAGAGTTAGCTGTTATGTCTTGTTTATATAATTCTTCTAGTAATAGTTCCATAAATAGAGTATATCCTTTTTATAAGGAAATAAAAATTAAAAAACATAATTTGAAGTATATTAGTAAGGAATTTGATAAAACTATTACAATATATCTTAATTATCCTTATTAAAAGGAAATAAATATAGATAAAAATCAGAATAATTGCTGTATGCTATTGATATTTACTACTTATAAGAGTATAATTCGCGTCCCTATAATAGTTGGACATAGAACCAACGAGTTCTTTAAAGGAAAAAAATATGGAAAAAATTCGTTTGAAACTTAGAGCTTATGATCATCGTGTACTTGATAGATCAGTAGCTTCTATCGTTGAAGCTGTAAAGCGTACAGGAGCACAAATCCGTGGTCCAATACCTTTACCTACCAAAATTCGTAAATACACTGTTTTAAAATCAGTTCACGTAAACAAAGATGCACGTGAGCAATTTGAAATTCGTATGCATGCAAGATTAATAGACATCGTTTCTGCAACGCCAGATACTGTTGACTCATTAATGAAATTAGATTTAGCACCTGAAGTGGACGTAGAAGTTCGCTCTATGGACAAATAGTAGAAGGAGATATAGATGGAATTTATTGTTGAAAAAATCGGTATGAGCCGTACTATTTCTGTTCCAAGTACTCCTGTTACTCTACTTAAAGTTGTTGAAACTAAAGTATGTGAAGTAAACGAGGGTAAAGCAGTAGTAGCTTACAGTCATTCAAAAAAAGCAAACAAGGCTATTGAAGGTCAACAAAAGAAATATAATCTTTCTAAAGACTTCAATACTTTCGCAACTATATTAGTTAGTGAAAAGGCAGAAGCTGGTGACTTAGATATGTCAGCTTTAAGTGAGGCTACAAAAGTTAAATCATCTTTTACAACAAAAGGTCGTGGTTTTTCTGGTGTAATGAAGCGTTGGAACTTCGCTGGTGGTCCTGGTGGTCACGGTTCACGTTTCCATAGAACAGGTGGTTCAATCGGTAATGCTGAGTGGCCAGGTCGTGTTCAAAAAGGTCGTAAGATGGCTGGTCAATACGGAAACGCAATGACTACAGTTAAAAACAATGTTGTTTCTTATGACGCTGAAAATGGTGTATTAGTTGTAGCTGGAGCTGTTCCAGGTGCTAATGGTGCATTAGGTCGTGTAAAGGTTGTTAAATAATGAGCGCAATTGTATTAAATGAAAAATTAGAAAAAGCGTCTGAGCTTGCTTTACCAGAGTCTTTCTCTGGTATTCACTCTCACAACCTTTATCTTTATGTTAAGTCATACCAAGCTGCACTACGTGCAAACACTGCTAGTACTAAAACTCGTACTGAAGTAAGTGGTGGTGGTAAGAAACCATGGGCTCAAAAAGGTCGTGGTGGTGCTCGTGCTGGTTCTACTCGTTCTCCTATATGGGTTGGCGGTGGTATTGCTTTTGGACCAAAAGCAAACAGAAACTATAATCAAAAAGTAAATAAAAAGCAAAAGAAACTTGCTCTTAGATTTGCTCTTGAAGCACTTGCAAAAGATGGTAAACTATTTATTGTTGATAGTATTGAAGTAACTTCTGGTAAAACAAAAGATGCTAAAGCTATGTTCGATAAATTAGGTCAAAGAGATACTCTTTTTGTTAAGACTATGATCGATGAACAAACATTTTTAGCATTCAGAAATATTCAACCAGCATACCTTGTTGAAGAGAATGAACTAAACGCTTTCTTGGCAGCTACTTACAGATCAGTAGTGATCGAAAAAGCTGTTTGGGAAAACTTAACTAAAGAGAGCTAAGATGGCAGATATTACAGATATTAAATCAATATTATATACTGAGAAGACTCTTGGTCTACAAGAAGATGGTGTTGTAGTAGTACAAACATCTCCTCGTATGACTAAAACAGGTCTTAAAGAGGTGTTTCGTGAGTATTTCGGGATTGTTCCAATGAAGATAAACTCACTTAACCAAGCGGGAAAAGTTAAACGTTTCCGTGGTGTTGCTGGTAAACAAAATAACTTCAAGAAGTTTTATGTTACTCTACCAGAGGGTGCACAAATAGAAAGTTTGGCGGTATAAGATGGCTATAAAAACATATAGACCCCTAACTCCAAGTCGTCGTTTTTACACAAACGTTGATAGCTCTGATATCACAGCTAAAGCAAGTGTAAGATCTCTATTAGTTAAATTACCAGTTCATGCTGGTCGTAACTCTAATGGTCGTATCACATCTCGTCATAGAGAAGGTGGAGCTAAAAAACTTTACCGTATTATTGATTTCAAACGTAATAAGTTTGGTATTGAAGGTACTGTTAAAGCTATAGAATATGATCCATATAGAAACTGTAGAATTGCATTACTATCTTACGCTGATGGTGAAAAAACTTACATTATTCAACCTAAAGGTTTAAATGTTGGTGATACTATCATGTCAGCTGAATCTGGTCTTGATGTAAGAACTGGTAACTGTATGAAACTTAAGTCTATCCCTGTTGGTACACTTGTTCACAATATCGAGCTTAAGCCCGGTAAAGGTGGTCAAATGGTACGTTCAGCTGGTGGTTCTGCTCAAATTATGGGTAGAGATGGTAAATACGTTTCTTTACGTCTTCCATCATCAGAGATGAGATATGTACTTGGTGAGTGTTTGGCTACGATAGGTTCAGTTGGTAATGAAGAGTTTGGTAACATAGTTATCGCTAAAGCTGGTCGTCAACGTCACCTTGGTATTCGTCCACAAACTCGTGGTTCTGCAATGAATCCTATTGATCACCCACATGGTGGTGGTGAAGGTAAAACAAACTCTGGTCGTCATCCAGTTACTCCATGGGGTAAACCGACTAAGGGTGCTAAAACACGTCGTAAGAAACATAGTGATAAACTAATTATTACACGTCGTAAACCAAATGCTAAAAGGGTAGGTTAATTATGGCTCGTTCAGTAAAAAAAGGTCCTTTCGTAGATGATCATTTAATGAAAAAAGTGGTTGCTGCAAAAGAAGCAAAAAGTAATAAGCCAATAAAAACATGGTCAAGAAGAAGTACAATTCTTCCTGATATGATTGGTTTAACATTCAACGTTCACAATGGTAGAGCATTTGTTCCAGTTTATGTAACTGAAAATCATATCGGTTACAAATTTGGAGAGTTCGCTCCGTCACGTACATTTAAGGGCCATAAAGGCTCTGTTCAGAAGAAGGTGTAATCATGGCTAGAGCATTATTGAAATATATCCGTGTTTCACCAATTAAATCTCGTCTTATTGCTAGAGAGATTCAAGGTATGAACGCTGAAGAAGCATTAGCTGCTTTAGAATTCACTCCTAACAAAGCTGCAAAAATCATCTCTAAAGTGTTAGCATCTGCTGTTGCTAATTCTGGTAGTGAGCCTGAAGATTGTATAGTTAAATCTTGTCGTGTTGACAATGGTCCTGTTCTAAAAAGATTTCGTCCACGTGCTCGTGGTATGGCTTCTGGTATTAGAAAGCCAACAGCACATATCTTAGTTGAAGTAGAAGGTAAATAGAATGGGTCATAAAGTTAATCCTATTGGTCTTCGTCTTGGAATAAACAGAAATTGGGAATCACGTTGGTACCCAAGCTTTGATAAAGCAGCTGAAAACCTTGGTGAAGATTACAAAATTAGAACATTTTTGAAAAAAGAGCTTTACTACGCTGGTGTTAATAATATCATCATCGAAAGAACAGCTAAACGTTTAAGAGTTACAATTGTTGCAGCGCGTCCAGGTGTTATCATCGGGAAAAAAGGTGCAGATATTGAAAAACTTAAAACTAATCTTCAAAAGTTAATCGGAAAAGCTATTTCTGTTAATATTAAAGAAGAGAAAAAAGCTCAAACTTCTGCACAACTTGTTGCTGAAAATGTTGGTACTCAACTTGAGCGTCGTGTTGCATTTAGAAGAGCTATGAAAAAAGTTATGCAAAATGCACAAAGAAGTGGTGCTAAAGGTATTAAAGTTTCTGTTGCTGGTCGTTTAGGTGGTGCAGAGATGGCTCGTACTGAATGGTATCTTGAGGGACGTGTTCCTTTACATACTTTACGTGCTAAAATTGATTATGGTTTTGCTGAAGCTAACACTACATACGGAATTATCGGTATTAAAGTGTGGATTTTCAAAGGGGAAGTTTTAGCTAAGGGTGTACCTGCTGAATCAATGGAACCTGAGAAAAAAGAGCGTAAACGTAGAGCTCCAAAACGCGAAAACAGCGCGAAAGGTGAATAATTATGTTAATGCCTAAAAGAATGAAGTACCGTAAGTACATGAAAGGTCGTAACCGTGGTTACGCTAGAAGTGGTTACAAATTAGAGTTTGGAACTATCGCTTTCAAAGCTGTTGAAGCTGGACGTATTAATTCACGTCAAATTGAAGCGGCTCGTATTTCTGCTACTCGTCATATTAAACGTAATGGTAAAATTTGGATTAGAGTATTTCCAGATAAGCCTTTGACTGCTAAACCTTTAGAAACTCGTATGGGTAAAGGTAAAGGGCCAATTGACTCTTGGGTTATGAATATTAAGCCAGGTCGTATTATTTTTGAAATGGGTGGTGTTGAAGAGAGCGTTGCTCGTGAAGCACTAACTCTTGCTATGCATAAGTTACCATTCAAAACTAAAATTGTTACAGAGGAGATGAATAATGAACTATTCTGATTTATCATCTAAAAACGCTAGCGAACTTCAAGCTCTTTTAAAAGAGAAGAAAACTGAACTTTTTACTTTGAAGATTAAGCAAAAAATGATGCAATTAACTAACACGACTGAACTTCGTGTTACTAAGAAAACTATTGCACGTATTAACACTGCATTAGCAGCACTTTAGGAGAATTTGATGACTCATAAACGTGAAATCAAAGGTGAAGTAATTAAAATAGCTGGAAACAAAAGTGCAACTGTACTTGTTGAGCGTTTAGTTATTCACCCTCGTTACCACAAAACGGTAAAACGTTTCAAAAAATATATCATTCATGATGAGAATAACTCATTGAGTGTAGGTGATAAAGTAGTTGCTGTTGAGTGTAGACCAATGTCAAAAACTAAATCTTTCAGACTTCAAACTATTGAAACAGGAGCTAAGTAATGATCCAAGGTTTTACTCGTTTAAAAGTTGCAGATAATACTGGCGCAAAAGAGATTATGTGTATCAAGGTGCTTGGTGGTTCTAAACGCCGTTACGCATCTGTTGGTGATGTAATCGTAGCTTCTGTAAAGAAAGCTACTCCAACTGCGAAAGTAAAAAAGGGTCAAGTTGTTAAAGCTGTTGTTGTTAGAACGAAAAAAGAGATTCACCGTGAAAACGGTTCTTTAATTCGTTTTGATGATAATGCTGCAGTAATTCTTGATGCTAAAAAAGAACCAATTGGTACTCGTATTTTTGGACCAATTTCTCGTGAAGTACGTTACAGTGGTTTCATGAAGATTGTTTCTCTAGCTCCGGAGGTTGTTTAGTATGGCAAAGTTAAATTTTAAAAAGGGTGATACTGTTGAAATTATTGCTGGTGACGATAGAGGCACTAAAGCAGAAGTTATTTCAGTTAACACTAAAACAAATAAAGTAATAGTACAGGGTTGTAAGACAGCAAAGAAAACTGTTAAACCAACTGAGGAAAATCCTAAAGGTGGTTTCATCAATAAAGAGATGCCTATAGATATTTCAAATGTACGTAAAGTAGAGGCGTAATAATGGCACGTTTAAAAGAAAAATATAACTCAATTAAACTAGATCTTCAAAAAGAACTAGAGATTGCTAATGTTATGGATGTACCAAAAATTGAAAAAATCAACATCTCTGTAGGTGCTGGTTTTGCAATGAAAGATAACAAGTTAATACAAAACATTCAAGACACTATTTCTGCAATTGCTGGTCAAAAAGCAAGTACAGTTGTAGCTTCAAAATCAGTTGCTGGTTTTAAAGTTCGTGAAGGTGCGAATGTTGGTGTTAAAGTTACTTTACGTGGTGCTAAAATGTATGAATTTCTTGACCGCCTAGTATCTATTGCACTTCCACGTGTAAAAGATTTCCGTGGTATCAAGAGAAACGGTTTTGATGGTCGTGGTAACTACAACTTTGGTTTAACTGAACAGTTAATCTTCCCAGAAGTTGATTACGATGATATCATGCAAATTCATGGTATGAATATCACTTTTGTTACAACTGCAACAAATGATAAAGATGGATTGAAACTATTAGAAATGATGGGTCTTCCATTTGCGAAAGGTAGAGAATAATGGCTAAGAAATCAATGATTGCTAAACAAAAGCGTACTCCTAAGTTTAAAGTACGTGGTTACACTCGCTGTCAAATTTGTGGTCGTCCACACTCTGTACTTCGCGATTTTGGTATCTGTCGTATCTGTTTTAGAAAAATGGCAAATGAGGGATTAATCCCAGGTGTTAGAAAGTCTTCTTGGTAATCCAAGAGGAAACTTCTAGCTACTAGCAAGGAAAATTTATGATAAATGATTTAGTAAGTGATTCGCTAACGCGTATCCGTAATGCTGCTATGAGAAGACTTGATGTTACTACTTTGGTTCATTCAAAGACTATAGAAGCATTAGTTGGAATTTTAGTTGACAAGGGTTATGTTGAGAGTTTTAATGTTGTTGAAGATGGCGTTAAAAAAACAATCAATGTTGTTTTAAAGTATGATGAAAATGGTCGTACAGTAATTAATGAAATGAAAAGAATTTCGAAACCAGGTCGTCGTGTTTACAAACCAGTTTCTGAAATTAAACGTTTCAAAAATGGTTACGGTACTATTATTGTTTCTACATCTAAGGGCGTTCTTCCTAACGATAAAGCTTTCGAGCTTGGTATCGGTGGTGAAGTAATGGCTACAATCTGGTAAGGGGTAAGGTATGAGTCGTATTGGTAAAAAACCTATCACTGTTCCAGCTGATGTAAAAGTTGTAGTAAATGATACTGTAATTAATTTCTCTAAGGGTAAAAACTCTGTTGATTTAGACACAAAAGGTAATGTTGGTATCTCTTTTGAAGATAACACTTTAACTTTTTCACCTAATTCTATGGAAAGAGTTGATAGAGCTTTTTGGGGAACTTATAGAGCATTATCAAACAATGTTATCACTGGTTTAGTTACTGGTTATAAAAAATCTTTAGAGATCAATGGTGTTGGTTATAGAGCTGCTGTTAAAGGCAAAATCTTAAATCTTCAACTTGGTCACTCTCATGATATTAATTTTGATATTCCAGAAGGTTTAACAATTAGTGTTGAGAAGAATATTGTTCATATTGAAGGTATTGACAAACAACTTGTTGGTCAAACAGCTGCTAAAATTAGAGCATTCCGTCCACCAGAGCCTTACAAGGGTAAAGGTGTTAAATATGTAGAAGAGCATATCGTGCGTAAAGCCGGTAAAACTGCTAAGAAATAGGGATATAAGATGACAGCAAAATTATTAAAATTAAAAGCATCTAAGCGTCTTCAACGTAAAAGAAGAATTCGTGCAAAAATTTCTGGTGTAGCAGCACTTCCACGTGTTTCTGTTTTTAAATCAAACCGTTATATCTCTGCTCAAGCAATTGATGATGTAACTGCAACTACTTTATGTGCTATTAACTCTAAAGAGTTATCTAAAAGTGCTAATATAGAGGGTGCTACTGCTACTGCTGAAGCATTTGCAGCTAAGCTTAAAGAAGCTGGTTTAACTGAAGTTGTATTTGATCGTAATGGTTACCAATACCACGGTGTTGTTAAAGCATTCGGTGAAGCACTTCGTGCTAACGAAATTAAGTTCTAGGGGCCTTTGAATGGAAAACATTAATAGAGAAGATTTTGAACAAGCGATCGTAAATATCGGTCGTGTAACAAAAGTTGTAAAAGGTGGTCGTCGTTTTCGTTTTACTGCACTAGTTGTAGTTGGTAACAAAAATGGGATTGTTGGATTTGGTACTGGTAAAGCAAAAGAAGTTCCTGATGCTATTAAAAAAGCAGAAGATGAGGCATTTAAAAACCTTACTACTGTTAGCATTAAGGGTACTACTATTGCTCATGATATAGAGCATAAGTTTAACGCTTCTCGCATTTTACTTAAGCCTGCATCTGAGGGTACTGGGGTTATCGCTGGTGGAGCTACACGTCCTGTGTTAGAGCTTGCTGGTATTCAAGATATTCTTACTAAGTCAATTGGTTCAAACAATCCAAATACACTAGTACGTGCTACAGTTGAAGCACTAACTCGTATAAAAGGATAATCGAATGGCATTAGAAAATTTAACTCCAGCTGAAGGTTCAACTCACTCAAGAAAGAGAGTTGGACGTGGTCAAGGTAGTGGAATGGGTAAAACTTCTACTCGTGGTCAAAAAGGTCAAAAGTCTCGTACTGGTTACAAAAGAAAACGTAACTTTGAGGGTGGACAACAACCACTTGCAAAACTTATGCCTAAAATTGGTTTTACATCTCGTGTGATAAAACCTTATGTAATCAACGTTGAGAAGATTACTAAAGTAGCTGAATTAGAAGAGATTACTTTCGAGTCAATCAAATCTGTTCATAAAGTTGCTGATTCTGTTAAAGCTATTAAACTTGTTGGTAAATCTGCTAAAGATTTAGCTTCAAAAATAAAAGACGAAAACATTACTACAACTGGTAAATAATGAATCAGCAATTAGTAAACAAGATCCTTATTACGATCGGGTTTTTATTTGTTTACCGTCTACTGGCATACGTGCCAGTTCCAGGCGTAGACACTGCAGTTATTGCATCTTTCTTTGATTCTCATAAATCTGACGCTCTAGGACTATTTAATATGTTCTCAGGAAACGCTGTACAGAGACTTTCAATCATTTCACTTGGTATTATGCCTTATATTACTGCCTCAATTATTATGGAACTTTTATCTGCTACATTTCCTAACTTAGCTCAAATGAAAAAAGAGCGTGATGGTATGGTTAAATATATGCAAATTATACGTTATGCTACTATAGTTATTACTTTAGTTCAAGCAGTTGGTGTAAGTATAGGTTTACAAGCATTAAAAAGTGAGAGTGGTGCTAGTGCTATTTTAATGGATCATACATCATTTTTAGTTATGTCTGCTGTTTCTATGCTTGCTGGTACTATGCTTTTAATGTGGATTGGTGAAAGAATTACTCAAAGTGGTATTGGTAACGGTATCTCATTAATTATCTTTGCTGGTATAGTTTCTGCAATTCCAGGTGCTATCGCTCATAGTGTTACTATGATAAATAGTGGAGCAATGAGTTTTATTACTTTGATTGCTATTATACTTTTAGTTCTAGCAACTGTTGGTGTAATAATCTATGTTGAGCTAGGTGAAAGACGTGTTCCTGTAACTTACGCTAAAAAAACTATGATGCAAAATCAAAACAAAAGAGTTATGAACTATATACCTGTAAAGGTAAACTTATCTGGTGTTATACCAGTTATTTTTGCAAGTGCAATGATTATGTTCCCTTTAACTTTTATAGGAAGTTCAACTGTTCCATGGGTTCAAAGTATAGCTGATATATTAAGTCCTAATGGTTACTTTTTTAACTTTTTAACATTTTTACTTGTTGTATTTTTTGCTTTCTTTTATGCATCTATTGTGTTTAATGCAAAAGATATTTCAGAAAACCTTAAACGTCAAGGTGGATTTATTCCAGGTGTACGCCCAGGAGAATCTACAAAAGAGTTTTTAAATACTACTGCTTCACGTTTAACTGTTACAGGGGCTATCTATTTAGGTCTTATAGCAACTTTGCCTGTTATCTTAATAAAAGAGATGGGTGTTCCTTTCTTTTTTGGTGGAACAGCTGTTCTTATTGTTGTTCAAGTTGCACTTGATACTATGAGAAAGATCGAAGCTCAGATATATATGAGTAAATATGAAACACTAAGTGCGGTTGGTTTATAAAATGGCCATTGCACTTCGTAAGCCACAGGAAATTGAAAAACTTCGAGCAGCAAATAAAATTGTTGCTTCTACTTTAGAACTACTACAAAAAAACACAAAAGTTGGTATCTCGCTAAAAGAGTTAGATGCCATGGGTG
Source organism: Helicobacteraceae bacterium (assembly GCA_015488775.1). GTDB lineage: Bacteria > Campylobacterota > Campylobacteria > Campylobacterales > Sulfurimonadaceae > WFNF01. The sequence goes on from WFNF01000147.1 coordinate 29,004, forward strand.
AAGATTATATTAGAAGTATGGGAGCAGTTCCATCTTTTAAAGGTCTTTATGGTTTCCCTAGCTCTGTATGTACATCTCTTAATGAGGTTATTATACATGGTATTCCTACTGACTACAAGTTAAAAGAGGGCGATGTTATAGGTTATGACATTGGAACTGAACTTGATGGTTGGTTTGGAGATGCAGCTGTTAGTGTTGGTGTTGGTAAGATATCTAAAGAGGATGAAGATTTAATTGCGTGTGCAAAAGATACCCTTATGTACGCTATATCTACAATTAAACAAGGTATGCGTTTTAAAGAGCTGTCGTATGAGATGGAAAAATTTATTAAATCTCGTGGATTTGAACCATTACACAATTTTTGTGGTCATGGTATTGGTAGGAAGCCTCATGAAGAGCCTGAAATACCAAATTACCTTGAGGGAAAAAGTCCAAAATCTGGTCCTAAAATAAAAAATGGAATGGTTTTTTGTTTAGAACCTATGATAACTCAAAAAGAGAATAAGGCTATTATCTTAGATAATGGCTGGGATGTTGTAAGTTCAGATGGACTTAGAGGCTCACACTACGAGCATACGGTTGCCATTATCAATGGTAAAGCCGAAATTTTATCTATTAATTAAAGGTATATAAATGTCAAAAGCTGATGTTATTGAAGTTGACGGAAAAATTGTTGAGGCATTGCCTAATGCTACTTTTAGAGTAGAACTTGAAAATGGATATGTTATACTTTGTCATATTGCTGGAAAAATGAGAATGCATTACATAAAAATTTTACCAGGCGATAAGGTAAAACTTGAACTTACACCATACTCTTTAGATAAAGGTAGAATTACTTATAGATATAAGTAGTTTTTAGGGATTTGTAATCCCTAATTATAATTGAGAGATAAAAATAAGTCTAGTAGCTAACCGCTAAACTCCTAATTTATTTTTCTCTTGTGAATCATCTATCTCATAAGATTTATTATTACATTTTCCCATAATATCTACATTTATTCTTTTTGTAAAGTAAGCTTCATATGCAAGTGTGCAAATCACACCTAGAAGAGATAATGCTGCAACTTCTGTGTAAAGTATCATATCTTCTCTTGATATCATTGAAAAATCTGTAAATGCTAAAAATGAAAAAAATAGAGGTGACGAGTAAAAAAAGTATCTTTTTGCACGAGAAGTTAACTTTTCATTTATATATTTTTTTCTTAGAGTAAAAGAATCTTTATTCTTTTCCAAAACTGTATAACCTTGTGATATTTTTTCATCTATATATTTATTTAATTTTTTACAATATAAATCTTGTTTAATATCTTTTTGAATGGTTTTAACTTCTCTAGTTTGTATGATTTTATCTTTTAAACTAGTTATATTTCCTCTTTTAAAGTCAACTTTCATCCCTGCAATAGGACGTAAGCTTAGGTTCCATTCATCTTGTACAAAATTTAATTCATTACCATCTTTAAGACGTATTTTACCATTTCCAGTGTGCTGTGAAAATTTTATTATTATACCTTCCATTACAGCCTCCTACATATTTTACCAATTATAGCACATTATTAAAAAAAAGTGATATATTTTTTATATTAAAATTTTTCTGTTATTTTTACTGCTATTTATTCATAAGCAACTTGGTTTCTTCCTCTATTTTTAGCTTTATATAAATTATTATCTGCTATCTTCATTATAGATTCTACATTATCTTTGTCAAAGTCTACATATGTATGCATACCTATGCTTACGGTTACATCTATTTTTTTAAAATCATTTATTGGAACTTTTGAAGATTCTATTGTATTTATAAGTTTATTCGCAATGTTTACAGCTATACTTTCATTTGTTTCAGGTAATAAAACTGCAAACTCCTCACCACCAATTCTAGCAAATAAATCACATTTTCTTAGGCTTATATTTAGTTTAGTACAAATATACTTCAATGCTAAATCTCCAGAATCATGACCATATGTATCGTTTATAACTTTAAAATGATCTATATCTATTATTAGCACGCTTAGCGGTTTTTTATGCCTATTTGCAAGTGATAAAAAGAGCTTAGAGCTTTCAAAGAAGTATCTTCTGTTAAATACTTCTGTTAATACATCTGTGTTTGAAATTTTTTGTAGATATTTATTTTTATCTACTGTTTGTTTATGATCATAGTACAGTTTATCTTTTTCACTTCTAACTGTATTGTATCTATACGCTAAAGCAATTGAAAAAAGAGTTAGTTCAATAAATGCACCTATTAAATTTGAGTATTGAGTAAATATATTTGCTTCTAGGTAACCTATGTTGTTTAGATGCAAGATTAAAACTCCACCAAGTAAAAATGACCATGCTATAACATAAAAGTAGGAGTTGACATCTTTATACTTAAGTAAACTTACTATACTTGTTATCATCATTATTATTATTGCAAATATTGAGGAGTATGATGAGATTACAACTGAATATCTATAGTCCAATATAAAAACAAGCAAAGATGATATAAGTGTTGCAATCATAAGGATATCTAAGAGTTTATATAGATTTGGAAGTTTATCTTTTACTTTTAAAAATGCTTTTGTAAATTCAATCGCTAGGAGGGTAGATAAACTAATAAAAGCTGGTATTAAAAAATTATTATAATATGCATTATTTGGCCATAGAATCATATTTGAAAAACCATTTAGAGTAAATTGGGTTACCAAAAATGTACTGTGAAATAATACATATAATAGATATGTTTTAATTCTAATCATAAAATATAAAAATGCATTATAAAATATCATTATAAGGCTAGCACCAAAGTAAAACCAAAAAATACTTGCTTTTTTGTTTGAATGTATAAAAAACTGATTATTAGTATATGGGTTTAATTCTAAATGCATAGAACCTTTTGTGTGTACTTTTATATAAACTGTTTTAATACTTGAATTTAGATCAAAAGCTACATTTGGGGTAAGGAGATTTTGTTCATTATATGCAGTTAAATCACCATATTTTTTATATGTGTAGCTATTATTATATTTTTTATATACCTCAATTGAGTCAAGTGCGGTGTAATTAAAAGACAAATATATATTTTCTTTTATTTTAGGATCTACATCAACTTTTATCCAATATGTTTTTTTTGTAAAACCAAAATTTGTTTTTTTATCTGTAAGTGGTAAAAATGTCATATTATCTAGTGCTTCAACTTGCAAATTATTATCGTATGTAGAGTAATATGATTTACTTATATTTAAGTCATTTGCAAAGATTGATAGTGATAAAAGGATTAGTATTATTATTGATTTCATTTTTTATTTTATTTTAACTAAATTAAACTTACTTTATGATGTTAAACTTGATAAAAGTCTTTATTAACCTTAGCAAGGTATTATTTTATTATGAAATTTATTTATAGCTTACTTTTTATACTGTTTTTATCCTCCTGTAGCTCAAGTTCAACTAACATATATCTAAAGTCCATAACACTGTTTTTAGATAGCAATAAAGTTATACAAGGCTCAAATATAGATCTGAAAACTTATGCAAACTATTCTGATGACACTTCAAATCTTATTGATAATGTTATATATACCTCTGATGATTACTCTTGTATAGATATCAACGGTTCAATTGCAATAGCAAAAAATATAGATTGTAGTACAAACATTAGAGTGGATTATTATGATAAAAATATATCATTTGAATCTTTGTTTAGTGACACAAAAAATTTGGAAGTATTTATCTCTGAGTTAAAAAGTGTAAGTATATCTCCAGTTTTAAAAGATATAGGTGTTGGTGAAAAACAAACTCTTGTAGTTAATGGAGTATTTGAAAATGGTTTGTCTCAAGATATATCTTCAAACTCCAAATTAAGCTCGAATGATGTCAGTATAGCTAAGTTTAATGACTTAGAATTAGATGCACTAAAAGAAGGTGATATAAATATTAGTGTCGAAACTTATGGAAAAACTTTTAGTGATTTTCCTTTAAGCGTGGTAAGTGCTAAACTAAAAAGTGTAAGTATAAGTTATGATGGTGACCTAACTCTTAGTATTGGAGATACCAAACAGCTAAGCTCACTTGCTATTTATAGTGATCAAAGCCAAAAGGATATTAGTAATACTACACAATGGAAATCAAGTGATGAAAATCTAGTTAGTGTAAGTTCATCTGGCTTATTGACATCATTGGATGATGGTGTAGTTCAAATAAGTTCTACATACAATAGTATATCTTCAAGTGTTAATGTAACAAGTGGTAGTAGTGAGGGTAGCTTAACATTATATAGGTATAACAACTCCAACCCTGAACTTACATATTTTCCTTACGATTGTGGAGTAAATAGTGATTGCAATAATACAAAGAAAGTTGTTTTATATGTTCCAAGTATAGTTAGCACATATATATTAGAGGCAAAGGGAAGAAATTACACTATAAAAGATTTAAAAAATGGTGGTACTCAATTTTATTTTGATGGTTTAAAAAATGGTGATATCATAAGACAAGATGTCAATAAAACATTTAAGTTGATGATCAATCCATCAAACTTAAATGTTGATAGTTTTGAGTATTCTTTCGGTTTTGAGCTTGAAAGTAAATACTTTTTCAAAGAGTACTATAAATTTAAGATAAATTAGTATAAAATAAATAAAAATACAAGGACATATTATGAATGTATCACTAGTTGGAAGACATGTTGAGTTAACAGAACCTATTAAAGATCATATTAACAATTCGATTGAAACACTAAATAAATATAATTTAGATATTATCTCAGTTAATGCAGTTGCATCTACACAAGAGAGAAATGGTAAACGTGGAGTTAGCATAGAGTTTTCTATAAATCTTGCTAAGAAAAACACTATAGTAATTAAACAAAGAGATGATGATCTTTATGCTGCTATAGATATTGCAATTGATAGAGTGCAAAAAGCGTTAAGGCGTTTAAGTGATAGAAACTCTGACCATAGAAATGATTCTATGAATGAAGCTAAAAATGAAGCTAAAAATGCTGATGTAAAAGTTGCGGCAACTGACTTAGAGGATGAGATAATACCAGTTGAACTTGAATTATATAAGCCTTTAGAGGTAGCTGATGTTGTAGAAGAATTAAAGTCTTCTGATCAGTTATTTAAGATATTTAATGATTTAAGTGGAAATACTAGAGTGCTTTTCAAAAAAGCTGATGGTAAGTTTGGTCTTTATTAAAAATTAATTGATGTTTAGAGTTAATCTCTAAACATCAAGTGTGTCATTAAGTTCTATAATCTGCATTAATCTTAATATACTCATAACCTAAATCACATCCATAAGCACTATAAGAGCCATCTGCAACTCCAAGCTCACAATGTATAGTAAAAGAGTCTTGCTTCATAACTTTTGATGCTTCTATCTCAACTTTTTCATCAAATAAATTTACTCCATCTTTATATAAAAATACATCATCATACTTGATGCTTAAAGTTTTTTCATCACACTCTACACCACTTGCCCCAATACTCATAGCTAAACGACCCCAATTAGGATCCTCACCATATAAAGCAGTTTTTATAAGTAAAGAGTTAGATAGTGTTTTAGCTACTTGCATAGCTTCTTTGTTATCTTTTGCACCAGTTATCTTATACTCAACAACTTTTGTTGAGCCCTCGCCATCTCTAACTAGTTCTAGTGCAAGAAACTTCATAACACGCTTTAATGCCTCTTTAAAAGCCTCTTTATTGTATGTTTTACTTAGTGAGTTTGACATTAAAAATACTGTGTCATTTGTTGAAGTATCACCATCTACACTTACAGCATTGAAACTAAGCTCATTTACCTCATTTAAAATCTCTTGCATCTCATCTTGTGGTAAATCTGCATCAGTTGTTATAAAACAAAGCATAGTTGCCATCGCTGGGTTTATCATACCAGCGCCTTTTGCAATTGCACCTATGCTAAAACTTGTGTTATCATCAAGTGTAACTTTAAATGCTATCTCTTTACTAAATTTATCTGTTGTCATAATGGCTTGTGAAGCATTTTTAGAGTTTTTAACACTTAAATCAAAACTTTCACTTGCTTTTATAATCTTCTCTTTTGGAAGTCTAACCCCAATAACACCAGTTGAGGACATTAAAGGTGCCTTCACTTGTGGGTATTTATTTTGCATCTGTGTCAATATATCTTCTAAATCATCAAGTCCATGAACTCCTGTCATCGCATTTGCATTTTTAGAATTTATTAAAACAAAGTCAGCTCCTATTTTACCCTTTGCATGATGTATTGGAGCTGCTGCCATTTTGTTTGATGTTAAAACCTTTGCTAAAGTACACATAGTTGGTGAGTATATAAAAGCTAAATCTTTTTTATCTTCACCCTTTAAGCCAGCAACAATACCATCAGCAAAAAAACCATCTGCTGAACAAACTCCAAGCTCACTTTTTTCTATTTTATACATATTTTAATTCCTCAGGTTTATTAGTTTTTCTAACAAGGGTTTTTGTTCTGTTTATACCTTTTTCTGTACCTATAACCAAAAGTGTACATTCGCTGTAAACAAGTTCATCACCCTTAGGCATAGTTTTAAACTTACCATCTTTTTGTCTTATACCAACTATAGAAACATTGGCTATCTGTCTTAGGTGTGCCTCTTTTAATTTTTTTAGAACTACCCAAGAGTGTTTTGGTATAAAAATCTCCTCTATATCTAAAGGTGTGTCATTTTTATATAAAAATTCCTCAAGTAAGTTCTCCATATCTGGTCTAGCCGCCATCGCTGTTATACGTTGAGCCGTAAGTTTTGTTGGTGAGACAACAGTGTTAGCACCAAGTTTTTTAAGTTTAGCAACATCACTTTTGCTTTGTGCTGAACTTATAACATAGTACGGGTTAGGTATATCATGCTCTTTTTCAAAAAGCCTAACAGACGCTATAAAAGCGATATTATCAGCAATAGAGCCAGATAAAGATATAACACCCTTAGCAGAACTAAGATGAGCCTTTTGCATAGCAATATCTGTATGTGGTTCATCTTTTATGTAGTATGGATAGTTGTGTTTTTTAGCTATCTCATCTATATCATCTCTAGGATCAATTACAACAAAAGGTATATGGTTTCTTTTTAATTCGTCAGTAACCTCAAGTGTATATTCATTGTGGTAACACACAACAAAATGTCGTTTAAGTCTTGCGATTCTATAGAGCATATTTCTATCCTTAAGTGCTTGAGCAATATTTCCATTGCTTAGTTCTGTAACCATGGCACCTATTGCCATTGAGAAAACAGCAAAACCACCAATTATAAGTGTAATTGTAAAAAGCCTACCCATGGTTGATATTTCAGATATTTCTCCAAAACCAACTGTTGTAAATGTGATGCCTGTTTGGTAGATTGCATCCATAAGGGTAAAATTGTCTATATAAACATAGCCAATGGTTCCTACAAACATTAAAACAACGGTAAAAATAAGTGGTAGTCTAAAAGCTCTAAAAGAGGAATAGATATCAGGTAAGAGGTGTTTGTCCGGCTTGGAAGAAGACTCCCAATGCAGAACTTTTCGAATCTTTTTGTTTAGATTCAAGCTAATCCAATTGGACTAAGAGTTTTTCTTCAATGTGCGAAGTTCAGAAGCAGAAATCTTAATTTTTTTAGTAGTTCCATCTTCTAAAGTTATACGAACAGTTCTCAAGTTTGGTAAAAAACGACGTTTAGTTCTGTTTTTTGCATGAGAAACATTGTTCCCGCTCATTGGGCCTTTACCACTAATAGCACATTTTCTTGCCATGTTTGGGCTCCTTGCGTAAATTTTTGTGGCGAATTATAACTTTCGTAAGCATAAAGGTTGCTTAAGCCTACAAAATATCAAACAATTGTCATTTCTGCCGATACTATTTTATACTAAAAAAGGATAACTATAATATTATGAACTCTTTACAATCTTTAAGTGCTTACAAATCTCATAACTTAGATATATATATGAAAACATCTAGTGGCGATGAGATAAACATCTCTCTAAGCAATGAGAAATCTTTAAATTACAATAATAAAAAAACAGAAAATTCATCCTCAAGTGACTTCTCTTTTAGTTCATCTAAGGAGTTTTCATTTGATGTAAACTCTAACGGTATAAATGCTCAAGATAAAAAAGAGATAGAGGAGTTTATGAAATTAGCTAAACCTTTTATAAATAACTTTATGAAAGAGTTACAAGATGAAAATCAAACTACGCCTTTAAACTCATTTATAAAAGATATAAACGATACTTTGAGCCCATTGAAAGAAAAAAATGATGATATAAAAAATTATGCTAAAAATGAGATTGTAAAAATGTTTGATAACTCTTTAAAAGAGGTAAATGATTTTAAAAGTATTATTAAAGAGAGTGAAAAGTTTTTAAGAGAGACTCTTAAAGCTTTTGATTTAAACTTTAAGAGCTTGTATGCATAATTTTGGTTAAAATACTAAGTTAAGTCCAGCTGTAGTTCTACCACCCGCAACACCATTATTTTCAACTTCTACACTACCGCCTGTTTGCAATGGCACAAGTTGAGTTGAGTTTGAAGCTAGTGTATATTTATACATTGCGTAGTAGCCTATAAATGAGAAAAGAACACCAGATACTCCTGCTTGGAAGTGAACAGTAGGGTTGTAAGTTTGTGATCTTTTTGAACTACCTTTTGTATTCGCATCTATAAGGTCGTTATATATCTCTAAGTTTAAACCAGCACCCGCACCTATAAAAGGTTCAAAAAATTGTGTAGCTTTATAGTAGTAGTTATATGATGTAGTAAAACCATAGTTTTTAATTTTTGCTTGGTAACCCTGATTGTTATAAGTAGATTCACCAGTGTAGTACATATTGAACATTTGACGACTTCCCCAAGAAAAATCTTCTATAAGTTCTTCTGCACCAAAGGCCATCTCAAAACCAGCACTATTTTTAGTCCCAATATCTGTAGTTTTATCATAGTTATCTTGTGAACCTATAATATCGCCACCCATTCTTATAACAAAGTTTTTGTTGTACATAGCACTGTTTTCATTTGTTTGAGTGTTGTATTTGTCTTCTGCAAACATACTAGTTGCTAAAGTAGCTACAGCTAAAGTTGAAAGTAAAATTTTTTTCATTGTTAACCTTTTTTTTCAGTATTATATCACTATGATTATCTTTTTTCAAATATAGCTTTAATTTTTTTTGGATTTTGTTTTTGTGGATTAACTGCTATCCAGTACGATTCTTTATCTTCTGTTGTGTTTTTTATATATCCAAGATACTTCTGTGCACCCTTTGAAGTTGCATAATCATCTTCACTACTCCATACCGCCCATTCATCTTTAGTTAAAAATAGGTTTAATTTTGGCTTCATATAGTAGATATCTTCATCATCTACATGGGCTAAAAAATCTTTTAAATCCCATAATCTTATAATCCCATCCGCGCCAGCACTTGCCAAATAATCATCATCCTCTGCTAAAGCCCATATATCTCCAACATGTCCAATTAGTTGAGAATATATATCGCATTCCAAATCATATATTTCTAACATACCATTCATTCCAGCAGTTATAATATAATCTTTATATAATGCATAAACATTATGTCTATACCCATCTGATAAACCTCTAGTTATATTACATACCTCTTCATCATTTTTGTCATACAAAACTAAAACTGCATCTGAATAATCATAATCTCCACCAGTTCTTGTATCTAGGTAATAGTCTTTTCTTTCTGAATCCATTTGTGAAAAATGTATCTCTTGAGATTTATCTAGCCATCTGTGTGAAAAACGCTCAAATTGCGTAAGAGTATCGTTTCCAATTTTTAGTTTTTTATATGAAAAGTATCCATCAAAGTTTTTATCTGTATCGTAATCATAAAAGTACTTACCATAAGCAACAGTTCCATTGTATAAGGAAAGGGAGTAAATACTAGCTTGTTTTGAAGTAAACTTTTGCTTAACTTTTTTAGTTTTAATATCCCAAAGATATATCTCATTTGATTCACCACCAGCACTTGCAATAGTAGTGTTATCTAAAAATTTTAAACCAAAGGTTGTATTTGTATGTTTGTTAAAAGAGTTCACCTTTTTAAAATCTTTTGTTTCATAAATATCTATGGGATTATCTGAATCTTCATTGCTTAATCCTGATGAAGCTAAAAAATCACCATTTGGTGAAAACTCTAGTGAACATAAAGCCTGATCTATTTTAATTGTCTTTATAAGATTTAAGTTTAAGTCAAAAATCAAAATTTCTTTTTTATTACCACCAATTGCAATGTATTTATCACTTACTGCTAGTGCTTGTAACCTTTTTTCACTTGTATGTATGTTTAACACTTTATCTTTTTCTATACTATACAATATAGTTTCCTTTGAATCTCCAAGGCTAACTATATTGTGAGTTCCATTGTGCTCAATAAATTTAACATTGTAAATCATTGAAGAGTGCTTTGTTAATTTTTTTATAAGTTTAAAGTCATCAAAGCTATATATAAAAATATTTGAATCTGCAGCGACTGCTAAATATTTTTCATCTTCACTCAAAGCTATGCTAATTATAGGTCTATCTATATCAGTGATATATTTAACTATTTTTGCACTTTTATAGTCATAAACTCTTAAACTATTATCCTCAAACCATCCAGCAGTTATAAGGTATTTATTATCTTTTGTAAGTGCCATTGTAAAAACTGCACCAGCATCTTCCCAAGTGTATCCAAGTATCTTTTTAATAGTTTTTCCAGTTTTTATATCCCAAACTCTAACTGAATTATCCTCACCAGAACTTATTAAATTATTTTGATTGTCAAATAAAAGCGTTCTTGATGCTGCTGTATGTCCTTGTGCGTCAAGCACTATGTGATTGGCATAAGTGTTAATAATTAAAAATAATAATAAAATATATATTTTCATTTTCTACCTTTTTTGCGAATTATACATAAAAAGTATAAAGTACACAGCTCAAAATGTGCAATAAAAATTTAGATACAATTCGCTTCTTAAATATTAAGTGATTGGTGAACAATGAAAATAATTTTAGTAATTTTAAGTATCTGCACATTGGTGTTTTCTCAAACTTTTATAAAAGAGTATAGTTATAATGCTAGTGAAAATGACTCAAAAGTTACTGCTAGAAAAGCTGCTCTAAAACAGATTAAACTTTTAGCAATAGAAGAGGTAGGTGTTGTCGTAAAATCTAGCTACTCTAAAAATGAGTTTTTAAGTGGTGAAAACTTTTCAAAAACTATAAAAACTAACTTTTCAAAGTTTTCCTCTGCTCTTACAAAAACAAAAATCCTTGATCAAAAATGGAATGGTGAAACTTTTTATATAAAGGGCACCTCTAAAAACCCTAGTACCCCTCAGAGGGAAGAAAAAAAGATGAGATTTTATAAAAGCTTTTATGAGTCATAGCCGTAGCTATGGCGATTAAAAGTTTTATGAAATATCGCTTTTTTTATCCCTCCCTTTGGGCATTACATAGGAGCTCACACTCTGCGTTAATCTTTTTTGACTTAGCTTTGGCTAGGTCTTCAAAAGATTGCCTTGATTGTAAACTCCTATGTAATGCTGAGGGGCACTAGGGTTTTTAGA
>WFNF01000148.1 GCA_015488775.1 Helicobacteraceae bacterium
CCAACAATAGCCGTAACATTAATATTTTCACCAAAAAAGTTTTCTATATAATCATCATTTTCATCAATAGTTAATTCGTTTGTTTCATCATCATAGTCACAAGTAAACCTAGGCGAAAAATTAAATCCTTGCTTCTTAATATTTTTATAATCTTCAACCCATAAATAAACTAATTCCAAAATTATTAACTCCCCGTTTTCTTCTAAAGATATATTAAAATTTATATAGCAATATCAACTGCAAAATACTTCTCAGTAAGTGAATCTCCACTTTTATAATTTACTTTACAAAAAAATGAATTACAGATTGTACCTAAAATAAAAAAATCTATTAGATTCAGTATTTATAGCACATCTATTACAAATATAATTTAACAATTTAAATAAACTTTGATAAACTGTAAAGTTTAATTCTACTATATATTGAAAACAAAAAATCACGCTCACATTTATATATTTACAAAAGATAATAATCATTTTATTCAACATAAGAAGTGAAAGTCTAAATAGTTTAAAAAGATGGTGATTTAGAGAAGTATGGGGTTTTTTATAAAGAGGCTTTGGAAGTTCTTTTAGTGGTCTAGAGTGAATTAAAAAACAGTATTATAATTCACTTATAATCTCACTTAATGAGCTTACAATTTTTGTTGCATTAGAATTTTTAGTTTTAGAATTCTGATCAAATAAAAATGCTTTGTTTAGTCCTGCTCTGTAGGCAGAGTCTATATCTCTTTGACTATCACCAACTAAGATTGAGTTTTTTAAGTCAAGATTGAACTCATTTTTTGCTTTTAGTATCATACCTGGTTTTGGTTTTCTACATTCACATTCGCCTGAGATATCTGGGTGATGTGGGCAATAATAAACTTTAACTATATCTATGCCATTTTTTTTAAACTCTTTAATCATCCATGATGTTAAAATTGAAAAATCATCTTCATTGTAGTAAGCTCTAGCTATACCACTTTGGTTTGTTACAACAAATATCTCATAATCTTTAGACTTTGCAACTTTACACAACTCAAAGATGCCATCTATAAACTCAAAATCCTCTACTTTATGTAAATAATTTTTTTCAATATTTATAACACCATCTCTATCTAAAAAAAGAGCTTTTTTAGCTAACTCCATCACCAAAGATCTCTTTTTCTATAATGTCACATATAAGGTGTTCAACTAAAAGATGAGACTCTTGGATACGTGGTGTATCGTTTGATGGGATGATAATTGTATAATCAGCTATATTTGCCATAGCCCCACCATCACGTCCAACAAGAGCAACTGTTTTTATGTTTTTCTTTTTAGCAACATCAAAAGCGTTTAAAACATTTTGTGAATTGCCTGAGGTTGAGATACCTATAAAAAGATCTCCCTCATTACCCATACCCTCTAATTGTCTTGAAAAAACAGCATCGTAACCATAATCGTTTCCAATTGCGGTAAGGTTTGAAGTATCTGTTGTAAGTGCTAAAGATGGCAAGGAAGGTCTATCAAAACCATAACGCCCAACTAACTCAGCTGCAAAATGTTGAGCATCTGCAGCGCTTCCACCATTACCAGCTATAAGAGTTTTTTTACCATTTTTATAAAGCTTCACACACTCTTTAGCAACATTTTCTATGATGCTTAAAAGTTCTTCATCCTCTAAGATTCTCATCTTAGTTTCGTAAGAGTTTTTAATCTCAGTTTTTATGTAGTCAATCATTTTATCCAACCACCACCAACTAGTTTATCATCATCATAAAAAACTGCTGCTTGTCCACTAGCAACACCTAAAACAGGCTCTTTTAGCTCAACTTTTGCACTTGTGCCATCTATAACTACATGACAAGGAACAGCGATGGTTCTATATCTTAGTTTTACAGAACTATCAAACTCTTTACGCTCATCAAACATATTTATATTTTCAAGTTCAACACTATTTACCTCTAAGTCCTTTTTTAAGCCAACTACAATTTGATTTGTTTTTGGTTTAATCTCAACTACATAGTGTGGAACATGAGCACCATGAACACTAAAACCTTTACGCTTTCCTATGGTGTAGTGCATATAACCCTTATGTTCACCAACAACATTTCCATCCATATCTAAAACTTCACCAACATTATCAACATCAACAAAATCTTTTAACACATCAGTATAAGTGGTTTCAACAAAACATATCTCACTAGACTCTGCTTGTATAGCAAAAGATTCTAAGCCCTTAACAGCTGAAGCTCTTTTTTTAACCTCAGTTTTTTTCATCTCTCCAAGTGGAAAGATAAGTCTTGGAACAATTTTTGGATCTATATAAAAAAGAAAATATGATTGATCTTTAGTGTCATCATCTGCTTGTAAAAGATACTTACCATCATGCTTTATATAGTGTCCTGTTGCCAAAAAATCTGCACCAATAGAGTCTGCAAACTTAAGCATCTCACCAAATTTAAGGTTACGGTTACACATAGCACATGGGTTTGGAGTTAAACCATCTTTATATGTTTGTATAAAAGGATCAACAACCTTTTGTTTAAAGGTTTCCTCTAAATCAAGTACATGAAGTTTTACACCTACATTTGCAGCAGCTTTTTTTGCACGCTCAAGATGTATCTCATGATAACCAGGTTTTGAGTGAAGTTTCATATAAACACCCTCAACATCATAACCTTGATCTTTTAAAAACATAGTTGAAACTGTAGAATCAACTCCCCCACTCATACCAATTAATACTTTTTTATTTGTCATACTCACCCTAAACTAATTATCTTCAAAAAACTCTTTTAGTTTTTTGTAGTAAGAGGTTTGTGCTAAACCCTCACTTTGCATCACATCTAATTGCTCTTCTAAAGAGCTTCCAATCTCTTTTACAATCAAATCTAAGTCATCTGTTAGCGTAATCATATCTAAATCTTCTTTATCAATCATTCCACTTGCAACTAAAGAAGATTCCATAAAATCAAATAAAGGTTTATAAAATTCCACCCCAACAACAAAGATTTTAACCCCTTCAACTTTCTTAGTTTGAACAAGAGTTAAAGCTTCAAAAAGTTCATCTAAAGTACCAAAACCACCAGGAAAGATAACATAAGCAACAGAGTACTTTACAAGCATAACCTTGCGTGAGAAAAAGTAATCAAAAGTTTGTTCTATCGTTGTGTATGGGTTAAGCTCTTGCTCCATTGGTAAATCTATATTTAAACCTATTGACTCCACATCTGCATTTTCATTTTCATATGCGCCCTTGTTTGCAGCTTCCATAATCCCTGGTCCACCACCACTTAGTATATTGAACCCTTGATCAGCAAGTTTAGAAGTAAGTATAGAAGTTTGTTTATAGTAATAATCATCTTTAGGAGTTCTAGCACTTCCAAAAACTGTTACACAAGGTCCAACATCTCCCATTGAGTCAAAACCTTTTACAAAGTCTGACATTATTTTGAAAACTGACCAAACATCATCTGATTTAATATCTTTTACATATCTTTTTGCAACTTTATTTGTTTTCATATTAATAGCCTTTTTTATTGCTATATTATAACTTTAAATTATTAATAAATGCGATTGGTATAGAAAATTGTATAACCAAAATGGCTATACAATTTTTAGTATTAGTAGATATATAAGTATTCAAACTCTGCATTAGGATAAAAGATTTTAAAATCATCTAACGATTTATCGTATCTTCCAATAGCTGATCCAGAGTTGTTTTTGATGGTCATTTTTTCTAAGGTATCCATAGTTTCATTTGTTGTAAAGTCTGCTTTTACGCCATAAGAGTCTGCACCCTTTGAATTTAAGCCATTTACTACAAATCCCATTTGGTAAGATGTATCTTTACGCTCTAACACTAAGTATTGTTTATCATTTGTGTAATCAACCATATATTTATAATCAGGATGATTTTCAGCTTTTATCTCACCATTTGCACTAAATACACTTTTATAAGCATTTTGACCATCTAACTCAACTGATGCATTAACATCTGTTGTGATGTTTGTAGTGCCATAACTATAACTTGCATTTGCATCAGCATCATACCTAGATATATTGTTTACAAAATTCATATCTGTTTTAAATTTTGCTTCACCTAGTGAGCCTTGCATTATCATCTCAAAATCATCTAAAGATATATTTTTAAAAGGGCTTAAACTTTCCCAACCTAGGTTTAACATAGATTCAATATCGAAATCAAGGTTAAAAGAGGCATCCATAAGCTCATCTAGTAAAAGAACAAGTTGATTTGAACCTGTTTGAGATATATATATTCTTGAAGCATTTATTTTACCAAAATCATCAGATGCTTTTAAATCTTTTAGGTAGTATTCCCAAGTATCATCATCGAGTTTGTTTTTCATCAACATATCTGCACTTAAACTTTGAGTACCTCTTGTTATATCCATCTTCATAGAGTAAGAGTGTTCACCTATATTGTCAATAGTATAATCAGGATTGATATTTGCACTAACAACCCTAACATTAGAGATAGAAGCTTTTTTATAATCAAACTCACCAAGTTTAATGATTTTTCTACTAGCATCATCTTTAAACATAACTATATTTGATAATGAGTAGTTTCTTATGTTTTCAATAGCAACTACATAATATTCACCATCATTTGTATTAACTTTTAAAACTTGATCATTAGTTAAAAACTTAACAGTTTTATGAACCTTGTTAAAAGGGTCACTACAAGCATAAGTCTCATCGCTATTTTTTGTACAATTATATCTATTGTCAAAAGTTTCAAATGTTTTTGCTTCAACTCTTGAGAAATTAGTTAAACTTGAAAGAAGTTCAATATTTCCATTTTGATCAACAAGATAAGGCATACCTTTATCAAAATTTATATCATCACGACCATTTACCCACCAATCTATATCTTGAAAAGTTAAAGATGTTTTAAACTCACCCTTTATTGTAGGTTCACCATCTTTACCTTTTATAGTACCATTTAACTCATTGTTTTGAGTATTTTGAGCATCAAAGTACAATTTACCACTAAAATCTCTACCTTGAGCAGTTTTAATATCTGTATTAAGAGCAGCACTTAAAGCTCTTGGCACAAAGTTTAAAGCACCCTGCTCTTGAACATAAACTCTTATATCAAAATTATTTATATCTGCTGTAGTTACAGGTGTTTTACTTGAGTTAATATTACCCATACCCTCTAAATCTAAAGTACCCTCATTTCTATTAAAAGCAAAACCTGAAAGGTTTAAAGAGTAACCATCACCTGAGATAGTGTTTATAGAGTTGTTACTAATAACTCTATTAAATTGTACTGCACTTACATCCATAGACTCAGCATTAAAATGTGTTTTAAAAGCTATATTTGCTTTATTGCCACTTGTACCATCATTTTGAACCATAAAATAAGCATCACCATCTACACTACTTTCACACATAAAGAACAACAAACATATATTTACATTCAAATTTCCAACTGCTAAAGTTACCTTATCTCCATAAGATGTAGTTACACTGCCAGATGATTTACTTTGTACAGCTTTATCCATAGCTATTGCTGCTGCTTGAGCTATCTTTTGCATTCTATCATTAAAAAGATTTAAAGTTGAGTTTAAATCGTTTGTAACTTCACCTTGAAAACCAAGTGCCATTTTATATGAGTCTTCAAGTAGAGTTTTCATATTTATAGCTGAGCTCATAGCTTGTGGCATCAATTCTCTCATAATATTTCCACTCTCTAAAGATAAAAGATCATGTGTTTGATGATTTGTAGTGTAAAGAGAAAGAGGACCTTTTCTCATACTTCTTGCAAAATATTTAGCATCATTTATATCTATACTATTTTTAAGTCCCATTAAAGACTCAACCACATCTTTTGCATTTATTCCACTTTGAGGGTTGTGAGAGCCTCTAGTGTCACCTATAGCAACAACTGAACCCTCATCTATAAGCTTATCTTCAACAACCTCATCAGCACTTGCATGGGCATAACAAAGTTTTTTAGCACTTTTTAGTGTAGTGGCTTTTGATTCATCACTTTTGTTTGAAAACCAATAAGACTCATAAACATCTCCACCCTCACTTATAGCATCAGCTGCTATACAGTAACCCTCATCAAGATAATTTATATCTATAGTCCAATCACCCATCAACTCTGTAGATATCATCAAACCATCTGTAGAGATATAATCAGTAAAATCCATAGAGATAATCCCCATAGAACCACTACCACTTAAACCATCTTTAGACATTTTAACACTCATATCTACCTTAGATGAGATTACATAAAATGTTTTATCTTTCACTAAATCAAGAGTAAACTCTATAGGTGTATCATCTTTTGGAACATAGATATCATCATCGCTTGCATTTTCATCTATATTTCCATACTCACCATCACCAAAAGTAAAAAACGAGTTAACCCACTCAAAAATCATATCTTTAATAGTGTTTATAACCTGAGCAAGTATCTCTTGTATATCACTAACACCTCTAAGAGATGAACTTTTTTTAGAATCATCATTGATACTTACATACAGTTCATCCATATATGTTTTAATAGTTTCATTTTTGGCTAAATTATCAACATTAAAAACATCACTTTGTACAACTTTATCTTGTAAAGATTTTGGTACATACTCATCTAAAACCTTATCTTTTATGATTTTTAAAGAGCTTGTAGCAAAGGCACTTGAATTTTTTGAATTTTTAGCCAAATTTTCAATATCATTAGTGATATCTTTATTTATTTTTTTTATTTGAGGAGTTTGAGCGACTTCAGCTTCATCCGCAACTTTTTTTTCACAAGCACTAAGCATAAGTAAAAGTACAAACGCCAAAGTTAATTTTAATATCATATTTTATCCTTGAAAAGTGAACATCTAACTGTAACTAAGATATTTCAGTACTAACAATTTATCGAAAAAATCATAATTATTTGATTATTAAAAAAAGATATAATATAAAAAAAACTTATATGTATAGTTTTGAAACATACTAAGCAAAAAGATCAGCATGTCCAAAAAAGATATCTGTATTGTTCAAACACATACTCTCAAGTATCTCTTTTGCCTTTAACCGTCTATCTTTAGAAAAGTATATCAACATGTTTCTTGAAAAAATATAATCAAACTTCCCTAATTCTTTAAAATCATCATTAAAAATATTTTTGTTTTTAAAAGATACTTTTTCTTTTACGACATCTTTCAAGATATAATAATCATCTTTTTTAGTAAAATATTTACTGATCAGATTTATATCTAATGTTTTTATATTATTTGAAGTGTATTTAGCATTTTTTGCAAACTCTAATGCATCAGTGTTTATATC
>WFNF01000149.1 GCA_015488775.1 Helicobacteraceae bacterium
CAAAAAAGTTATCTGCACTAGCACTATCACTAGCACCTATTTGTAAAATAGGTAAAAGTCTAGCTATCTCTTCATCTGAAAATATATCAGACTTTATAGATTCACTTTTTGTTTCAACATTAAATCTATTTGCTTCAACAGAGTTAATCTCGCCATTATGTGCAACTGCTCTAAAAGGTTGAGCAAGTCTCCACATAGGTAAGGTGTTTGTTGAAAATCTTTGGTGGAAAAGTGCAAAAGATATCTCAAACTCTTCATCTTGAAAATCTATATAAAACTCTTTTATATGAGTTGGCATCACCAACCCTTTATAAGAGATTTTTGAACTTGACATAGATGAGATATAAAAATCATCATTACCAACAAATTTATGTTCAGTCTCTTTTCTACTTAGGTAAAGTAAAGCTTCAAATCTTTCACTAGCCATTATAGAATTTGGAGTTATAAATATGTGCATTATAGTTGGTAAAGTCAAAAGTGCTTGTTCACCTAAAGCATTTTTATCTACAGGAACTTCTCTTTTATAAAATACTTTTAAATCATTTGATTCACAAACCTTTTCAAGTTCATCAATCTGATTCATATCTTTAGTAAAAACTGAAGCAACTGCAAAAATATTTGGTAGTTCTATAGATTCAGCTTTTAAAACTTTTCTAAAAAAAGTTGTTGGCATAGACAAAAGAAGTCCACTACCATCTCCACTTTTACCATCAGCAGCAACTGCGCCACGATGCATCATTCTCTCTAATGCAGTTATTGCATTTTCAAGATTTTGGTGTGATGGTCTGTTTTTGATATTTGCAATTAGTCCAAAACCACAATTATCTTTAAACGATCTAAGTAAATCGCTATATTTGCTCATATTTTCACCTCTTTTATCTATTTTTGGAAAGAAATTTTAAAATTTACAATAAATTTAAGACTTCTTTAATCAAAATTATCTTATTTAAGATTTTTGGTCATTTATTATACTCGGAATTTATTTAAAGTTTTATTTAAAAGATAGTATTTTAAGGGCTATAGTTTTTATGTGTATCTAAATTACACAATGCTTTTTTTATAGATATGTAGAAGATAATTTTACTATATTTATATAAAACTAAACTTGATATAATTACAAAATGCAAGGTTATATAATACAGGTAAACCCTGTAAAAGATGAAGATTTAATTGTTACTATAATTTCGGAGGATTCACTTGAAACTTTATATAGGTTTTATGGCGCTAGACACTCTGCCATAAACTTAGGGTTTAAGATAGATTTTGAGATTGAATCAAGTGTAAGAAGCACTATCTCTAGACTTAGAGATACAAAGCATCTAGGTTTCTCATGGCTAAGATCTCATAAACACCTTTACCTATGGCAGTTTTACATTAAACTTTTTATGCCACACCTTAGAGATGCGCATGGTATAAACTCTTTTTATTTTAAACTACTAGAATATAGCTCATACATGTGGGACAAGCAAAATCCAAAGCGGGTAGCTATAGAATCTTATGTAAAACTTTTAGAGTATGAGGGGCGACTTTTTAATACAACAAAATGTTTTTTTTGTGAACAAGAGATTACTGATCAAGAGATATCTGTAATAAGAGCTTTTTTACCTGCACACTCCTCATGTTGTAAAACTTCTAGTGTAAATACAAAAGCTTTTAGAAAACTTCTTCGTGATCAAAGAAGTTTAATGTTAGATGATGAAGAGGTAGATACTCTTTGGGATGTTTTAAACGAGGGTCTATAAAAGTTCTGAACTAGGTTTTCCTATCTCATAACCTTGTGCGTAGTCTATGCCAATCTCTTTGATTTTTTCTAGCACATCTTTTGAGTAAACAAACTCTGCTATAACTATTGAGCCAATATCGTGAGAAAAGCTTTTCATAGTTTCAACAATTTTAAGTGAGTGTTTATCATCTAAAATATTTTTTATAAAACTTCCATCAATTTTTATAAAATCAGGTTCAAGATTAAGCAATCTACTAAAGTTTGAATCTTCAGTTCCAAAATCATCTAAGGCTATTTTAAAACCTATCTTTTGTAAATTTTTTAGTTGTTTTAGTGAGTCTTCATACTTATAATCAGATATATTTTCTAATGCCTCTAAGGTAACTAAAGAGTAATCTATATTGTACTTATCACATATAGTTACTAGATATTTTTCAAGATAAAACGCTTCAAAATCTTCTTGAGTTATATTTATACTAAAACCTACGTTTAAGCCTGTAAACTTTTGACAAGCTTTTTCTATGATAATTTTTGTTAATCTAATCATATTTGAAGTGTATTTAATAGCATCTAAAAACTCAAAAGGACTTATAATCTGCTCATCTTTTTTTATCCTAATCAAACACTCATATTTATCTATTTTTTGAGTAGCAATGTTATATAGAGGTTGATAGAAAAGTTCAAACTGCCCTTTATCAAAAACATCTTCAATCTTTTTAACCCACTCAAAAGTTAAAGCTTGCTGTTTTAGAAAAGGGGAGTTTTCATCATAAAAATTATAAGTATTACTTTTAATATTTTTTATCTCTTTTAAGGCAATTTGAGTGTTTAAGATAGCATCTGTCCCTTTTCCACTTGCAATACCTATGCTAAATGAAACATTAGTTTTAAATATACCTAAATCAAATTTTCTTTTTTTAAAGTTACTGTAAAACTTATCTAAAAACTCTATAGATTCATTATGTGTCATAGTTGGAGACAATATAACAAACTGATCAGAGGAGTAACGATAAAGTTTCATATCTTGATTGATAATTTTTAATAACTCCCTGCTTATCTCTTTAAGAAGTTTATCTCCATAAGTTACACCATAAGCGCTATTTATATGAGAAAATCTATCTACATTGAGAAAAAAAATAGTTTGCTCTTCATCTAAAACTTTATTAAGGTGTATATAGTTCAATAAGCCAGTTAGAGGATCATGGTATGAACTTTGAACAAGTTCTATCGCTTTTTTCTCAATCATTCTAGTTTGTTCTGAGACTAAAGACTCAAGATTATATTTATAGTTGCTATTTTCAAGTTTAAGATTTAGGTTTTTTACTACTTTAGTGAAAACGTTTAATAAAGAGTCAATATTGAAAGGTTTTATGACATAGCCGTCTAAACCAATTTTTATTAAGTCTAATAGATAGTGAGATTCGTCATAAGCACTGATTACTATACAAGTTTGATCAGGATTAATCTTTTTAATTTCATCCAAAAGCTCTATACCGTTTAGTCTTGGCATTA
>WFNF01000150.1 GCA_015488775.1 Helicobacteraceae bacterium
ATATATTTTTAAGGATTGTTGTGTTTTCACTAGATTTAGCATTAATATTTTTGATTATGGGTGTTGTTTTTATTAGACAAATTAAAGTTTTTAGAAATAGTCAAAAAATTAATTATTCACCTTTGATTTTAGCTATAGGAGTTTTAGGAGGAGTCTTACATCTTCTTTTAGTTCACTCTTTAAGTGAAAATTTTTTTCTATATTTTCAAGAATCACTTTTAAGCATATTTGTTTCAATAGTGCTATTTATAATTATGAATATAATACATCAAACTACCCATAAAGAGATTGATAAACTACAAGAGGAAGCTTTATATGTGTTAAGTACACAAATTACTCAAATGAATGATTATATTGGTTCACTTGAATCTATGTTAAATGATGCTAAAAAATCACGTGATGATGCTAGAACACTTTTTTTAGATGGTTTTTCAAGTGAGATAAAATCTTTGGAATTAGTAAAAGAGAACCAACAAAAATTTATTTCACAATTTGAAGAGTTAATGAAAAATTCAAAAAATTCTTTAATAGGCTTTGAAGAGTTTACTAAAGAACAACTTCCGAATTTTGAAGAAGTTTTACATAGACATATTGAAATATTAAGAATTTCTGAACAAGATCATTTTAATAAAATTGAAAAAAAGATTGTACATTTAGGTGAAGTGATAGATAATAATGATGAAAAGATAGATACAGCTCAAGAGTTACTTTTAAAATTAAATCAATCTTATTCTAATACATCTGATAAAATAGTATCTTCAACAAAAGACTCTTTAGAAAATGTTTTTAAATCATCCATTAACTCTTTAAATATTATGAAATCTCAAGGTGAAGAGATTGAACTTTCTATGTCTGAGGAAAACAATCGTCTTGATCAGATAAAACAGAGTAGTGAACTTTTAATTAAACAGATAGTATTAAGTGGTAAAAAGCTTGAAACTCTATATGAAAATGCAAATGATATAAGTGCAAAATTTAATGATATGTCAAGTTTAACTAAAGATTTAGAGATTATAAAAGAAGATTATCAAAAATCAATTATGACAACTGCTATGATAAATGACTCTTTACAAAGGATTGATGAGATGCAAATTGAAAAGATAAGAGATCATATAGAAAGTTTAAGTGAACGAATGACTTTAAAAATAGATGAATCTTTAAATAAACTACATAATCATTACCATATCGCCCATGATGATATAACTCAGAGTGTCCAAGAGTTAACAAGAAAAGCAGAACAGATTAGGAAATATGAGGATTCTTAGCTTCTTACTTATATTTGCTATTGGGCTCTACTCCTCAAATTTAAAAAGAACAAAAATTATGATGGGTACTTTAATTTCCATTGAGCTTCAAAAAAAAGATATTAAGTATGTAGATAATCTTTTTAAGTGTTTTAGAGATGTTGAATTGTCTTTATCATCTTATGATAAAAATGCTCAAATTTATAAGCTAAATCATAATAAAAAAGCTTTTATATCTTCATATACTTATGAAGCATTAAGCTTAAGTAAAAAGTATTATAAGCAAACCAATAAATATTTTGACATTAGTATAGGTTCAATTACTAAAGGCTTGTATCATTTTGGAGAAGATGAGCTTATACCTACTAGTAGCGAATTAAAAAAAGCAAATATAAATTTTAATGGTATAGATTTTAATAAAAGCTACGCTTATATTGATAAAGATGTAGTTGTAGATTTAGGTGGAATGGGGAAGGGATTTGCTGTAGATAAGGTAAGTCAAAAAGCAAAAACTTACAATATTGATGATGCTATAATCTTAGCAAGTGGAGATATAAAGTGTTTTAAAACTTGTAAGATAGAGATTAAAAACCCTTTTAGAGATGGTGTTATTGCATCTCTTTATACTACTCACCGATTTAGCGCAATCTCTACTAGTGGTGATTATGAGAGATATGTTCTCTCTAAAAAATATAATCATCTAATCAATCCCAAAAAAAAGATATCTCAAAAAACTTTTGCTTCAATAACTTTAGTATCTAGTGTTTTAAGTAATAGTGATCTTGACGCTTTTGCTACCGCAAGTTCTGTTATGGAGTTTAGTGAAGCTATAGAGTTTTTAAACTCACAAGAGTTATGGTACTTAGTAATCACAAAAGATAAAAAAATATATATGAAAAAGGGTTTAAAATTTATAAAAGATTTTCGTTTTTCTGATCAGAGTTTAAAGATAAATAAGATTCTTTAAAAACTATAAAAGTAACATATATTGAAAAAGATATAAAAGTGATAAAACTAACTTGTTTAAGTATAGAGAACCATAAAAAGCCCCTTGATACAAAAAATCCACTTACAATATCTAAAAATGCACTAATAAAAAGAGCTATAAATATAGGCACTATCCCTTTTCTATATTTATGTGAAACAAAAAGTATAAAGTGCCCTATAACCATAATAAAAAGCCCCATAGCCCCAAGATGTGGAGTTGAACTCTCCAACAAACCATAAAAACTTTTTGCACTAATATATAGTGCTTCATCACCATGGTAATATTTTGTTATATCATCTAGTCCAATTCCAATTTTACTTAAAAATAATGTTACTCCAGATACAAGCAACATAAAAGAGAAGATAGTAAAATAAAATATAGATAATCTATAACTTTTATAAATCATATCAAGCTTTTTTTATAAGATGGAAGAGTGAGATTAGTGACATTGTAGATGCTCCAAGATGCCATAACCAAAAACTAGCAATCCAAAGGTATATAAAAAAAGAGTTTATAAAATAAGCTAAAAAGAGTGTAGCTATGTTTAGTATAGCACTTATCATAGTAATATTTATAAGGATGAGTCTTGTTTTATCTAATTTACAAAGTCTAGAAAAAATTGCTGATAATGTTAAAAGTGTCATCATCATAAAAAATATATCTGAATGACTTAACTCTAAAAGAAAATGAAAATTTACAGGCTCTATAAACTCATCTTCATTACCATATAAGGTACTACTTAGAGTTTCAAAAGTGATACCAATATGATCTTTTTTTAAGATAACATCTGCGCTTAAGTAAAATAAAGTAAAGATAAGTAAACCACTTAGAAGAGGTCGAAGCAATACATTTCCTCTAAGATCTTTAACTAGTGTAAATTTCAATTATTTATCTTTAAATACAATTTCAAAAACTGCTAAAGCCAATCTAGCCCCATCACTGTATCCACGAGCGCTAAGTGTTGCCCCTGTGATTGTAGGTAAGTCTTTTCCTACTCTTAAAGTATCATTTTTAGTTTTATGAACAAATTGTGATTGCCATTTTTTAGATGGAGCAAACTCTGGTGGTTCATTGAAAGTGATAGTCTCAATACCTTGAACCTCACCATTTGTATCAATTATAAAAAGTACGGCTGCATCTTTAGTTCTCATCTTGTTCAAAGTTACAATACCATAAGCTATAGTCTTAGCATCTTTTTCAATTTTAAAAGTACGATATATTTTTGTTTTAAGCTTCATTTTTGCTTGTGCTGAGATTTCTTTAGCTTGTGTAGATTTTAATAAAATGTTTTTTTTAGTAATTTTTACATCTTTGCCATAGGTGTTGTATATCGCTTCATAAGGTGTAATTAAAACCTTTGCTTGTAAGTATGTTAAACTTATAAAAATTAATAATAAAAATACTTTCATTGACTCTCTTTTTTTTGAAATTGTACCAAAAAAGTAGTGAAAATCACTACTTAATTAGGTGTTCAAACTTTTTATCTGTAAAAGTTTTCATAAATGCAACTATTGCATCCTCCTCTTGATTGCTTAAACCAAGATCTCCAAGTTCAACATCATTTATAGTTTGTGGAACTTCAGGTCTATCCCAAATCTCTTTTGTTTCAGGGTTAATACCCTCAATATCACGAGTATTGTAAAAGTGAACAACTGTTTTTAAATCTTTAAAAACACCATTGTGCATATATGGCGAAGTAACAGCTATATTTCTCAAACTTGAAACTTTAAAAGCACCATCTAAAGAGGCATCATTAACCTCTTTACCTAAACCTTTATCTATATTTTTTACACCATTTAAAGCTCTTAACTCTTTGTTTATAGGAACGCCTAAGTTGTCGTAAGTAAAATCTGTCATAAGTGGATGATACCCATCTATAGGGTGACATGCTACACACATAGCTTTACCTTCAAATAATTTTTTTCCTTGCTCTTCTAAGCTAGTTAGTTCATAATCTCCATCACTTAATCTATCAAATTTTGAGTCAAAAGTTTTAAAAGTTGAGCTTTGCTCAAAAGTTGCAATTGCGTCAGCTACTGCGTCATAAGCCTTAAAATCATTTTCAAAAATATCATCGCCATAAAGTTTTTTAAGCTCACTTATATAATCTGCATTATCTTTAACTCTAGCTATAACAGCAGAATCGTTAGGCATATTCATCTCTAAAGGGTTTAAAAATGGACCTTTTGCTTGATCTTTAAGTGTATGTGCTCTGCCATCTAAGAAAAATCCACCAACATATATCTTTTCACCATTATCAAAATGAAAATCTGGAGCTTCAAAAGCGTATGCTGCCATAGGTGCATTTCTATCACCTATAGATACATTGTCATCACCAAGTGAACCACCTGTATTTACATTATAAGTGTGATTTGGTATCTTTGCTCTTGCATCAACCATCGCATTATCTAAACTATGACAAGTTGCACAAGCCATAGTTTTGTTTTTAGAGAGAGTTTTATCTGAAAACAACTTCTCTCCAAGTTTAGCTTTTTCTATATTTGTTGTAGCAACACTTTGTTCATCACAAGCACTAAAAAGTACTAAACTTGCAACACTAAGTGTTGTAAGCTTTAGTAGTTTTTTATACATTAGAATATAAACCCAAGACCAAGACTAAATGTATTGTAGTCATTGTTGTTACCAGCTATAACATCACTCATAGCGTAGTCAGCTTTTAAGACAACTTGCTCATGTGGAAAGTAGTTTACACCAAATGTTGTAGTTGCCGTTTTACCATCTAAAGAGTTTGTGCTAGTTCCAAACTTATCTGTAACAGTAGCAGTTGGGTCAACTCTATCGTATTGGATAAAAACAGGAACTTTTTGTGTAGTGTTTAGTGTTGCTAAAACATCATACTCAAGATTTACATAAAAACCGTTTGAGTTGCTAACAGACTCAGATGCACCAGATTTAGAAGCTATATTTTCAGCGTTACTTATAGATACTGCACTATATAAAGCTTTTGCTTTAAATCCTGAGTATTCAAAACTTGTATGAACATCATAAATAAAAGCTGAACTTCCAATAACACTTCCTTGAGTAGCATTACCATAGTACACAGACGCACCAAGAAGTAAACCGTTTACACCTGTGTAATCTAAGCGACCAACAAAAGCAACATCTGCTATATCTGTTTTACCTGTTGGGCTTGGAGTTCCTGCTATTACTTGCTCATGTTTACCATTTTCACCATTATTTAAATCTATTGCTTGAGTAATTCCAGCGTTGTACGAGATACCAATATCTTCAAAAGAACCATAAGTGTTTACACCAGTTGATGCCCAAGTTGCAGGGATAATGTACTTTTCAGTTAAAGGTTTTTGAACTGTGTTAAAAAGGGTAGGCTCATGGCGTAGATTTATAAGACCCATTGGTACTAGAGTTTTACCAACTTGAACATTAAACTCTTTAGAGATTAAAAAGTCTAAGTACATAAACTCAACTATAGCGTAACCCTCAACCGCGTCACTAGGACCATTGGCTGCTTCTTCTGCATTTGCTCCACCATGTTCAAACTCTAACTCTGTGTTTAATATAATAGAGTCTGAAAATTTATAACCAATGTAAGGAACAAAATGATAAACATCAGCCTTCGCACTGCCATTATCTGGCATCTTTACATACATATCACCATAACCACCTATGCTTAGTGCAGATTTTGAACTATAAACTTTTGAAGCTGCTGCGCCCATACCGTTGTGTGAAAAAGATGTGTCAACTGTACTAAAACCAGCTTTATCGTTTGATGTTTCATCAATAATAGTTTGTTGATTCTCTTGAAGCTCTTTTATCTCCTCTTTTAGAGTGCTAAGTTCATCTGCTATAAGTGTGTTAGAAAGTAGTGCAATAGCACTAAGTGAAAGTAGTGTTTTTTTCATTTTTATTATCCTGTTTTTAAATTTATGGCAGAAGTTTAACAAAAATGATAATCATTGTCAAGAGTTTTGATAATTATTTTCAATATCTTTTAAAATATTGCAAAATATACTAGAGGAGGGTAGATTAAAATATTTAAAAATGGTAAGAATATATCTAATTTAGTGTTTATCATGGCATATAAATAATCATCAATGTCATTTTTTGTAAACACTTTATCTATTAATACAATTTTTGTATATATATCTATGGTCTTTATAATAAGCAAAATAATAGAAGCAATGGAAAAGTTTGTATATATAAGTATGAAAATAGCAAAGATATATGTTGGTTGCATAAGTAAAAATAAAAATATACTTTTTTTATAGTATTTATAATGTTTTTCGAGTATCCCTTTTAAAGTTATGCTTAGGGTTAGATTTATCTCAACAAGTTCTGTTATAAGATATATGATAAATATTAGTAAAGAGTAGTCCATTTATATCCGTTTTTAGTTGGTATTGGTATAATGTGTAAAAAATATTGGAAATTGATTTGGAATTTTACTTACTTAAAGATGAAAATAAAGTTGATACAAAAATTTACTTTGATTTTGAAACAAAAGATAAGCTTACAGATGAGAATAAAGTTGTCTTATGTAGCTTTTTAAAGCTTAAAAGGCCTAATGAACTTGGTTTTGTTGAAGATGATGAATTAGATGAGATTATAAACTATAAAGATAAACTTTTAACAAAGTTAACAAGTTTAACGTTTTTAGGATTTAAAACTAAAGACTCTTGGATAGAAATTTATTTTTATGCTTTAGATAAAAAAGGTTTTGAGTCAAATGCAAGTTTGTGTGCTAAGGAGTTTGATTACCAATGTTCTATAAGTTCGTTTAAAGATAAAAAACATAAATTTTATTTTAATAGCATCTATCCAAGTATCTACTCTTTTTCACATATAAATAATAAAAAGATTTTATCTGAATTAGTGGAAGCTGGTGATGATTTAAATAAAAATAGAGATGTTGAGTTTTATTTTAGATTTTCTACATCTTCTGCTTTACAAAGAGTTAAAGTGGCCTTGCAAAATGATGCTTATGCAGATTTTGAGGAGTTTGTAGATGAAGATGATGATTTACGTTTTATATTAAAAGCTAAAAAAAATATAACTTTAATGATTGATGAACTTGATCAACAAAGTGATGATTTAATCAATTTAGCAATTAGCGAGCATGGTGAGTATGAAGGTTTCAATACAGGAGTTTCAAAATGAATGAAAAACTTTTAAAAGTAAAAGGTATATACTTTTACCTTGGAGCATTGTTTTTAAATGCATTTACAGACCTTGGTCATAAAATAATAATACAAAACACTATATTTAAAATATATGATGATTCAACTCAAGTTATGCTTACTGCTATAATAAATTCACTTATTTTATTACCTTTCATATTGTTTTTTTCTCCATCTAGTTTTTTAGCAAATCGTTTTTCTAAAACGGTGATTATGAGATATTCATCTTTATTTGCAATATTTATAACTTTAGCAATCACTGCTTGTTATTATCTTGGTTTATTTATACCTGCTTTTATATTAACATTTTTACTTGCAACCCAAAGTGCAGTGTATTCACCAGCAAAATATGGATATATAAAAGAATTGGTTGGTGAAAAACTTATATCAAAGGGTAATGCAGCAGTTCAGTCTTTAACTACTGTCTCTATATTAACTGGTATTATATTTTATACTATCCTTTTTGAAAACTCTTTGGGTGAAAATATATCTACGGAAGCAGATATATTAAAAGCTATAGCTCCTTTGGGATGGTTACTTGTTTTAGGTTCTATTGCAGAGTTTACCTTTACTCTAATGTTGCCATATAAAGAGGGTGCTAAAGTTGGAACACGTTTTAATAGATCAAAATATTTTAGTGGTGAGTATTTAAGAAAAAACATTATGACCATTACAAGAAAAAAAGATATTTTTATCTATATATTAGCTCTTAGTATGTTTTGGTCTATATCTCAAGTTCTTTTGGCATCTTTTGGTGCTTACGCAAAAGCTGAGTTTAACATCACAAATACAATTATTATACAAGGTGTTATGGCATTAGCCGCAATCGGTATAATTGTAGGCTCATTTGCTGCTGCAATGTTTTCAAAATATTATGTAAATATTGGTACTTATGTCCTTGGTGCGATTGGTATGGCTACTATGTTGTTTTTAGTACCTTTTTCTCCAAATATAGAAACATCTGCGGTGATATTTTTACTATTTGGTGTTTTTTCAGGTCTTTTTATAGTACCTTTAAACTCATATATACAATTAAAAGCTCCTCATGCACATTTAGGTACTATCTTAGCAGGAAATAACTTTTTTCAAAATGTGTTTATGTTTGGATTTTTAGCCTTAACTACAATAATTTCGTTTTTTAATATTCCAACTATATATATTTTAAATATGACATTTGTTATGGCATTAGTTTTAGCTCTTAGTGTGTTTAGGTATGATCTTATTAACTTTATGTGGTTTGTTATGGAGAGACTACTAAGATTAAGATATAAAATAGTTTTTAAAGGGCTTGAAAATATTCCTAATTCTAAAAGTCTTTTATTTATGGGAAATCATGTTAGCTTTTTGGATTGGGCTTTTATACAATTACCACTTGAGAGACGAATGAGATTTATGATAGATAGAGAGTATTATGAGATAAAACTTTTTAAATCAACCTTTAAAAAGGGTGGTGCTATCCCTTTATCTCCTAAAGGTTTTAAAGATGCCTTTAAAATGGCTAGATATTGTCTTCAAAGTGGTGACGCTGTAACTTTGTTTCCAGAGGGTGCTTTAACAAGAACTGGTGAACTTGGAAAAATACACAATGGTTTTGAAAAAGTTTGTGAGGGCTTAGATGGGGATATTGTTATATTTTATATTGATGGACTTTATGGATCAAGACTCTCAAGATCAAAAGAAAAAAATGTTAAAAATAGAGCATGGTTTAGACGTAAAGTAACGATTACATACTCTAAACCGATTCCTTTAAGTTCAAGTGCACAAGAGGTAGAAAAAAAGATAATGGAATTAGAAAACGATGTTAAATAAACCTAAATATACACTTTTCAATAACGCAAAGTATGCCTTAAGTGGTTTAATAGAAGTAAGTAAAAACGAGTCATCTTTTAAATTACAATTAGTAGTATTTGTAGTTTTTGGATCAATCTCTTGGTTCCTTCCAATAGATTTTCTATATAGTTTTATACTTTTTATTGTTTTGTTTGTGCCAATTATGGCAGAACTTACAAATAGTGCAATAGAAAGAGTTGTTGATATGGTGACTAAAGATTACCATGTTTTAGCTATGAATGCAAAAGATGCAGGGTCTGCTTTAGTGTTAATCTCTTTGATTTTTACAGCAAGTGTTTGGCTTGGTATTTTATATATTAATTTTTTAAAGTAGATTATGAAGATTTTTTTGGTATTTGCTTTAGTTGTTTCACTTTATGCAAAAGATAGACCAACTATTGGTCTTGTTTTAAGTGGTGGTGGTGCTAGGGGTGGAGCACATGTTGGTATGATAAAGATGTTTGAAAAACACCATATACCTATTGATTACATAGTTGGGACATCAATGGGTGCTTATGTAGGTGGACTCTACGCTGGTGGTGTTAAGATTGATGACATAGAAAAAATGCTTGTTGAAACTGATTGGTCAAAAGCTATTACTGTGGCTTATCCTAGAGAGGATATACCAATGAGAGAGAAACAAATCAGTAAAAATATGCCAGGACATTTAGGTGTTGGTATAAATCAAGATTATGATATTGTCCTACCTAAAGGTATATTTTCTGCTCAAAATATGCTTACTGAAATAAGTAATTATACACACACTATAGATTCAAATATAAATTTTGATGATTTAACTATACCTTTTAGGTCAGTTTCTACAAATATTGATGATGGTAAACAATATATCTGGAGAAAAGGACCGCTACATTATGCTATATATTCATCTTTAGCAATACCTGGAGGTTTTGATCCACTTAGATATAAGGGTATGACTTTAGTTGATGGTGGTACTACAGAAAATTTACCAGTTAGTGTAATGAGAAAAGAGTTTA
The DNA here is from genome assembly GCA_015488775.1 of Helicobacteraceae bacterium. Taxonomy (GTDB): domain Bacteria; phylum Campylobacterota; class Campylobacteria; order Campylobacterales; family Sulfurimonadaceae; genus WFNF01. The sequence continues at coordinate 10,214 of WFNF01000150.1, forward strand.
ACCCTGATATAATTATTGCAGTTGATATAACAACTCCATTTACAGCAGATATCCAAGTAAAAAGTTATTTACAAATTTTAGCTCAATTAACAGATATATTAACTCAAAATAATGTGCAAAGAACTATCTACACATTAAAACCAAATGAGATATTGGTTTCACCAAATTTAGATGGATACAACTCTTTAGATTCAGATAAATATGCTGAAATTATTAAGATAGGTGAAGAATCATTTGATGAAAATTATGATGAAAAGTTAAAACAATTTGTTATATCAGATGAAGAGTATGCTAAGTATGTAAAATCTATTAAAAATATTGAATATATTAAACATCCAATTATAGATAAAATTATTATAGATAATCAAACATATTTGGATGATAAAATCATAAAATCAAGACTTAAAATAAAAGTTGGAGATACTTTAGATTATGACAAACTAAAAAAAGATATATATCATCTTTATAATTTTATGATTTTTGACAGAATCTCTTATCATGTTAGTAAAGATAATGGGAAAAATGTCTTAAATATAGTTTTAACTCCCGCTTGGAATGTTCATGGTGGAGTACAATTTTTCTTTGGATTGTCTGATGACTTTAAAGGTAATAGTGATTATCAAGCTATAGTGCAATATAGAGCTTTAGGTCTTAACTCTTATGGTGGTGAAACTTTAGTTCAAGCAGCAATTGGTAAAAATAGATTTGCTAAATTTGAATACTATCAACCATTTGAAGAAACAAAAACTTTTTATTTTAGACCAGAAATTTTTCATTCTTTTAAAAAAGAGCAATTTACTGCAAATTCTATTGGAGTTGGAACCTCTTTAACAGATTCTTATAGTATCTTTAGTGAAAGTTATGGTGGAACATTGAGTTTAGGAGCAGACTATGAAAGAGTATATCGCTTAGAAACAGGTTATACACTAAAAAGTGTTAATTTAGATACAAGCCTACTTGTTGTTACTACTGATGTAAGCAATCCAATACAATCAATCCATGTCTCAGAAGCCAAGGTAAGTTCAAGCATATATGTAAAAGCTTTATATGATAATTTAGATCATACTTATTTTCCAACACATGGTAATGATGCCAAATTTGTATTGAAAAAAGAGTTAAAATATTTAGGTTCAGATTATAATTTTTATAATATTGAAGCACAATATCGTGGTGCATTTTCTTTTGATTCTCATACTATAATGCCTTATGTAAAATACGCTACAACGTCTAATCATGAAGATTTTGAACCAATATCTCAATACACATTAGGAGGTTTTCATAATCTCTCTGGGATGCCAACAAATGCTTACATAGGTGAAAACTTAGCTTTTGTAATGCTTGAATACAGATATGCACTAAGAAAAGATGAACTTTTTGGAGTTCTAAGTGTGCCTATGTATATAGGTGGTACTATTGAAAGTGGTCAAGTTTGGTCAAAAGCAATTATTCCAGTTTCAATGGAAAATTTAAGCTTTGGGTCTAGTTTATATTTAGCCGCAGATACAATGTTTGGACCATTTTATTTAGCTTTTGGAGCTGCTAGTGATCATAATTATGCTGGATATATATATCTTGGGAATAAATTTTAATTGAAAAATATTGTAGATTTTAATTATGTAAATGCAAAAGATAAAAAACTTTGTGATGCTTTTATGCACTCTAACAATATTAAAAAGTATATACTTGGTATAAATAAATTTACTAAATCTGTTTTAAAGAACATGGAAGTTGATGGTGTTATAGATGACTTCACTAGAGTTCAACGCTCTAGAAAAAAAACTATTTTGAAGATTGAAGATGTACCAAAAGACTCTATAATATTGAGCGTTTCTACAGGTAGCCCTTTAGAGGTTAAAAAATATTTAGATGAAAATGATTATACACATATAAATTATTTAGCACTTTATAAATATAGTGATTTAGATTTAGATTTAGATAGTCCAATTTTTATGGGAGATTTTGAAGATGATTATAAAAAAAACTACTCAAAGTATGTAGAAGTTTATAATCAACTTTCTGATCAGAAATCTAAAGATATATTTACTAAGGTTTTAAACTTTAAAATCTCTTATGATCTTGATTTTATGTCTGGATTTACAAATGATCATAGTTCTCAATATTTTGATAATGATATACTCCCTAAATTTAAAAATATAAACTTTGTTGATGGTGGTGGGTATATTGGAGATACTGCTAAAATACTTATAGGTAATTATTCAGATTTTAATAAAATTTATCTTATTGAACCAATTGAATCTAATCTAAAAATAGCAAAAAGAGAGTTGGCAAAATATGACAATATTGAGTTTATAAACTTTGGATTGCACTCAAAAAAAATGACTTTAAATTTTAATGAAGATAAATCTTTTTCTAGTATATATGGAAGTGGTACTAATTTTGTAGAATTAAACTCATTAGATACTCTTATAAAAGATAAAGTTGATTATATTAAGTTAGATATAGAGGGTGCTGAATTAGATGCGATTGATGGAGCAAAGAGGTTAATAGAAAGAGATAAACCAACTTTAGCTATATGCGTTTATCATAAGGCAGAAGATTGGTATAAAGTACCTCAAAAGGTCTTAGAGATAAATCCAAACTATAAAATATACTTTAGGCATTATATGGAAGGAATTTATGAAAGTGTAATGTACTTTACACTTTAGTATTTATTTCAATTGCTACAACTGCTATAGCAAAATCTGCGTCATGAGTTATAGAAAGAGATATATCTTTAATATTAAAAGCTTCTATAACTTTAGCAGATAGATTTATAAGGGGAGCACCTTTTGGTGTTTTGGAGATTATGATATCGTGAAAGTTGCACTCTTTAGATATACCAACACCTAATGCTTTAGATGTTGCTTCTTTAGCAGCCCAAAAACCAGCTGCTGTTTTTACTGATTTGACTAAAATAATCTCATCATTATTTAAAAATCTTTTATAAGCTTTGTCTCCAAAATTTTCATAAAAGTTTTTTATTCTTGAGATTTTTACTAAATCTATACCTATCACTATTGAACAACAAACTCTGTAAAATAGACATTATTAATATGACCATCTTTTAATCTCATATTTAACTGAGTTACAATTTGCTCTTTTAGTTTATCTTTACCTTTTGGAGTAGAGATTTCATCAAGTGACTTTGAAGATAAAAGTCTTATAACTATATCTCTTATAACCGCAGTTTTACTCTCAAGCTCAGCTGCTAACTCTTCGTTACCTAGCTCAAGATTCATCTCAACCTTAAGATATCTTCTTCCACTATCTGAAAGTAGATTTATAGTAAAAGAGTCAAGTGGAAACATAGGACCAACTTCAGCAAAATTACTTTGAGGTAGAGCTGATGTTCGTTGTGGCATATTTTGCTGTTGTTGTTGTTGCTGTTGATTGTTCTGTTGTTGGTAATTACCTTGCATTTGTTGTTGCTGTTGTGGAGAACTTTCATCACTCCCCATAAATAATATACCAGCAACCGCACCTATTAGTATAATTAATACAAGAACAACAATAACAATAATTAAAACAAGTGAACCACCTTTTTTAGGTGATTCGTCTTGTGCAGAATTTTCCTCTTTTGCTTCTTCTTCAGCCATGTTTTAATCCTTACTTTAGTTACACTCAGTAATCTGAAGTTTTTTCATTATTTTTTCAAAAACTTCACCGGCACTTCTATCTGTTACATCTTGATATTCAATAACTACAACTTTTCTTCCATTAGAAATATCACAAGTATAAATATTTGGAGTAAGTTCGCATAAAGGTGAACACTCTTTAATAGCATCTTCTATTTGATCATATTGCTCGTTGCCTTTGTAGGCCAACGATAGTTTAGCGTATCTCTCTTCACTTTTATATTCTGCATCTATACATGTTGACAATATGGATTCCTTTTTTTAACACTTTTTTCTTATTATACAAGATGTGTTAGAAAAAGTTTCTTAAAACCACTCTAAAAGTTTAGAAACTTCATCTACAACAAAAGTTTTCATTCCATGTGAGTCTAAAGGCTTTTTAGAAACTAATGCTTTTGAGATATTGTGCATAGATGCTTCTTTAAGTCTTTGATCAAGTGCTTGAACTTCTCTAACATCTCCAACTAGTGAAACTTCACCTATAAAAACTGTTTCTTTAGATATATTTCTTTCTCTAAAACTACTTATAATAGCTGCTAAAACAGCTAAATCTGCAGATGTTTCAGTTATCTTTATACCACCAGTTATATTTATAAATACATCATAATTATTTAGAGGTAATTCTAACTTTTTTTCAAGTAAAGCTAATAGCATATTTAGTCTATTGCTCTCATATCCAGTTGAACTTCTTTTTGGATTTGGTGAGTAAGATTCACTAACAAGTGCTTGAACTTCTAAGATAATTGGTCTAGATCCTTCTAGTATCACAGTAAGTGCAGAACCACTTTGCTCGGAGTTTGTAGAGATAAACCTTGATGCTATATTTTTTGCACTTACTAGACCCTCATTTCTCATCTCAAAAACACCAATTTCACTTGTTGGGCCAAAACGATTTTTAAAACCCCTAAGTATTCTTAACTCTTGAGATGAATCCCCCTCAAAGTATAAAACAGTATCAACCATATGTTCTAGTACTCTTGGCCCAGCGATAGAACCCTCTTTTGTTATATGACCAATTATAAAAATTGCAATTTTTTTATCTTTTGCCAATCTCATTAAATCAAAGGTTATTTGTTTAACCTGAGTAACTGATCCTGGTGCTGAACTTATAGATTCTGAGTACATAGTTTGAATTGAATCTATGATAATAAATTCATAATCTCTGTTATCTAATTCTATTAACACCTGTTCAAATCTTATTTCACTTAGTAAGTATAAAGAGTCTTCATTTGCACCAAGTCTATTTGCTCTAAGCTTTACCTGACCTTCACTCTCTTCACCTGTTACATAAAGTACATTTTTTTTATCTTTAGCAATGTTAGCGCCTATTTTCAAAAGTAGTGTAGATTTACCTACTCCAGGGCTACCTCCAATTAATGTTAAAGATCCAGGGACTATTCCTCCACCTAAAACCATATCTAGTTCAGTGTCATTTGAGCTAAATCTATCAACTGTTGTTTGAACAATATCATTGATACTTAAGGCTTTTGACTTGGAATTTGGAGAGGATACCAGTTTTGATATCTCTTGTTGCTCCTCATTTAGCTCAATGAGTGACTCCCATGCTCCACAATTTGTACACTTACCCATCCACCTAGGTGTAGTAAAACCACAATGTTGACACTCAAAAACTATTTTTTTCTTTTTTGCCATCTTTTGTAGCCTTACATTTTATTTTATTATTGGTATTATATGTCAATAATTTTAATTTTAAGGAAATATGACAAAATGAAATATATTTTTATGCTTTTGTTGTCTATTAGTGTACTTTTTTCAAAAGCCTTAGTTTATGAGATAAGTGATGAAAAAGGAAAATTTTACATTGGTGGTACTATTCATGTGTTAAGAGCAACCGATTACCCTTTGCCACTTGAATATAATAAAGTTTTTAATAAGTCAAATATTATTGTTTTTGAAACAGATATAGAAAAACTAGACTCTTTTTCATCTCAAAGAGAGTTTTTAAAAAGTATGAGTTATAAGGATAGTAAAAATTTAGAAAATTATCTTTCACAAGGAAGTATTGATCAGTTAAAACTTTATTGTAAAAACAATAATCTATCTTATAAATCTATGAAAAAGTTTAAAGTATCTTTGGCAGTTTTAAATATTATGATGAATGAGATGCAAAAAGTTGGTGTAAGTGGTAATGGTATAGATAAACATTATTTTGTAATGGCTAAAGAGAAAAATAAAAAAATATCTTATTTGGAAAGTGTGCAAAAACAGATAAAAATCTTATCAAGTATGGGTGAGGGTAAAGAGGATGCTTATTTGATTGAGAGTCTGAAAGAGGCTTACTCTTTAAATGAAGATATTGTTAAACTTATAAAAGCTTTTAAAAATGCAGATGTTAAAGTTTTAGAGGAGTTTCTATTAGCTGATTCAATAGTTGATGATAAAAAAATGTATAAAGATTTAATTATAGATAGAAACAAAGCATGGGTTGAAAAATTGGTAATTTATACAACAAACTCTGATATTGAGTTTGTTTTAGTTGGAGCTATGCATCTTATTGGTAAAGATTCAATTTTGCTTATGTTGAAAAACAAAGGGTTTAAAGTTAAACAAGTTAAATTTTAATCATCTTTAGCTATAAATATAGCATCAAGTAAGGTATCTACAAATTCAAATTTATCAAATTTTATTAAGTTTTCTGCTTTTTCTCCAACACCTATATATAAAATAGGAATTTTTAGTGCGTAAGCTATAGAAAAAACAGAACCACCTTTTGCAGTTCCATCTAGCTTAGTTATGATTATCCCATCTATGCCTATCATCTCATTAAATGCTTGTGCTTGTGCTATAGCTGAGTTTCCTTGTGTACCATCTAAAATTAAAAGCTTTCTATGTGGCGCGCCAGAATGGGCTTTGTCTGCTATACGAGTTATCTTTTTAAGCTCATTAGATAAATTTGTTTGGGTATGTAATCTTCCAGCAGTATCTATAATTACATTTGTAATTCCTTTTGCTTTTGCAGAATCAATCGCATCATAAGTAACCGCACTAGGATCATGCCCTTGCTTTGATGAAACTATAGGAACATCAATCTTAACAGCCCAACGTGTAAGTTGCTCAATTGCTGCTGCTCTAAAAGTATCTGCAGCACCTAAAAGAACTGTTTTACCCTCATTTTTATACATTTGTGCAAGTTTAGCTATTGTTGTTGTTTTACCAGCACCATTTACCCCAACGATTAAATCTACAAATGGTTCATTAACTTCTGGTGTTTCGTACTTGTTAAATGCAAGAGTTGTAAGCAACTTAGATTCTAAAATATCACGCGTTACAAAGTCTTGATAAATCTCTCTGATTATAATCTCAACTAACTCATACTCAACATCAGACTCTAGTAAGATATCTTCAAGTTCATCTTTAGTAAGTTTTACCTTTTTCTTTGGTGCAACACTTCGTATGGCTTCACTTGTCTTTTTAAGACCTTTTTTAAACATACTTAACATATTATTTACCGATAGCTTTTAAAATATCGCTCTCAAGCATCTCTTCAGGAATTGCACCAACATAGTGAGTTACATATTTTCCATTTTTATACATAATTTGTAGAGGTATCCCAAAATCAGCTCCAGCTTTAATTGAACTAGTTAACATTCTTACTAAATCTTGATTATCTCCACTTGTAGAGATAAAGTATTTTGCATTATATTTATCTCTAAAAGCATTTAAATCATCTAAAGAAAGTTTTTTTTCTATAGTTAAAGCTATAACTTTAAGATTGTCTTTGTACTTTTTTTCTAAACTTGTTAAGTGAGTTGCACTTGCCCTACATGGTGGACACCAAGTTGCAAAAATATCATAAATAACTATTTTGTTTTCATAACCAACAAGTTGATAATCGTTAGCCTCTTTATAAACTGTATATTTCTGATCAGAAAAACTTTTTAACTCAAACTTATCTCCACTTACTAATTCACTCTCATCTTCATTTGAACAAGAACTTAAAACTAATGTAACTAGCAGTAATGACACATATAATAATTGCTTCAATTTAAACCTTTATAATAAAAAAGAGATTATACTCTTATATGGATAAAAATCAATTTAGAAAAATGTGTATTCAAAAATTAAAAAGAGTTTCTTCTACTCAAAAGTATAGAATCAAAAAAAGACTAAATCAAAATTTAATGAAAGTAATTAACAAAGAAAAGGTAAAATCAATACTAATTTTTTGGCCCCTGGATTTTGAAGCAGATATTAAACCAAGTATTCTAAAATTAAGACAAACAAAAAAGTTATATATTCCTTTTATGCTTGATGTCAGTTTCAAAATGGTAACATTTAGGTTACCACTTTATAAAAAAAAATTTAATATTTATGAAGCAGGTTATTCTATAAAAGATATAAAAAAAGTAGATATGGTTATTGTTCCAATTGTTGGATTAGATAAAAATGGTGCAAGAGTTGGATTTGGTAAAGGGATGTACGATCGTTTCTTTGAAAAGTTAGATAATAACCCTATAAAAGTATTTACACAAAATAAATTATGTTACACAAATACTGTTGTTACACAAGATCATGATGTGATTATGGATTATCTTGTAACAGCTAAAAAAATATATAAAAAACCTAAGGAATTAGGTTTAAGGAATAAAATTGATAAATGAAGTTCTCATTGGTAGCTCTATAGCTACGTTAAGTGGGGGACTCGGTTTTTTAATTTCTCGAAAAATAATAATGTCAAGATTTAACATCTATGTTGATCAAGCTCAAGCAAAAGCAAAAGCTATAGAGAGTGAAGCAGAGTTGATGTTACACAAATCATCTATTAAAGCAGGTGAGATAGAGCTAGAAGCAAAAAAAGTGTATGAAGATGCTAGTTCAAAAGCTAAAAAAGATTTAAGCGAACGTGAAGAGAATGTATCAAGATTAGAATTTGAAAGTGAACTTAACCTAAAAAAAGTTAAAGAACAAATCTCTTCTGATAAAAAATCATTAGAACAAGCTAAATCTGATTTTAAAAGACATGAATTAAAAATTGAGAAATTAAAAGATGAGTACCTTGAAAAAAAGAGTGTAATTATAAACGCTCTTGAAAATGTTTCCTCTTTGAGTGTTGAAGATGCTCAAAAGATGTTAATTGAACAACTTGAAGAACAAACTCGTGCGCAGTGTGCTCTTAAAGTAAAAAAGATAGAAGATATGGCTTCAAGAGATGCAAAGAAAAAAGCTAACTATATTTTAGCTCAGGCTACAAGTAGATTTGCTGGAGACTTTGCAACAGAGCGACTTGTAAATAAAGTTACACTAAAAGATGATGAGTTAAAAGGACGCATTATTGGTAAAGAGGGTAGAAATATTAAAGCCCTTGAAAATATTTTGGGTGTAGATATAATTATAGATGATACTCCTGGTGCTATTTTAGTTAGTAGTTTTAATCTATATAGACGTGCAATTGCTACAAAGACCTTAGAACTTCTTATTGAAGATGGTCGTATTCAACCAGCTAAAATAGAAGAAATTTATGAAAAAGTTTTTGCTGAATTTGATGAAAATATTCTTCATGAGGGTGAAGAAATCTGTTTAGATTTGGGTGTGGGAACTATGGATGTAGAACTTATGAAATTAATAGGTAGATTAAGATTTCGTGCTTCATATGGTCAAAATGCTCTTGCTCATACCTTAGAAGTTGCTCATCTTGCAGCTATTATGGCAGCAGAGATGGGTGGAGATCCTATTAAAGCAAAACGTGCAGGTCTTTTACATGATATAGGTAAGGCTTTAACTCATGATAAAGATGGAAATCATGTAGATTTAGGTGCGCAGGTTTGTAGAGATCATAATGAAGATGATGTTGTTATTAATGCCATTTATGCTCATCATGGTCATGAAGAGATCAACTCTATAGAATGTGCTGCGGTTTGTGCTGCTGATGCTCTCTCAGCTGCTCGTCCTGGTGCTAGACGTGAGGTTTTAGAATCGTACCTTAAACGTGTTAAAGATATCGAAGATATAGCGTTTACAAAAAAAGGTGTTAAAGCTGCTTACGCAATTAATGCGGGTAGGGAAGTTAGAGTTATCGTAAATGCACAACTTATTAATGACTCAGAATCTACTCTTTTAGCAAATGAGATTGCAAAAGAGATAGAGTCTAAAGTTCAGTACCCAGGTGAGATAAAAGTAAATGTTATAAGAGAAAACAGAAGCATAGCTTTTGCTTCTTAATTTTTCTCATCTTTAAAGAGATTTATAATCTTTATCTCTTTAGGTGTTAGCCTTTGCAACTTATTATTAAAGTTCAAATAGGCTAGGGTAATACTCATTTTAAATAGAA
>WFNF01000151.1 GCA_015488775.1 Helicobacteraceae bacterium
ACTTACTCAAAAAAACTTTTAAAAGATAAAAAAGTCAAAGTAGATATCTTTACAAAAAATGTTAAAAATAGACTAAATGGTATCTACTCTACATATATAAGCTCTTTTATATGTTCAAAAAACAAAACTACACATAAGGGTGTTAGGGGTTGTAACTTCTCATTTTTCAAAGATGAGTGTTTAAGTGTAAACGGTTTTAATGAGGATTTTATAACTTGGGGTAGAGAAGATAGTGAGTTTGTAGAAAGACTTTATAATAAGGGTATTAAAAGAAAAAATATAAAGTTTTCAGCTATACAATACCACATCCACCATAAAGAGGGAAACTCAAACAATCAAAATGACTCCATACTTCAAAAAACCATAGATAAAAAACTATCTTGGTGTGAAAATGGGGTTGATAAACATTTAAAGGGATTAGATGATAAAAGCTAGTGTAATAATTGCTATATATAAAGATATAGGGGCCTTAAGTGTTATACTTGAATCTTTATATAATCAAACAACTTTGGAAGCTTATGAAGTGATTGTAGCAGAGGATGGAGAGTCTAAGCTTGTTAAAAACTATATAAATTCGCTTGATTTTCCAAACTTAAAACATACAAGTCATGAAGATATTAATTGGAGAAAAAACAAGTCTTTAAATAATGCTATAAAAGTAAGTGAAGGTGAGTATTTAATGTTTATAGATGGGGATTGTGTTCCATCTAGATTTTTTATAGAAAACTACTTAAAAAAAGCACAAAAAAAAGTTATATTGTGTGGAAGAAGAGTTGAATTAGGCCCTGTAGTTGCTAAAGAGTTAAGAGAAAAAAAATATACAATATCAAAATTGGAAAAAAGTTATATTAGTAATTACTTTAAAATGAAAAAAGATAAGGTCCGTCACTATGAAGAGGGGATAATTTTTCCTAACTTTATTCAAGAGTTAAGATATAAAAATTATAATGCAAGTATTATAGGTTGTAACTTTGGAGTTTATAAAGAGGATTTAGTAGCTATAAATGGTTTTGGCGAATCTTACAATAAAGCTAGCGTTGGTGAAGATAATGATATAGAGTGGAGATTTCTAGCTTTAGGCTATGTAATGAAAAGTATTAGAAATAGATCTGCTGTTTTTCATCTATATCATGATCATAAATATTCAAGAGAAGATAATAAGGCTATGCTTAATCTTTTGGAAAAAAGAAAAGATGAAAAAAATTATATTTGTTTAGATGGACTTAATAAGACTAAAATATAAAAATATTAATTATATTTTAGCTTTTAACCAATGGTGCTTAGTAAAATCAAATCCAAACCAGTTTTCTAACTTTAGTAAAATACGGTTTCTTTTATCTTTTCTAGTAATTTTATAGTTTGAATCAGTTTTTTGTATCCCTTTTGCATCTGGAAGATACTCTTGAACCACTTTTGGATGTGAATCTTTAAACTCTTTAAGTGTTATAGGGTCTATTTGTGTGTAATCTGTTTTTTTCTCATTTGCTTTATGGTTCCAGTATTTTGAGATTTTTTGAGATTTTAGATCGGTTTGCTCCTCACTTCTCATCCAACCATAGTGGTACATTTTAGCTCCACTTTTTACAGCGTAAGGGTAGCGACCAATTTTTTTAGATTTTAATACTATCCAATAAAGTCCATCTGGCGCATAGGTTCTAATGTTGTTTTTAATGATACGAGGCTCATCTCTATTCCATGATGGTGACCAAAGATAGGTGTTTTTATTTCCATAAAAGTGTGTGTAGTTAACTGTAAGTGCTTCAACCCTGTCATCATCTTTATATTTAAGCATACTTTGACGAAGTATCTCTAAGTCATCTTCATGTACAACTTCATCACCCTCTATATAAAATGCCCAATCCCCAGTACAGTTAAACTGTGCAACCATCTTTTGTTGCCCATAAACATAACCACGAGTCTTCATCTCTTCATTCCAAGGTGTTTGAAGTATTTTGATTTTATCGCTATTTATCGCTTTTACATTCTCTAATGTATCATCCTCACTTGGACCAACATTAACTATAAACTCATCTACAAGAGGTAAAACAGATTTGATGGATGCTATGTATGGATAACCAAGCATATCTCCATTTCTTATAAATGTAAAAGCACTAATCTTCATAAACTTCCTTTATAAGCGCGATTATACAATAAATTATATATAATTTAATATACTATTTATTTATAAGGCATACACTTGATCAAAAACCTACTTCAAAAGACAAATAACACTTTTATAGCTTTAGGGAAACTTTTTTTAATTTTTTTAGGATTTATAGAGCTGTTTAGAACTATAGATATAGTTTATTATTGGGATAAACTACAAGTATCATCATCACCGTTTTTAGAAACTTTACATATCTACAGTAGCGCTTTAGCTTTAGATGTTGCTATGAGCTCAATCTTTTTGGTTATACCTTTTTTTATCCTTTTGTTTAACTCTTTATACTCTTTAAAAATTTTTAAAAAGATAATTTTTATATATACCTATATAATCATAATGATATCTAGTGCTATATATGCAGCAGAGCTTGGTGTTTATAATGAGTGGGAGGAGAAACCAACATTTGAGGTTTTTACCTACTTAAAACATCCAGATGAGATTATAAACTCAAACCCTCTTGTTTATAGTTTGATTATATCTATTATCTTGATTTTTGTTCTTTATGGATTCTATGTTTTACTTAAAAAACTATCTAAAAACTTCTTTAATCAAGACAAAAATTATTTTGTTAGTTTGGCTTTTTTTCTTTTGATGCCTGGGATTATTTTGCTTGGTGCTCGTGGAGGAGCACAACAGATACCTATAGCTCAAGCTGATGCATTTTTTAGTTCTCACAAAGTTTATAACGATATGGCCGTAAACACCTTATACAACTTTTTTCACTCTATTACAGAAAATCAAGCTATATTAAGTGGAGTAAATCCGTATAAAAATGATTTACCATTAAAAGAGAAAAAAGAGATTTTAACTCCCCTTGTCTCAACTCCAAAAGGGTGTGAAAGGGTCTCTATATTAAAAAAAGAAAATATAAATATAGTTTTAATAGCACTAGAAAGTTGGGCTGGAGATTTTATTGATCAAAATGAAACTTATAGGGCTGTTATACCTGAGTTTTTAAAACTAAGTGAAGATGGTTTACTTTTTACAAAAGCTTACGCTAGTGGAGGACTTTCACACGAGGGTTTACCTGCTATATTTTCGGGATGGCCTGCATTATATAATCTGTATATAACAAATCTAGCATCAAAGTATGACAAACTGCCAAGTGTAACTCAAATACTAAACTCTCTTGGGTATGACAGTATGTTTCTTTTTGGTGGACAGCTTAGATATGGTAATTTAACCTCTTATATATTTAAAAATGAGTTTAAAACTATAGAGGAACAAAGAGATATGGCTCATCTTGGTAAGAGTGGATCTTTAGGTTATCATGATGGTGTGATGTTTAAGTATCTACTTAAAAAAACTTCAAAACTTAAAGAGCCATTTTTATCATCAATGTTTACTTTGAGTTCTCACTCACCTTATGATCAACCATACTCAAACCCTATTAAATGGGGTGGGGGAGATAATGGATATATAAACTCTATGTCTTATAGCGATAAATCTATTGGTGAGTTTATGAAAGAGGCAAAAACTAAACCTTGGTATAAAAATACACTATTTATCTTTAGTGCTGATCATTCCCATAAAATCCCTTATGATTGGGCAAGAAATGATGCAAGATGGCACCATATACCTATACTTTTTTATGGTGATGTACTAAAAGATAAGTTTAAAGGTTATAAGTTTAACAAGGTTATATCTCAACATGATATAGCAGCAACACTTTTATCTCAACTAAATATAAATCACGATGATTTTAAATTTAGTAGAGATGTTTTTTGTAAATCTTATGTCCCTACTGCTTACTTTATGTCAAGGGGTGGTGTTGGTCTGGTTGATGAAAATGGTAGTCACTTTTTTAATGCAGCTAAGGGTTTTGATAAAAACAATCCTTATGAGCTAAGAGCTGCTGTTTATATAGAACACCTTTTACAAACATTTTTGGATTATTAGATGAAAGATCCATTTAAGTGGGATAAGTACTCAAAACAACCATATCAGCTTAAAGATAAACTATATAAAAAAGAGCAAAGATCTAAAAATATCTTCTCTTTAGTTAAAACAGCCCTTATATCTTTACTTGTGTTACCATTTGCCATAACATCTATGCCATTTGCTAGAGCCAAAGAGATAGATACTGATCAGTTTTTTGCTATGGGGATAGATATAGATGATGGATCAAAAGAGTTAATAAAAAAACATCTTGATGAGCTTGATGTTAAAACTATACTAATTAGATTTCCATTATGGAAGATAGATGAGTTAGATAGATATATAGAGTTTCTAGAGTACTTTAATAAGTTTAATATAACTCTTAATGTGATGCAAGATAGGGAGCATATAGACTCAAAAGAGCTTTGTAAAAAAGATTTTGAACTACTTTTTAGTAAAACATACACATTTGTAAATTACTACCAGATTGGTACAACTATAAACAGAGCAAAATGGGGATTTTTTAGTGTAAATGAATATCTTGACTTTTATAAGCTAGCTTATGATTTAAAACTTGAAAAGTTTAATGATATAAAACTTATAGGCTCAAATGTTATAGATTTTGAGTTTCATTTTACTATACACACTCTTTTTAATTTTAGTAAAATAAAGTACGATGCTATAGGGTCTTTATTGTATGTAGATAGAAGAGGAGCTCCTGAAAATACACAATTATGGTTTGATTTAAACGATAAAATATCATTTTTAAGTTCTGTCATTTCGCTCTCTCCCAAAAAATCAGATAAGATATTTATAACTGAAACAAACTGGCCATTAAGTGGAACTGCCCCTTACGCTCCAACAAGTGAAAAAGAGTGTGTTAGTGAAGAGTCTTATGCTATCTATATGCTTAGATACTATCTTTTAAGTTTTTCAACCTCAAGAGTTGATGCTATCTATTGGCATGAACTTTTTGCAAAGGGTTTTGGACTTGTAGATGAGATAGATGGTTTTAGAAAAATGGATGCATTTTATACTTTTAAGTTTATGAAAAAAACTTTTAGTGGTTCACATTTTATGAGATTAGATATAAAAAGAGATAAGTACTCTATAGAGTTTTTAAGAGATAAAACACATATTATTGTTACTTGGTCACTAAGGGGAGAGGAAATCTTCCCTTATGAAGATTATGAACTGTTTGACTTTAGGGGTAAAAAACTTAAAAATGAAAATTTAAAACTTGGTGAAAAACCAATATATATGATCAAAGAGTATAAAGAGGTTTAATGGATAAAATTAACACTATATTGGTAGTTTTACCAAATTGGCTTGGTGACGCGGTTATGGCTACTCCTGCTATAGAGTTGTTGGCTAAAAAGTATAATGATGCAAAATTTACTTTTGTTGGTTCTTATGTAAGTATAGAGGCTTTAAAGTATCATCCACAATGTGATAGGTACTTTTTAGATGATACTAAAAAATCAAAAAGTAGATTGTTTGCTACATATAAGTTAGCAAAAAAGATAGGTAAACACGATTTAGCTATAACATTTAGAAGTCAGTTTCACTCTAGCTTGCTTTTAGCTTTGAGTTTTTCAAAAGTTAAAATAGCGAGAGATAATTTTTTTGCTAATCTTTTTTTAGATAAAGGGATAGCTCCTGTAAAAGGGATACATCTAGTTGAACAATATGCACAGATAGTTTCACCATTTTTGGATAAAGAGTATAAAACACCAGATTTAAAGTTATATATAGAAAAAGATAAAACAAAAGAAAAACTTTTAGGGATAAACCCTGGTGCTACTTATGGTAGTGCTAAGAGGTGGTATCCACATGAATTTGCAAAAGTTGCTTATGCTTTTAAAGATGAGTATAAAGTGGTAATTTTTGGTGGTCCAAGTGAGATTGAAATGGCAGACGAAGTTGAAAAAGAGTTAGTATCACTTGGTGTTAGTAACTTTGAAAACTTAGCTGGTAAAACAGATATAAAATCTCTTTGTTCCAAAATAGCTTCTTTGTCTCTTTTTGTAACAAACGATAGTGGTCCTATGCATATAGCAGCAGCTTATAAAGTTCCAAGTATAGCGATTTTTGGTCCAACAAACTTTAGTGAAACCTCTCAATGGAAAAACCCAAAATCTAAAATAGTTACACATAACTTAGATTGCGCGCCATGTATGAAAAGGGAGTGTCCATTAAAAGTTGATAATCACAAGTGTATGAAAGATATAAAAGCTAATGAAGTTATAGAGGCTATAAAAGAGTTAAAACTATGATCGCTATGATATTAGCTGCTGGAAGAGGGCAGAGGATGATGCCACTTACAAAAGATATCCCTAAGCCACTTATTAGGGTAAATGATAAGCCTTTGATTGTTTACACTATAGAGAAGCTTAAAAAAGCAGGATTTAAAACTCTTGTTGTAAATCTTGGCTACCTTGGTAATGTTTTAAAAGAGTATTTAGAATCTAAAGATTTAGGTATTAAGATAATATTTTCTGATGAGCAAGATAGTGGAGCATTAGAGAGTGCTGGTGGGATTAAAAAAGCTTTACCCTTTTTAGGTGAGAAGTTCTTAGTTGTAAATGCAGATATATGGTGTGATTATGAGTTTGATATAGATTTTGAACTTGGTGAAGATTTGGCTCATCTTGTTTTAGTAAAAAATCCAGATCATAATCTAAAAGGCGATTTTGGTATAAGTAAAGATAATAAACTTTTAAATAGCGCTAAATCTATGTTTACATTTAGTGGCATAGGATACTATAGTGCAAAACTATTTGATCACATAGATGATGGTAAGTACCCTTTAGCACCACTTTTAAGAGAGAACATAGATAAAATATCTTGTGTGTTGCATAGCACACAGTGGAAAGATATAGGTACACCTAAAAGGCTTGAGGAGTTAAACTTTAGTTTTTAGGTGAAAAGTTCATACACTCTTGACCAGATTCTTTTTTTACCACTAAAGATGGAAGATATTTAGATTTAAAACCATAAGCTTTACAACCATAAGGTTGTTTTGGTTCCCACGTTATAAAGTAATATATACATTTTCTACAGATTATTTTTTGCATTTTATGATTTTACCAAAAAAATTATGAAATTTTAGCTACTATTACATATGGGCACCTCTAAAAACCCTAGTGCCCCTCAGCATTACGAAGGAGTTTACAATCAAGGCAATCTTTTGAAGACCTAGCCAAAGCTAAGTCGAAAAGATTAACGCAGAGTGTGAGCTCCTATGTAATGCCCAAAGGGAGGGATAAAAAAAGCGATATTTCATAAAACTTTTAATCGCCATAGCTATGGCTAT
>WFNF01000152.1 GCA_015488775.1 Helicobacteraceae bacterium
ATAGCCATAGCTATGGCGATTAAAAGTTTTATGAAATATCGCTTTTTTTATCCCTCCCTTTGGGCATTACATAGGAGCTCACACTCTGCGTTAATCTTTTCGACTTAGCTTTGGCTAGGTCTTCAAAAGATTGCCTTGATTGTAAACTCCTATGTAATGCTGAGGGGCACTAGGGTTCTTAGAGGTGCCCTTGAGTTTTTAAAATCTTATCTAATTAAAGTTAATAATTCCTTTTTAATATCTTTATAAACGCTACTCCAATGCCCATCACTATGTTGTATAAAAAGTTTTACACTTTTATACCAGATAGAGTTTGAACTATCAACACCCCAACGCCAATCTGGAACCTTTTGCAAAAGTACCCAAGTTTTAGCACCCATAGCTCCACTAAGATGAGCAACAGAGGTATCTGCACTTATAACTAGATCTAGCTCATTTATAAAGTGTGCTGTATCGCTAAAATCTTTTATATTTTTACTTAAGTCTATAACTTGTGGAAACTCTTTTATCTGATCAGAATCTTCACCAACTTGCAAGGAGTAAAACTCTATCTCTTCAAGTTGCAAAACATCTTTAAAACCTCTAAGTTTTAAAACTTTTTTCTCGTAAGACTCACCTGTGTTTGATGCACCCCAAACAAGTCCAACTTTTAGTTTTTTAGATGTTTTAAGTTTTGGTAATGTGGAGTTTTGAGATTTTAAGTAGGGGTAAAACTTACATATCTTTTCTAAGTTTGGATCACAAACTCTCATTAAAGACATAAAAGATATCTGATAATCAAAATCTAAAACAAGTTTACCACTACGCTCAACTATTTGATCAGAACACTCTAAACTCTCAAACACTTTCCCAAGTCCATCTCTTAGATATAAGGTTACATCTGCACCTTTATCTTTTATAATCTTAACATACCTAGCAACCATTAAAGAGTCCCCAAAACCTTGTTCTGAGTGGATTAAAATCTTTTTGCCATTTAGCTCTTGATCAATATACTCTGGTATTTTATATATTTTTTCATACTTTTTAAGATGAAAACCCATCTGCTCCTTTTTCATCCTCCACTCATACTCATCAAACCCCTCTTTAAACTCACCAACTTGAAGCAAAACAGTAGATAGATCAAAATGGGCATTTATATTGTTTTTATCTAACTCTATAGCTTTTTTATAAAACTTAATTGCTCTATCAAATCTTCCTAAGTTTTTATATGCACTTGCTATATTGGAATAGTGGTTTGATTCATTTGGAGCTAGTTTTATAGCGATGTTATGGTAGTAAACAGCCTCTTCATACTCATAAGATTTATTTAGAGCATTACCTAAGTTTGTATAGACACCTGCGTAAGATGGCTTTAACTCTATAGCTTTTTTATACAACTCTATAGCTTTAGCAAAATTTTTAAACTTAGAGTGTATCGCCCCAAGATTTGAGTAAGCCTCTGCGTAAGTTGGATCAAGCTCAATCGCCTTCATAAAAAACACTTGAGCATCTTTATAGTGTTGGTTTTTGTATGCTTCTACAGCTTTGTTGTTATACTCTGTACTTGTCAATTTATTATCTCTATTATATTAAAATCACTATCTTTAGAAACGATATGTATAAAATCTGGATAAGAGTCTTTAAGACTAAAAACTAATCTAAAAGATAAATGATTAAACAGTAGTTTTATCCACATATTCACAATTATACTCTTTTTTATTCTAACTCTTCTTTTAACTCTTTTATAAAAGATATAAAATCATCTAAAGAGTTTAAAAACTGATGTAGTTTAGTTGTGTCTATTGAGATATATTCATGAACTAAAAGGTTTCTTAATCCTATCATCGAAACCACTTTTTTCATAGTAGATTCTTGAATATATCTGTTTTTATGCAACAACTCAACGCACTCTCTATAATTTTTTGGATTACCTAGATTGTAGTAAGAACTAATTTTACAAGAGATATCTATAATTATTTGAATAGACTCTAAAAGTCCATAACGAATCTCCCACTCGTATCGTTTGTTAGCTTTTAAGTTTTCTAAACTAACGCTAGCTTTTATCTCATATAAAAGCTTGATATTCTCTTCTAAATTTTTAAATTTTTCCGTAAGTTCCATTATCTAGCCTTTGTTTTAGTCCATCATCAAAAAGTTTATACATCGGTTCTATATCAAAATAGTATTGTAAAGCATTTGACCTAAAAGATATATATTCCTCCTCTTCACAAAAAACTATTTTATGAAAATTTGCTATATTAAAAGCAAGTTTTGCATCTTTTTTATAAAGTCCATTAGCATACACTAAATCTACCTTTTTATCTGTCATATTTTCTAAGTCACTAACTAACATACCAAATCTAAATATATCCAACTCTTTAGCAGAAAAAAAAGCTATATCTAAGTCACTTAAAAACTTTTGCTTCTCTTTTGCGTAGGAACCAAAAATAAGAAATGTTGTAATCTGGTACTCATCCTTAAGATACTTAATATTTTCATTTGAAAAAAAACTATAATTTTGCTTATTTTTATTGTAATATTTAGTATCTAGCTTTGGAAGTGAGGCTATAGCCTCGCGGCTTGTTTTACCCATCATGACACTATCAACTGAAACTCAACTGTTGCAGTATCTCCATTTGTATCAACATCATAGGTTCCAAGACCTATGTCGTTTATATTGCTTACCCAAGATGATCCATCATTTATATTAAAATTAGCCCCATTTGCTGTGATGTTTAGTGTATCGTCACCACTTGAACTTATTGTTATATCACTTGCAGATGCCTCTTTAAAGTTGCTTAGAGCTTCTACATCTATATTTATCGTTCCTGCATCATTTAAGTCTATACTCTCTATATTATCAAGCTTAGTGTTTTGAGAGTTGTCTATGGTTTTAGAGTTATAATTGCTTAGATTTACTACATCACCATTTGTTTGAGCAGCTGTTCCACCATTAAAATTGCTAAGAGAGGCAAGGTGAGTAAAATCTAAGTTAAAACTATCATCACCATCACTACCATTTATAGCATCTGCTCCATCACTACTTATAGCTGTATCGTTACCAATTCCAAGCTCTATAGTATCTGCAGCACTTGAGCCTTTAACTTGATCATTACCACCTAACATATCTATATTTTCTATAGAGGTTAATGTTGTAGATGAAAAATCAAAAACATCATCTGCTGATGAACCACTTAAAGTGTTTACTCCACCACTTCCATTTATAGTATTAAACTCATCTATAAGATTTTGATCAACTTGGTGCGTGCCTACACCTGAATACTCAAGCTCAGAGCTAACACCTATGTTAGAGTAGTCAATACCACTTAGGTTTGCATCATCATCTGTAGCTGTAAATTTACTCATACTGTTTGAGAGTGCAAGCTCACCACTCGCATCAGCACTTATAAGAGTTGAGATATCTGAAGATGTTCCACTTATAGTAGTAGAGGCTGTTGCATCTACTACTACACTTGTTTTTGTATTTAAATTGTTTATATCTAAAGCTAATGCTGTAGTATCTGTTATACTCACACTTAAAGCATTATTACTATTTGCATTTGTAAGTGTGTTTAGAGTTATCATATCACCATCGCTTATAGTTGCTGTTATAACTCCTGTTGTGTTTGTATCTATGCTGTTTAGCTGTGTAACACTTGTACTTCCTGAATCAACATTTACACTTAGTGTTCCTGAGGTGTTTATACCACTTGAGCTTAGTGCTGTATCTATG
>WFNF01000153.1 GCA_015488775.1 Helicobacteraceae bacterium
GTTCTATAGTTTAGAAGTCTGCTTAAATCTTTTATATCAAAAAAATCTATATCTATATAAAGCTTTGTTTTTAAAAAAGTGACCATCTCCTTTTTTATTTTTTTTCTCTCAATCTCTTTTATGGATGAAAAATGTTCATTTTTTTTGTAAATATCCTCTATATTGTTTGTTTTAAGTGTAAAAGCTTCATCTACATCTTGCATAAAAGTTTTTATACATTGAGTAGGTGAACCTCTAATAGTGATTTTTTTAGCAAAAGCTCGTTTATATACTTGAGATATATCTAGATTAGACATATTATAGATCTCATTAAATGTATCATAGTTAGTAACTATCATAATATTTGCATCTTCATCTAATGTCTCGCCTACTGAATCTAGTTTATATAAAAGTGATGTTATATCTAGTAGTTTTTGATATTTACACTCTATCATATGTAGATGATTGCTTTTCATTATAAGTATGTCGTATTCATTTTCTAAAGATATATTGTTTAGGCGATTATCTTTTACTTTTACACCTAGCAATATATCATCAAAATGAAGCTTTTTCACTAAGTTATATATGTAGTACTCATATAAAAATCCACTCGCTTTTTCAAGTATCTGTGGTATAGCTTTTGGATCATTTGCATAAAGAATACGATCTGCTTCATACTTTTCAAAAAATAGATTTATATCTAACTCATATTTTTTAGCAAAATCAGTATTTTGAGTAGAAATAATTTCAATATTTTTCAATAATAAATGATCTTTTATAGGTACTGATGTATTCATCTTATATGTTGTCATGTTGTTCTTAGTTAAAATGTTATACTCATTATCGTATCTGTCATAAGTGAGAATATTTGCTCCCTTAGGCTTAAACTCATCACTAAGTAGTATTCCAACATTTGCTAAGCCATCAGTTATATTTATGTAAAGGTCTTCATAGTTTTTTATATGCTTTTCTATAATTTTATTGACCTGTGCTGATGATTTGAAGCTATCTTCATCCATTTTTATAACAAAAGAGTCTATATCTAGGTTATACTTTTTTATAAAAGCTAAAGTGCCATTTATAATCTTTTTTGCAGATATAACGTCATTTCTATAGTCATCATGAATAATTAAATGTGTTGAAATTTTCTCTTTATGCTCATAAAAAATTGGAAGAATTGAGGAGTAGAAATCTCCTATAATTGAAACTAAAATCATTTGACTTTCCCTTTATTACTAAAATGTTTAGATATCACATAAATAGTTATTTTATCATCTAATTATACTATATATTTAAGCAATAGTAGCTATAATAAACTAATTTATATATTAAGTTGAAATTAATAGTAGGAATTTATTTGATGCGAAAAGTTATTTTACTGTTTTCTCACACCCTAAGTGATGAACAAATTAGCGAGGCAAAGTTAAATTATGATGTTGAAGAGTTTATGTATTTGCCAAAAAATCTACAAAACTTGTGGAGTAGTATAGAACCTGAGTTAGAAACTATAAGCGAGGTTTTAACACCACTAAAAAACTTTTTAATTCAAAACAGTGAAAAAGATGATTTGGTGTTGGTTCAAGGGGATTTTGGAGCAGTTTTTATAATGGTTGACTTTTGTTTTAAACATAATTTAGTTCCTATATATGCAACAACACAAAGAGTTGTTAAAGAGTATGAACAAGATAATCGCTTAGTTAAAAAATCTATATTTACATTTGGGAGGTTTAGAAAATATGAATTGGTTTAATACACTATTTGAATGGTTGGATAAATTAACAATTCTTTTTGCGACATTTGCAATGTTGTTTGCAGGCTATAACTTTTATCAGCAAAGAAAAGAGCGAAAACAAGAGCTTGAAAAGATTAAAATCTATTTTAAGGTAGATGATACAGATTATCTTTTAGATTTAGATATACCAAGAAAACATATATCTCGCAGTGAAATACAGGGGATACTTGCAGCATTCCAAAGTGACATTAAAGGAAGGTACTCTATAGCATACCTTTCAGAGATATCATTTTTAGATGACATTTTTAAAATACAAAACAATGAGATAGATAAATTAGACATTGTTGTTACACAAGCAGAGTTTGATCAGTTTAACCAAAATAAAATGAAAGAAATATGACTTACACTAAGCAAACATATAAAATTACAACAAAAACAAAACCACATTTCTTTATTGGTTCAAAAATTCGTGGTGGTTTTGGTTATGCACTTAAAGAGGAAGTTTGTGTAAATCCTACTTTTGAGTGTAAAAACTGTTTTGCTCAAAAAACGTGTACTTTTTATGAATTTTTTGAAAAACAGAACTCTACTCATAACTATAGACTTGATTTTAAACTACATAATGAAAAGTTTAAGTTCTCTTTGGTTTTGTTTAATGATGCGATGAAAGATGCTGATTTTATTAAAAAGGCTATGCTTACTTCACTACAAGAGTATAAAAACATAGAGGTTAAACAAAAAGTTAAAAAGATAAAAGTAAAAAAACACTCTAAACTAATAAAACTAACATTTGAAACCCCTCTAAGAATTAAAAAACAAAATAGCTTTGCTACAAGAGATATAGAGCTTTTAGATATTTTACTTTCTATATATAAACGTAATTTAGATTTACAAGAACTCCCATACATAAGAACAAAAATAGACACTACTTACAAAATACTATCTAAAAATTTAAGATATCAAGAGTTGCATAGAAAAAGTTATAAACAAAATACTAAGATGAATCTAGGTGGACTTATGGGCGAGATGGTAGTAAACAATGTAAGTAAAGAGGTTTATGACTTGTTAAAAATAGGTGAGGTTATTGGTGTAGGTAAAAGTGTTGTCTTTGGACTAGGAAAAATTAAAGTGGAGGATATAGATGTTTAAATCAAATAGTGGAGAAGAGTATGAGTAAGTACTTATATGGGGCGAGTATTAAAGGGATACAAGATTTTATATTTGCAACGAATAAACTTAAAGAGATAGTTGGAGCAAGCCAGCTTGTTAAGTTGATAGAGAGTGAATTTGAAAAGTATAATGCAGATGAAGTTTTAGTTAATGCAGCAGGAAATATTAAAGCTATTTTTAACTCTAGAGAGATATGTGAAAAAACTGTTTTAGAGTTTCCTAAGCATATACAACAAAAAGCGTATGGTATCACCATAGCACAAGCCGTTGTAGAGGTTAAAGATAAGTACACACAAAAGGATATGGATTGTTTAGAAAAAAAGCTTAAGATACAAAGAAACCATGTCTCTTTACCTCTTGACTTAAGTATAAACATACTAAAGTTAAACCCAACAACCGCGAAGCCACTTATAAATGCCAATAGTGATAAATCTACACAACAAAAACTAGATGCTTATGAAACTATTGAAAAAGATGAAACTTATAAAGATCTCAAGGCTTTATCAAATGGTAAAAATAAACTTGCTGTTATACACATAGATGGTAATGGTTTAGGGGAAGTTATACGAACTTTAAAAACACCATTAAGTCAATTTTCTCTTAACCTAGATAAGTCAACTTTAAAAGCCTTTGAACTTGCAAAAGAGGGAAAAAAGATAAGAGATATTATCTTAGGTGGAGATGATGTTACTGTTATTTGTAATGCTAATGATGCTTTAGATTTTACAAAAGAGTTTTTAGAATACTTTGAAAAAGAGACAGAAAACAACATAGGTACAAAATTAACTGCTTGTGCTGGCATAGCATTTACAAATGACAAGTATCCATTCCATTATGCTGTTTCTTTAGCAGATGCGTTGTGTTCACAAACTAAAATACAAGCAAAAGCTATAGATGCTAGTTTAGCACCATCAAGTTTGATGTTTCACAATATCCAAAGTTCAAACTTTCAAAGTTGGGATAAATTTGTTGAAGATGAACTTACAATTTGCAACGATAAAGAGACAATAAGAGTTGATTTTGGAGCTTACTTTTTAGATGAGCCCAATAAACCCCTTATAAAAGACTTAATTGTACTTGTTGAGTGTTTAAGATTAAAAGACTCCCCTAGCTCAAAACTTAGAAGTTGGTTGAGTGAACTTTATAAAAGTAGTGATTATGCACAAAACTTTTTAGATAGAGTAGATAGTATGGCAGATACTAACAAAAAGTATTCTAAAAAAGTTTTAAACAAAAACTTAACAAATCTTCATAAAGATTTAAAACTAGACAAGTTAATTGTAGAAGGTAAAACTCCAATGTATGATATTTTACAAGTAATCTCAATTACGGAGACAAGATAATGACTTTATATTATGAACTTATATTTTTTGACTATTGGCATTTAAGTAGTGGTCTAAGTGCAGGTGCAAAGCTAGATAGCAGTGTTGTTAAAGATGAAAACAATCTACCTTACGCTCCAGGAAAAACTATTAAAGGTTTAGTAAGAGAGATGGCAGAGGAGTTTGGTGAGATAGAATTTTTACATCAATTATATTTTTCAAATGCTTTTTTAAAAGAGGAAACACAAAAGCAGATACTTGATCATAAGTTAGAAAACAATCTATATGATGTTATAGCTTCAACACAAATAGATAAAGATGGCGTAGCTATAGATAACTCTTTAAGAGAGATAGAAGTTGTTGTTCCACTTACTCTTTATGGTGAGATAAATGATATTGAAGAGAGTTCAGTGCTAAAGCTAAAAAAATCTCTAAGTCTGATTAAGAGAATGGGACTAAATAGAAACCGTGGTTTAGGTAGATGTGAATTTATAGTAGGGGAAGTAAAATGAATGAGTTAGTTTTTCAAGTAAAGTTTTTAAGTGATGTTGTTTTACCTGCTACTTCCAATACTGAGGGAAATATAAAGCAATTAGATTTTATTCCTGGTAGTAACTTTTTGGGTATGCTTGCAAAAGATTATAATGATTTTAAAGAGAGCTTTGCAGTTTTCCATAGTGGTTCTGTTCGTTTTGGAGATGCTACAGTTTTGTGCGATACTAAACAAACTTACAAAATGCCATTAAGCTTTTTCCATGAAAAACTTAATGTTAAAAAGATATATACTCATCATTATATAAAAGATTTTAGCAAACTTACACAACTTAAACAATGTAAAAGTGCTTATATAACATCTGATAAAGTAGTTATGGAGTTAGATTATACTTATTCACAAAAGTCTGCTTACGATAAAGAGCATAGAAGAAGTAAAGATAGCTCTATGTTTGGTTACACCGCTTTGAAGTCTGGAACTTTATGGCAATTTACACTTAAGTATGATCACACTATTTGCGAAGAGGATTTGAAAAAGATAAAAACAAATCTTATAGGAAGAAAAAGACTTGGCAAGTCAAAATCTGCACAGTATGCTCATGTTGAGATATCAGCTATAGGTTCAAATGAAAACATAGAAGACTTAACTCTAAGTGATGAGGTGGTGTTATATGTAAATTCACGTTTATCATTAGTTGATGAGGATGGAAATAGCACTTACAATCTTACAAAACTTTGTGATGGTTTGAGCGATAAAAATATATTGTATGAAAAAACACAAGTAAAAACTTCCACTTTTACACCTTATAACCTAGTTAGAGGTGGTAAAGATTATGAGAGAGTTTGTATAAATAAAGGGAGTGTTATAGTTTTAAAAGAGATCTCACAAGAACAACTAGATAGCATAAAAAAAGGTGTTGGTGCTTATCTTAGTGAAGGATTTGGAGATATCTTAATCAATCCATCATTTTTAAAAGATAATGAGTTTAGTTTTAAAGAGAAAAATATTAGTAAAACTGATCAAAAGAGTAAAACCGAACTTACAGATAAAACAGCACTCTTTTTAAGGTTTAGAGAAACTAAAAAAGAGAATCAGCTTGACTTGGCAAATGAGGTGCATGAGTTTATTAAGAACCATAAGTCCCTTTACTCACAAAAAATGAACTCACAGTGGGGAACTATAAGAAGTATTTGCTCTAACACAACAAACATATATGATGATGTAGATGAGTATATTTCTCATGGTGTTGCAAAGGATAAATGGAAGGGTTCAAAAAAGTCAACTTTACTAGATGCCATAAAATACAGCTCAAATAAATTGGCTTTTACAAAATTATTGTCTATGCAGATGCCAAAAGTAAAAGATAAGGATTCTAAAGATGAAAACTAGACATATAGCACATATAATTGTTGAAGCAGACACCCCTTTAAAAGTTGGTAGTAACTCTAGTGACTTTTTGCAAGATAGTCCTATTCAAAAAGATTTTAACGATTTACCTATGATACTTGGTACTTCTATAGCTGGTGTTTTAAGAAAAGAGTTTAACACACAAAAGCAGGAGAGTTTGTTTGGTAAAGATGATGGTTCTAAACTCATCATCTCAAACGCATTACTTTTAGATGAAAACAATCAAGTAAATGAAAGTTTACTTTTAGAAAAAACACCATTTTTAAATATATTTGAAACACTTCCCATAAGAGAACATACTTCCATAACTAGCAAGGGTGTAGCTAAGGAACATGCTAAGTTTGATGAGGAGTTACTTTATAAAGGTAGCCGTTTTAAGTTTAGCATTGAGATGATAGAAGATGACAAAGAGAGTTTTGAAGAGGTACTAAGTCATCTTTGTTCATCATCATTTAGAATTGGTGGTGGAGGCACAAAAGGCTTTGGTAAACTTAATATACTTGAGATAAAAACAGATACTTTTGGTTTGCAGGAGTATGGAACTTACTCTAGTAGTTTAAACCATCAACTAAGCAAAAAGTTTAATGTTGAAGTTCAAAAGGTATCTAGTTTTGTAAGCTATGTACTTAAAATATCTCCTGATGATTTTTTTATTTTTGGTAGTGGTTTTGGAGATAACGATAGCGATTCCACTTCAGTTTACGAATCAGTGATTGATTATGAAAACAAAAAACTTAGTAAAAAACAACTCCTAATCCCAGCAAGTAGCATAAAAGGTGCTATAGCTCATAGAACACTTTTTCACTATAACTCTTTGCTTGGAAATACCATAGAAGATAAAAATACTTTAGATTCACTTGAAAATATTTTTGGAAGTGCAAAAGACTCTAATGATGAAACTAAACAAGGATTAAAAGGAAAAGTACTTTTTAATGATTGTTTTAAAAAAGATAAAGATGAAACAAAGATTTTTGATCATGTAGCCATAAATCGTTTTACATCTGGAGCTATGGATGGGGCACTTTTTCAAGAAAAAACTATCTCTCAAAAAGATAAGTGGGAGATAGAGATACTGTTGCATAAAGATGTAAAAGATAAAGAGTTAGAAGCATTTGAAAAAGCACTAACAGACATTACAACTGGAATGTTGCCTCTAGGTGGAATGACTACAAAAGGGCATGGTGTGTTCCTTGGAGAGTTGTTTAAAGATACACAGAAGATATGAGAAATATGGCAATGATTTATATAACTAAAGAAAAAAATATACTTATCAAACATTTACTGTTTGAGTCTGGAGAACAATATGAAAAAAAATAAAGAAGAGATAGAAACTTATATAAACTCACTTAAAGGCTATGAGGGGTATGTTCAGTTTTCACATAAACCTATAGAGGAGATTTGGACTAATCGTAGTGATATTAATGTAGATGTTAAAGATGGTTTTGTGTATGAAGCGCACTTTTGTAATGATTTTGAGTCTATAGCTATAAAACAGATAAATGATGTTTGGTTAGTTTCAACTACAGATATATCTAAGGTCTCACAAGAAGATACTCAAACTTTTCATGCTTTAAAACAAAATGTAAAGATGGCTCAAATCTTTGAAGAGCTTTCAGATGAACTTTGTGAGGGTATGAAAGTTAAAAAGATAAAAAAAATAGTTTTTGCAGGATTTGAAAAAGGAGACTCAAAATGATAACAGCACCATTTAACTTTGTACCTCTAAGTAAAGAGGTGTTTTTTCCAGATTGGGCAGAAGATATAAGTCATGATGCACCCTTTAAAGATAGCCAAAGTGGAGTTATAGATATAACTTTGACTGCAAAAAGCCCTATCTTTGTAAGAGACTCTGTAGATGAAAATATGTTTTGTTCACACAATGGTGATTACTACATACCATCTACTTCAGTAAAAGGTATGGTGCGTAATATTTTAGAGATTATGAGTTTTTCAAAGATGAGTCAAGTTGATGATGACACTTACGCAGTTAGAGACCTAAGAAACAGAGAACTTTATATGTCTAAGATGACTCCAGATAAAATTTTATCTGGTTGGTTAAAAAAGACTCAAGATGGCTATGTTATAGAGGATTGTGGTAGAGCTGGCAGAATTAAACATGAAGAGATAGACAAAATTTTCAATATAGATTTTGCATCAAAATTTAGAAAAGGAGCTTTTAGCAATAAAGCTGATGATAAAACAGCCTTAAAAAAGTACGGTATGTTACAAAGTTCTAATTTAACTCATACGTTCACACACACCACACTATCGACAGTTGGAGATAAAAGATATGTTTATGACAAATCATCAAGCCTAGAAGCTACTCTAGTTCTAACAGGACAACCTAGTGCTAGAGATGAAACTAAAAAAATACCTAGTGGAAAAGTGTATGAATTTCTATTTTTCGAATCAAGAAAAGATATAAAACTAAGTAAAGAGGCTATGGATAACTTTCTTTTTTCATACTTTGATGGAAGAGATACAGAACCAAAAGAGTCACCTGATTGGACGTACTGGAAAGAAAAACTAGAAAATGGTGAAAAAGTACCTGTCTTTTTTCAAAAAGATGGCTCAAATGTAGCTCATTTTGGTTTGTCATATCTATACAAACTCCCATACAAACATAGTGTAGAGTTTGGAATACCTCAAAATCATAAAGATACAAAAAAACTTGACTTGGCACAGAGTATCTTCGGATATACACATGACACTACTTCACTAAAAGGACGTGTCCAGTTTTCACATTTTAAAAGCACTTCAAAACCTCAAGTGTTGCAAGAAAGAACAGAAATTTTAGGAACGCCTAGAGCCTCATACTACCCAATATATGTTAGACAAAATGAAAAGCTTTTTATGACATTTATGGATGATTTTAGCATTGCTGGATGGAAAAGATACCCAATCCATAAAGGAAATATAACAGTTAAAACTGAAAAAAATGATAATGAAAATGTAGGAACAAAATTTATACCTTTAAAAGATGGTGTAACTTTTAGTGGAAAACTACGCTACCATAATCTTAAAAAAGCAGAGTTAGGAGCGATTTTAAGTGCTCTTACTTTTCACAATACAAAAGATTCTTACCACAATATAGGTATGGCAAAATCTTTAGGATATGGGAAAATCAAGATTAAGCTTAATGGTGTTGATAACTTCGAGGATTATCTAAAAAGTTTTGAGTTAGAGATGGCATCAAACATCTCTAACTGGTCTGAGACTGATCAACTAAAAGAACTTCTAAGTATGTCTCTAGAACAAAACAATGCAGGAAATTCTAAGTTAAGATATATGCCACTTGAAGAGTTTGCAAACAATAAGTCAATAAGTAAAGATTGCTTACGAAACTATACAAAACTTGAACATATAAAAAGTTGTAAAATTACAAGTTTAGTTTCTAGTGCTGAGTTGGAAGAGGCAAAAAGTTTACAAGTAAAAAGAGCTGAAACTTTAAGATTGCAAAAAGAGAAAGAGCTAGAAGAGGAAAAAATAGCACAAGAGAAACTAAAAAAAGAGCAAGAATTTCAAAATAAATTAAAACTAACTATGAACTCTAACAATCTTCAAATCATGGAAAATTTTATAAATGATCATAAAGATACTCATGACATTGAAATGGTAAAAGAAAAGTACAAAGATCTTTTACAGCAAAAAGAATCAAATAAACATGAAAAAGTTAATAATGAAGCTAAAAAAGCATGGGATGGAATACACAATCCTAAATATATAAAAGGTTTACAAAAATCACTTAAAAGCTTTATAAAAAAATGGGAAAGAAACAATAAAGGTTCAAAGTTTGTTTTAGAGTTAGTAGATAAAGCAAAACAAGAGTTAAAATAAACACTTATGAGTCTTAAATATGGCTCATAAAGTTCATACGATAAAGGAGATAAATAGAATTTTTTTAGTAAAATCTATTGCGAACTTTTTTGAGCCTATTTTAGGGCTTTTTACATTTTTTAGGTTCAAAAAAGTTAGTAAAACTATGTTTGACTAATGTGTAACACAATGATTTGCGAACTTTTAGTTTTGATTAAGTTTCAGACCTCCTAATATAGGGCTTTTGA
>WFNF01000154.1 GCA_015488775.1 Helicobacteraceae bacterium
CATTTTTGATAGTGTTGATATAATTTTAGACATAAGTTGAATCTCTTTTTATGTTTTAGTTTTTGTCGTAAATTATTATAGCATTTGAAATTTGATCTCAACTTTTTTAACTACTAAAATTTTTAATTAGCTGCTTTTGTGGGAATCTGCAAGTGGCTCTTATATATGGAGATTTATGAAAAATTTTACTTACTTAACTTTTCTATTTTCTTTTTTATTGTTAATTACTGCTTGTGGTGATGATAATGAAGTAGTAGAAAACCCTTGTTCAGTTACAAATCCAAATGGATTTTGTATGGAAGACGATATGTGCCTAGATGGTGTGTGTACTATAGTTGAAGGCAATACTAAAGACAAAAAGATACAATTTTTTCTACTGACTCAAAATGATGAAATCTATTCAGACTTAAATAGCATACGATTTGGTTTTTTGGAAAAAAGTAGTTCTAAGAGTACTTATAAAAAAGGTGATATGAAAAAATTCACTGATAAAGATTCAAATTTATCTTTTAATAAACGATTACCTATAATCTTTAACAACAATATTAATGCAGATATTCCGTTTACTCTAAACCAAGATAGTCTTATAGGTTTTTTTGCTCCAGATCACTATAAAGTTTCGTATGTTAAAAGTCAGATGTATGATGGTAGTTGTGCTAAGCCTGATTTTTCAGAGATAGATGACATGGAGAAAACTGTTTATGATCAAGTCAGTACACAAGATGCTAAAACACTTTTCACTTTTAAAAATTTGGATATAGATTTTGCTACAGATACTGATAATTTCCCCCATGGAAAATGTTTAAACTTTTTTTGGAAAATTGAAAAAGATGCTTCTATTGAACCTGATCCAAACCTTGTACAGCAATTGAGTATCCACGGTAATTTTGGACAATTTGGTTTTCAAGATACCACGACAAAAAGTATACAGAAATTTAATGATGTGAGTGATGTAGGTCTTCGTGTGGGTATCAGTGAAGATTATGCAGGTTTACTCAGTGAAATTAGTTTGGCAAACACTTTGGCAGATGGAACTAAAGAGTATAAACAGATACTTGACATATTATCACCTACTGATTCAGGTTTTCATGCTACCGCACATATCTATAAAGTTCAAAAAAATGGTAAAAATTTCGAGTTAGCGATTAATCAAGGTTCTGGATCCCCATATAGTAAAAATGGTATTTTTTCTTTCAATTGGGCTTTTGCCTCAAAAGCTAAAACAGTTGTAAATGATGAGCGTCTTCAAGCGATAGACTGGATGCCACTCTACTCTGACGGAACTGTTAATATTACAGATAGAACTGCTGTAGACACTGCTCCAATCTTAAATCTTAAAGGTGAACACTTTTTAAACGCTAAAGTAGAAGATTATATTGTTGAACAAAGAGGTAAAATTATAGACTTTACCTACAAATATAAATATAAAGTAAGTAAAGATTTTACATTAGACCTTTCAAATTCTAAGGACTTAGGTTGGCTAAAACCATTTTTATGGTTTTCACAACGGGTAAAAAATGGTGAAAATGCTAAGGTCTATCTCGAATATCCAAACAGTGAAAATGTGATTGACCTTGCTAATATTCAAGATGCTTCATATCGAAAAAAGATGGGGCAATTAAACTGTTCTCCTGCTGGAAAAGGTTGTTTTGGTTCAGAAAATTCATGGAAATGCTTGTGTCAACAAGATAAAGATCAAAATCTAAAGCGTATGATATTTGAGTATGATTTAGATTCAGGTGAGAAAGTGGCTTTAGAAATCTCGGCTAAAGATATTATCCCTAATGAAAACAGTTTCATAAAAGCAAACTTTAGTATTTCAACCCTTAATGGTTTTACAAGAACACTAATTAGACTACAACCAGAAACATATTCAAAAAACTTTTTGAAAGATGATGAGTTTAGTCAAAAGTATATCTTAAGAGTTGGAAAGAAAGAGGATTTGGATGAAGATTATTTAAGTCGAAAGTAGGGTATATATATAAAAGCTTCTTTATGAGTGTAAGTTCAAATATTTAATTTATAGCTTATTAATATTAGGGTTATTGTACTACTTATATAATGTCCCTAGATAAAGCAAAACTCTTTATATATTTACATAAAATCACTATAATTTGATAAAATACTATGGAGTTAATTAATGCTTATTAAAATAATTATGCTAAGTTCAGCACTTTTAATATTTTCTGGATGTGAAACAGTTATGCCAGTTAGATCTACCGCTTATAATACTGAGTCTCTTTTAGATGAGCAAATCCGTCATAATAAATTTATGGAAAAAGAGATGCAAAAACAAACAAGAATATTAATAGCAATTCTTAAAAAAAGCTAATTATGGTTTTGCTATCTTAAAGATACAAAATTGTCTATCTTTGAGATAAAATTTAGGTGTTAATATATAATTTATTACAGTCCCAAAATTTATATAAGAGCAAAAAGATACTTTTTCTTGTAATTATTTCTTGAATTGGCGGCTTAAAATGTAGATCAAATTATGGATTATTTGGACTAAGTTCACAGTCTCTGTGTTCGTTATCATTTAATTAAAGTTCAAACATATTAACAAGCATGTTTGAAATCTTTTTTGATGTTGCTGTATCAACATCTCCAAGCTTTTTTACAAGTCTTGTTTTATCAACTGTTCTAATTTGATCTAATAGCACTAAACCATCTTTATTTTCAAACTTTATCTTTGGTCTAAATACAAAATCAAAGCCTTTTGATGTCATTGGAGCGATAATGACTGTTTTTAAAACATTCATTTCGTTTGGCGAAATCACTATACATGGTCTAGTCTTTTGAATCTCAGAACCTACAGTTGGATTTAACTTAACAAGATAAATCTCATATCTTTTGATATCTACTACCATTCATATTCTTCTAAATCATTATCGTTAAGTAAATCTTCTAAAAGTCCTTCATCTTGCAGACCCTTGTGATTAGAAATTACTTTCTCAATATTTTCTATCCAAGTATCTCTTCTAGTATTATTAACCGGTTTGATTAATAAACCATTTTCTAAAACTTCTAATTCTAAATTAACATTTTCAAGATGTGCTTGTTGAATTAAAGGCTTAGG
>WFNF01000155.1 GCA_015488775.1 Helicobacteraceae bacterium
AGAGGGAAGAAAAAAAGATGAGATTTTGTAAAAGCTTTTATGAGTCATAGCCGTAGCTATGGCGATTAAAAGTTTCACAAAATATCATTTAGTGATATTTTTGCATTGAGCTTTAGCTCTTATACTAAATATCGCTTTTTTTATCCCTCCCTTTGGGCATTACATAGGAGCTCACACTCCGCGTTAATCTTTTTTGACTTAGCTTTGGCTAGGTATGTGCCCGAGCGTAGCGACAAAATGCCCTTGGGGTGCAAAAGATTGCCTTGATTGTAAACTCCTATGTAATGCTGAGGGGCACTAGGGTTTTTAGATGTGCCCTAAATCTTAATCACGCATATTTTAACTAAGAAACTTCTTGCATTAGCAATCAATTTAACTAGTTACCTCAATTAATAAAAAGTATATGTATAACAATTATGTGATATTGTTTTATGTTTATTAGTTTGAAACAAAAATTATGTCTTATTTATTTAATTTTAAAGCGGTTGAATGTGCATAGTAAGGCAGATTTTGCAATAAAATTTTATATAAGATGCATTCGTAGGGTAATGTAATGTTTTTTATGATAAAATATTATTATAAGATTTGTATGATGGAGTTATATATATATATGTCAAGTTATGAAGAGAAATTTAATGAACTATATAAAAATGATAAAAACCTTTTTCCTTTAAGTATTGAACAAGAGTCATTATGGATAGATAGTAGTTTACTTGAAGATGATGCTAAAGATATGTTGCTTGAAGCTACATCTTTTGTAATAGAGGGTGATATAACTTTAAACGATATTCAAAATATATACTATGCAATTTTAAGAAGACATCCAGCCTTAAGAACTAGATTTGAAGTTATAGATGATATTGTTGTTCAACGCATTATGGATGGAGATACTATCTCTCCAAGCAATTATGGAACTTATGAAGATATCTCAAACATAGATGAGACCCATAGAGCTGAATATATAGAAAAAACTTTCTCAAATCGCATAGATATAGAAGATAAAATTGCAGACTTTACCCTTTTTAAGCTTGACCATAAAAAGTTTCTTTGTGTTGTATATTTTCACCATCTTGTTGTTGACTATATGTCATTTATAGTTTGTATAAATGATTTTTTTGATCTTGTTAATCTACTTGATAAAAATGAACTAGATCCTTATGTTGTTGAAGAGTATGACAGATCAAAAGAGCTTGTCTTTCAAAAAAGAATATCTTATAAAAATAACTCTGATGCACAAAAAATTTGGCAAAAGAAGCTTAGTGATGAGTTTGAGATAATCCAAATACCACAAGATAGAAATCATCCACAAACTAAAAGTGGTAAGGGTGGGTTGATTGTATCAATTATAGAAAATAGTGATTTTATAAAAATCAAAGAGTTAGCTAAAAAAAATAGTGCAACTCCATTTGTTATATTGAACACTATATTTTCACTTCTTTTACATAAACTTAGTAACTCTAATCGTATTACACTTTTAACAGCTTTTGATATTAGAGATAAATATGTACAACATGAGATGGGTTATTTTATAAACTCATTACCTATTATAGTTGATATAGATGATAATATGAGTTTATCATCTATATTTGCTTGTATGAAAGCTGAGGTTAGAGCTGTATCTAAAATGAGAACCTATCCATCTTCAGAGGTTAATAAATATTTTAGTTACGATAGAACTTTACCATTTCATCCAATGCAAAGATTTAAAACAACTTATACAAGATATAGACCATTAAATATAAAATATGACAACTATAATGTGTCTTATAAGCCTTTTAGAACGCAAAGTAATGGTGGTTCAGATTTTGCTGTAGTTTTTGTTGATAATACAGATGAAATTAGTTGTGAATTTAACTATGATAAAGATATATTTGATGAGGCTACTGTAGATAGCATGGTTAAAAGATTTAATCAAATTTTAAATCAAATTTTAGAGGATGATGCTAAATTAATAAAAGATATAACACCTTTATTTGATGAAGAGATAGTAGAGCAGACAAAAAAACTTAATCAAATAGAAAAAGTGTTTGATCAAAAAAATACTATACATAAACTTTTTGAATCTAAAGTTTTAGAGTTTCCAGATAATATCGCGGTTTCTTGTGAAGATACTAAATTAAGTTACAAAGAGTTAAATGAAAAAGCAAATCAACTTAGTGATTATCTTTTAAGTATAAAAATAATTAAAAAAGATGATTTAGTAGCAGTATGTTTAGAACGCTCTGCAGAGATGATTATATCTATACTAGCTATTTTAAAATCAGGTGCTGCTTATGTTCCAATAGATGATACTTACCCACAAGATAGAATAGATTATATTTTAGAAGATTCAAAAACTGATATCTTGATAACCCAAAAAAGTTTAACTAATAAATTTAAATCTTTTTCAAAAAATCTACTAGTTCTTGATGATATTAACTTAGATAAGTACTCTAAAGAAAACAAAAATATAGATGTTAAGCCAAACAATTTAGTTTATGTGATTTATACATCTGGTACAACAGGAAGACCAAAAGGTGTTATGTTAGAACATCATAATGTAGATAGATTGTTTAAATCAAGTAGGGAGATTTACGATTTTAATGAAAATGATGTTTGGACTATGTTTCACTCTTTTGCTTTTGATTTTACAGTGTGGGAGATTTGGGGACCACTACTGCATGGAGCTAAACTTGTAGTTGTTCCATATTTGGTTTCACGCTCTAGTTCAGAGTTTTATAAACTTCTTAAAGATGAAAAAGTAACTATACTAAATCAAACTCCATCAGCTTTTAACCAAGTTATCCAAGAGGATCAAAAATCACAAGATAAACTTACAAGTTTAAAATATGTAATTTTTGGTGGTGAAAAATTAGATTTTATCTCATTAAAGCCATGGATTGAAAAATACTCTTATACTAATCCATATTTAATAAATATGTATGGAATAACAGAAACCGCAGTTTTTACAACTTATAACTTTTTAGATAAAGATGATATAAAAAGTCAAAAAAGTCTTATAGGTGAATCTTTACTTGATTTAGCTTGTTATATCTTGGATAAAAATCTTAATTTAATGCCAAAAGGTGTTCCTGGTGAGTTGTATATAGAGGGTGATGGACTTGCTCGTGGTTATCTTAACCAAGAGGAATTAACCTCACAAAGGTTTATAGATAACCCTTTTAAAGATGATAAAAAACTTTATAAAAGTGGGGATTTAGTTGCATATACACAAGATGGAAATATTGAGTATTTAGGCCGTCTTGATGATCAGGTGCAGATTCGTGGTTTTAGGATAGAGTTAGGGGAGATAGAGCAACAACTTTTACAAATTGATGGGGTAAAAGAGGGTGTGGTACTTGCCAAAAAAGATAGCTCTAATTACGATATACTTGTTGCTTATTTAAGTTTAAATTATGAGATATCTCTTGATCAGATAAAAAATGAGTTAGGTAAAAATATACCTGCATATATGATACCAAATTATTTTATGTTTTTAGAAAAATTTCCTTTAACATCTAATGGAAAAGTTGATAAAAGAGCTTTAGCGTCTTTAGATATAGAAATAAGTTCAACAAAAAAATATATTGCACCAAGGGATGATATAGAAAAAAGTGTGGTTAAAATTTTTACTACTATTTTAGGTGTTGAAAAGATTGGAATTGAGGATGATTTCTTTGATTTGGGTGGACATTCTTTATTGGCTACTCAAATGGTTGCTAAAATTAAAGAGACTATTGGGATGCAGATACCACTTAGTACACTGTTTTCTAACTCAAAGGTTAAATCTTTAAGTAGATATATATCTAATAATAAAGGTAATATTGAAGAGATTGATGATACTTTAATTGAACTTGTAAGTAGTAAAGAGAATCAAAATGAACCATTTAGTTTAAATCTAATTCAACAAGCATATTACCTTGGTAGAAGTTCTTATATGACACTTGGTAATACAGATTGTTTTACTTATATAGAGATTGATAGCGATAGTATAGATATAGATTGTTTAGATAAAGCTTGGAACAATGTAATTAAAAGACATGGTATGTTACGAGCTATTATACATGATGATTTTACTCAAGAGGTGTTGCAAGAGGTAACTAGATATAATATACTAAAAAAAGATATTAGTAACTATAGTGATAATGAGATTAGTAACTATCTTGCAAAGCAAAGAGAGATAAAACTTACACAAAAAAATGATCCATCTTCTTGGCCTTTAGTTACTCTTGATGCATATAAGCTTCCTAAAAATAAGGTTAAAATCTATCTATTTATAGATGCCCTTGTGTGTGATGCTACAAGTATTATGGTTCTTCTTAGAGACTTAAAAAAATATTATGAAAATAAAGAGAAGATACTTCCTAGTTTAAATCTTGAGTTTAAAGATTATCTTGCTTATGAAAAAAATTTTATACACTCAAATGCCTATAAAAAAAGTTTTGAGTATTGGAAGCCTCGTTTAGTAAGCCTACCTGCTGGACCAGCATTACCGCTAAGGGTAAAACCTGAAGATATTGAAAAACCTGAATTTATAGATATAAAAACAGTGTTTAGCATAGATAAATGGAAAATTTTACAAGAAAAAAGTGCAAAGATGCAGATTACACCAACTGTATTACTTTTGAACTTTTATGCTAAAGTGTTATCTGTTTACTCAAATAGCAAACATTTTACTCTAACACTTACTCTAAACAACCGTTTGCAAGTTCATAAAGATATAGAAAATGTTTTTGGTGAGTTTACTTCCCTTGTACTTTTAGAGATAGATTTAGATAAAGAAAATCTTTTTCAATCTTTAAAATCTATACAAAAACAACTTTTAGATGACTTAGACCATAAAGATGTAGATGGTGTTCAACTTTTAAGAGAGATGCGTTCTATTGGTAATGATAATACAATGAATGTAGCATTTACCTCAACTTTAGGTATGGAGGGTGATATTGATAACTCATGGCTTGGTGAAACTACTTACCAACTTTCACAAACACCACAAGTTTGGCTCGTTAATGATATTAATATTGAAAACAAGGAGTTAGTTATCAGATGGAGCGTGTTAGAGGAGTTATTTGAAAAAGAGCTTCTTGATGATATGTACTCAAGTTATATAGGTTTAATTGAAAAGTTTATTGAAGATGATACACTTTTAGAAGATAAAAACATAAGCCTACTAACACAAAAACAGCTTGATAAAAGAGAGCTATATAACAACACTAAAAAAGAGTTAGATAAAACAAATATAGCATTAAAAGTGATGCAAAATCTATCTAAATATAAAGATAGTGAAGCTCTTGTAACATCAAAGCATCGTTTAACATACCAAGAGTTACACAACGGTTCATCTCAAATTGCAAATTTTATAAAAGACAAAGGTGTTGTGGCAAATGAACATATAGCAATCATCTTAGATAAAAGTGTAGAGCAGATA
>WFNF01000156.1 GCA_015488775.1 Helicobacteraceae bacterium
ATTATTACTGCTCATTCTCTTTATAAAAATAATCGTAAATATGATGAAAACTTTAACTCTAAAGAAGCAACTAGCATGGAATAAATTCTCTAAAAAGTGTTACTTTTGGTATCATTGTTAACTAAATTTGAACGTGGCGACTCCTGAGGTGGAATGCATACAAGAGTTCAAACTACTAAAATCTCTCAACTTTCACACTTAACACTACTTCTTCGTATTTAAATATTTTAATCTGTTTTAGCTTAAGTAGGCATTCCACCTCAGGAGAGGATGGAACGAGAGATAATTTTAATATTTATATGCATTACACCTCAACAGAGGTGTAATGAGGAAATAATTAAGCTTTACAAATTATCACATATATAAAAAACAGTTTAGAACATTTGGTTTTATTTTAAAAGATAAGGGTATATGAAGTTTGAAAAAGAAGATTCAAAGGACTACTAAACCTTTGAATCTATTAAGGAGTGATTTAATTTTTTTTAAATCTAAAATGAAAAAATATGTCTGAGGGTCTACTACCTCCTCATCCATGTTGGTATTATAATCTCTAATTGTGTAGATAATGTGTAGTATAAAATTTATTTTTTAATAGATTATAGTAAAAGTATAAAACAATTTATTGTATTATTTTATATAATAAAGGAATAAAATGTATAAAGATATGATAGAAAACTTACAAAAAACAGGTATAAAAATAAAAAAAGATTTTTTCTCTTTAGAAGAGATTGATGCACCTTTATTAAAAGGTGTAAATGTACTCTTAGAAAGCATTGATTTAAAAGGTTCAAAACTCACTCCTAAAGGTTTTTTACCTACAAAAATTGTAAAATCTATTATGGATGTTGCTGCGAGCGTATCAGAACGAAGATATATGGGTTCACAAAAAAGATTTTTAGAAGAGGAAAATATTAGTGCAGGTTTTGCAAGAGTTGTAGCACAGGGTTTAAAACTAGTTAAAGTGCAAAAAGGGAAACTACTTCTTACAAAAAAAGGTAATGAATTTTTAACTTTAACTCCAAGCGAGCAGTATATACTACTTTTATATATGGCTTTAGGTATAAACATAGGGTATTTTGATAGACATCAAGAGGCTGTATGTGTACAAAACTCTTCAGTAGTAATGCTTCAACTATTAAGAGATAAAGATCGTAATTTTCGTTCAGTAGAGGTTTATGCTGCTCTATTGCTTGATGCTTATCCTATGATAGATGATGCTATTGATCAGCTTGAACTTTTAGATTATATAGAAAAAGATAAGTTTGATATTTTTGTATCTATAGCAGAAACTAGACTTTTTGAAAGACTTTTTTTACCATTAGGACTTGTTGATATGAAAGTTGGAAAATATCCAGATGTAGATAAATTTGCAAAAAGTGAATTACTAGATACCTTTATGCTTGAAAAAAATGCAATAAACAAAGAGTTAGTTTTATCAAAAAAACTTACAAAAAATTTTCAAGAAGAGATAAGAAAAAACAGATTAGAGATAGATTTATTTGAAACCACTATGTACCTTTTTGCACAACTTTCTTGTGTTGAGGCATCGTTTAAAAGTAGTGTACAAGATACACTAATGAAAAAACATCTTGTAATTGGAACACAAAAATCAATTTATGAAGATTTTTATAAAAAGCTTATAGATAGTGTTTTTACAACATTTGAAGAGTTTTCACAGCTAGATACTGTTGGTGAATCCAGGGATGATTTAGTTGATAAATATAAAAATATGACTGATGCTCTTTTTAATCTTGTAAATACTACAAAACCATTCAATACAGTGCAAAACTTACATATATTGCCTGCATTTATTTTTGATATTTTAAAACTTCACTATGGATTAGATAACCTATCTAAAGAGTATATCTTAGAGTGTTCTAATACCCTTGGTGAAGAGATTGCAATGGATATTGGACAACTTATGCTTATACTAGATAAACTTGAAAAGGATGCAAAAAAACTTAAAAAAAATAAACCAAACTTTATGCAAGGTGTAAAAGAGTTTTTACAAACTTATATGATGATTGTTCTTGAATTAAAAGCTTCAACAGTATTGTAATAACTCCATTGTGCCTTTACTTTGACTCGTTCCACCTCTGTTTAGGCACTGCCATTAAGTTAAGGATTAAAAACATATTTTTTTACTTATTTTTACTTCCACTTTCAATAAAATTTTTCTATCTCTTTGGAAGTGAGGCTTCAGCCTCGCCTGAAACAGTTATACACAAGAGCGAGGCTGAAGCCTCACTTCC
>WFNF01000157.1 GCA_015488775.1 Helicobacteraceae bacterium
AAATTAGATATGGAAATTGAGAACAATTTAAAAGGTATTAAAAAGTTATATTCAAAGTTAAAAAAGAGTATGAAAATTTAATATTTATATTTGAGCCAACAGGGAGTTATCTTCAAATCTCAAACAACACCACAACAAATAATGTGCTAAATAACCATGAAAATATTCGTGGTAAAGATTATTATCAATAAAAATAAAAAGGATTATACAAATGAACCAAACTACCGTTATTAACAAGATAAATGATTTAGGATACGAAGGATTAAAAGAAGCATATCTAAGACAAATTGAGGATACAAACTACACTCAGTTAAACTTTGAAGAAAGATTTTATAATCTCATTGAAGCTCAAGATATTTTCTTGCAGAACAAACGAATTAGTAGAAATCTAAGAGCATCAAAAATAAAGGATAAGCAAGCTGCAGTTGAAGACATAGAATATAATGCTACAAGAAATATTGATAAGCAAAACTTTCAATCACTTATTACAATGGACTTTATTCGCAATCATTAAAATATTATAATTACTGGAAAAACGGGAACAGGTAAGTG
Source organism: Helicobacteraceae bacterium (assembly GCA_015488775.1). Taxonomy (GTDB): domain Bacteria; phylum Campylobacterota; class Campylobacteria; order Campylobacterales; family Sulfurimonadaceae; genus WFNF01. The sequence continues at coordinate 553 of WFNF01000157.1, forward strand.
ATTTACTGCCCAAGCTCTAGGCAATCGTGCTATACTTGATGGGTTTAAAGTTTATTATGTTCGAGTACCTACACTCCTAGAAGAGATAAAGATTTCAAGAGCTGATGGAACATATACAAATTTACTCAAAAAGTATTCAAGGTTTCAACTTCTTATACTTGATGACTTTGGTGTATCTCAAATATCTACTGATGATGCTACAAATTTATTTGAAATTATTGAAGATAGAACAGAGATTAATTCAACAATAATCACTTCTCAACTTCCTGTATCTCAGTGGTATGATTATTTTAATAATAATGCTGATGCTATTTTAGATAGAGTCGTTCACTCATCTCACCGAATAGAAATCAAAGGTGAATCTATGAGAAAATTGAGGTCAAAAATCAACAAAATTTAAAACACACTCGGACACTATGTTATAATTTCATACTTAGAGGTTTTTTACTTATGAGTGTCCGATAGATTTCCAGTTAGGTGTCCGAGTGGAGTAACTGTGAGCAGTCTATAGTTCTTTGAGGTAGTGGAAAAGTTATTTTTTGAGAGTATTGCTTATCTTCAAGAGATAGTTTAATAAGTTCACATAATTTATTTTCTAATATTTCAGATTCCAACACGCATCAATTCCTTTTTTTAATTATAGCTTATTTATGAATAAAATTTAAAAAATTCCATTCACAAACTCTCGTCCACTATCTTGGCTAAAGTGGTACTTAAATTTCTTTGAATATATCTAGTATGAGCGATTAATGATTTGTTTCCAAGAATAAAATCACCCCCTGACATATCCTTAATTTTGTTCTTTTAAAAATCCATAGTATGTAGTTCAATTTTTTGTATCTTTTAAATTAGCAAACAAGAAACTTTAACTTTTTATCCAATAGACATATACCAAATCTCAGAAAAAGCCTTAACTGCTGGGGTAATCTCCTCTAGTAAAAATCCACCAAAACCCATTCTTATGGCTTCAAAATCTCCTCCAGATCTCTCTTTTGCAAAATATAGTTTTATGTTTTTTTCATCAGATAGTTTTTTAAACTTTTCCCAATCAAACTCTACTCTAGGGTTGATTAGTATGGCAAGTCCTGCTCCTTGTGCTTCTATGGTAAATGTGCTTTTTAGATGTTTTTGTAGTAGTTCTTTTAAGAGGTTATGCTTTTTTTTATTTAGTGTTCTGATTTTTCTTAGATGTTTCTGCCAGTAACCATCTTTCATAAAAAGTGCTAGTGTTTTTTGTGTGGTTATGGAGACTCTTGGAAAGTGAAAATCATAATTATTTTTGTATAACTCTAAAAGTTTTGGTGGTAAAACCATATAGCTAACTCTTAGTGCAGGGGATAGTGACTTTGCAAATGTTCCAAGATACACAACAGTGTTATTGGTGTCAAGTCCTTGAAGTGAGGGTATAGGTCTGTTGTAGTATGCTAGTTCGCTATCGTAATCATCTTCTATGATGTAGCCATCTCTTTTAACCATCTCTTTGATCAGTTTTAGTCTTTGTGCTATTGGCATTGTTACACCTGTTGGGTACTGATGTGATGGTGTAATATAAACTAAAGAAGAGTTTGATTTTTTTAAAGACTCTAAGTCAATCCCATCCTTAGTAACTTTTATTTTCACTACTTTGTAATTGTACTCCTCAAACACTTTTTTTGCCACATGGTAACCTGGTTCCTCCATCGCAAATGTAGAGTGTTTGTTATGTAAAAGTTTTGCTAAAATCGACATAGAATCAGAAAAACCAGCACAGATAACAACTTGCTCCTCTAAACACTTTACACCACGGCTAGAAGTAAGATAAGATGTTACCTGTTTTCTTAGTTCTATCTCTCCTTGCCCATCACCATAAGAGCCAAAATCAACACCCTCATCTATAGCTTTGTTAAAAACTCTTTTCCATGTTTTAAGTGGAAAATCTTCTGACCTTAACCTTGCTGGGAAAAAATCGTAAGTAGGACTCTCTTTTTTTTCAACACTTTCACTTTGTATATTTATGCTTTTGCTAGTTTCATTATATAAAAAGTCACATACATAGTAGCCACTTCTAGGCTTTGAGTCTATAAAGCCCTCAGCATAAAGTTGTGAAAAAGCTGTTTGTACTGTTGTTTTACTTATGTTGTACTCTTGGGCTAGTTTACGAATAGATGGGAGCTTTTGCCCCACCTCATAGTTATTTAAAATATCATCTTTTATGCACTTGAAAAGTTGAATATGTAAAGGTACTTTTGAGCTATTTTTTAAGATATATATCAAAACTGTCCTTGTAAATAAAAAATATTTTGTATCTTGAAAGATGTACAGATAAACAATATAATACCCCAAATTAACTTACAAAGGAAGATGATGTTTGAGATAAAAGATAAAGATATTATTGATCAGTTACTTGATGAAGTGGAGTATGGAACACTTGCTTTATGTGTAGATAATAAACCTTATGCTTTACCTACAAATTTTGTAAAGCATGGAGATTTTATCTACTTTCATGGTTCTAAAAAAGGTAAAAAAGTAGATATTATGTTAAACAATAGTTTTGCATCTTTTAGTGTTGTTCAAGACTACTCAATAATCCAATCATATTTTAGTTCAACTGAGGCTCTAGCATGTCCAGCAACTCAGTTTTTTAAGTCTGTGAGTATAGATGGTGAGGTGAGTTTTGTAAACAGTTATGATGAAAAAGTTTTAGCACTTAGCTCTTTGATGAAAAAACTTCAACCCGAAAATGGCTATAAACCTTTAGAGGATAAAGTGTATGAAAAGATGATAAATGCAACTTTGATTTACAAGCTAGAGATAAAAACTTTAAAAGCAAAGGTTAAATTTGGACAGCATTTAAATAAAACTAGATTTGAGATGATACTAAAACACCTTGAAAAAAGAGGTGAGGAGAAAGATAATTTAACTATTAAAATGATGAAAGAGTTTAGAAATGAAGTGTATATCTAATAAGCGTTATTTTTATAGTTATTTTATAATGCTATAGTGGTAAAAAAGGAGTTAGCTACAATGAATCAACACTATTTAATCCATCTACCACATAGTGGGATAGATATACCTAGTCAATTTTTGGATGACTATGTTTTGAGTGCAGATGAGCTTGAAAAAAATATTTATCAGTATTGTGACTTATATACAGATGAGCTTTTTGGTGATTTTTTAAACTCTTTTGATGTTGTAAAAAGTAAGTACTCAAGACTTTTTTTTGATCCTGAAAGATTTGGTGATGATGAGATGGAGGGTATGCATAAAAAATATAAACTTGGTTGGTTTTATGAAAATGCCATTCTTAGTGAAAAACCTTTAAGAAATAATCTTAATAAAATTAACATTAGAGCATATTTTGATGCACACCACAAGGAGTTAAATGAAAAAACACAAAAGAAACTCTCTATGTATGGTAAATGTACACTTATAGATTGTCACTCATTTTCAAATGAGAGGTATTGGTTTCATGATGCAAGTATTGATTTACCAGATATCTGCATAGGTTTTGAAGATAATCATGTAGATAAAAAACTTGTTGAGATTATAAAAGAGGAGTTTAAAGGGTACAATATAGGTATAAACACACCTTATATGGGGTCTTTAGTTCCTACTGATTATTGGGGGAAAGATTTTAGAGTAAAGTCGGTTATGATAGAGATAAACAAAAAACTATATCTTAAACCTGACAATACTACAAAAAATGAAAACTTCAATACCATAAAGTTAAGGTTAAACAATATCTTGCAAAAGCTACTCTATTAAGCTCAATCATTTGTGTGTGTTTTTACTTTTTATCTTAAAAGGGCTAGTCTGTTTTTAGTTAAAACTTCTTTTCAAATCTAATTAGAAAAGGTTATTTGAACTCTGTGTTTCACTTTTACCTATGCTACTTGTTATGTTTTCATAGCCATAACCTAGCATAGGGTCCATTGAAGCAACACGTAGAGAGTTAAAAACAAGTTTAGGATCAAATCTTAAACGTTGGTAATTTGTATCTACTTTTTGTGCCCCAAAACTTCCATCAGTTTTTGTTCTTATCATATCGTATGATAGAGGCTCATTTACATAAAGTGCGGAAAAACTTAAATCAACTGTATATCCAGTCTTTAGATAAATATCTGCAATAAATTTATATGTTAAGGCTTGGTTGATTTTTGAAGTTACTTTATCCTCTACAACACCTATAATATCAAGACTATGAGTTACAGCTAACGAAGTATAAGGATACAAAGTTGCACCAATACGAAAAGATAGCATATCTAAAATATTATCCATTCCAAAATCAGCATATATGCCCGCTTGATATACTTCAATAGCTCTATCATTAGAAAATGGTACAGCATCTGTAGTTCCATTTTGATCAGTGTTTTTTGCTAGATAGCCGTACTCACTTAATGTTATATTTTTGTATGACACTTGTGCACCTATTGAGTAGTTAAATAAATCTATTTTATCTTCGTAACTAAGTATATTTAGCCAAAAATGATTAGTTGTACTAGTATCTGCATACTTGTAGTCACCTAAATCAGGATCATTTTTAGCTGACTGTGTTTTTGTTGTTGTTTGTAATTCATAACCCAATCCAGAGTAAAAATTGGAGTTGTAACTTAAAGGGATAAAAATTTGTGGAATAATTTCAGCATTATCTGTAGTAGCAAAGTTTAAAGACAAACGTTTAACTGAATCCTCTTGAGCGTTAAGTGTAAAGTTAAATATAATGAGACTTAAAAAAGTAGTTTTTTATAATGGTTAATTATAGTATCCCTTGTAATTATAATGTTAAATTAAATTATAAGATATTTACTATAAGTCTAAGATGAATATAATCAATATATTGTAATTTTCATTTACTAAATTTCTTATGTAATGCTAGGCATATTTTGCTATATGTGTAACATGAGTTAAAATACATATAATCTACACTCATATGAGGAATGGCACTAAATTAAGCAATTTTATTACATTTTAGGATGCCTATTCTTAATCACATCTTCTCTTTCTAAAATTCGTGACTTCATTAATAGCTGATAAGCATTACACCATTTTTTAATCAATCGAGGTTCTATTCGTCTTGTTAATGATATTATAGCAACGATACAACAGATAGGGAACCCTAATCCTTCTTTTTGAGTCTTTGGATGAGAATATTTATTTTGGTTTGCTACTGTATCTGGCATTGTGATAGTTGTACCATCTATGAGATAAATATTTTTAGCTCTAAATTTACATTGCTTGTCTACTTTTTTTTCATTCTTCATAGCTATATCTCGGACGTTATTTGCGTAAGCACCAAGTAAACCCCATCTAGCAAAGTGAACAGTTTTAACTCAGTTCCACATTCCAAGGTAGCAATTCCTCAATATTTTTTCCCTCAGCTTCATAAATAGGAAGCTGAGTAAGTATATGTTTTAGATAAGCATGGGCATCCAAAT
>WFNF01000158.1 GCA_015488775.1 Helicobacteraceae bacterium
AAAGATAAATTTCAATTTTTAGGTTTTGAGTTTTATGAAGACACTATATCTGTAAGAGAATCATCTGTTGATAAGTTAAGAGATAGAATCATTGAAGTTTTTTATAGCAATGCTGATAAAAGTGATGATGATTTATATAGAGAATTAAATCTTAAAATCTCTGGTTGTGTTTATGACAACAAACAGTATGGATGGATGCAGTTTTTTAGACAGATAAATGACCAAACTTTGTTGTATTCTTTAGATAGTTTTGTGGAGAACCTGTTTAAAAGATTTAATCGAAAATATCAAGAAGATAAAATTAAAAAATTTACAAAAACATATTTTACACTAAAAAATTATGACCTTGATAAACTTGATGAGAATACCTATATTCCTAAATATGGCACAAGCATTAGTATTAATATGAAAGTATTAATTCAAAAGATAATAATGGATGTAGATTTTTATTAAGTACTATTCAAAAACAACTTAAGAATACATTTTAATATAATTAGTTAAAATTTCTCAATGATAAGCAAAGGTAAATTGTGCAATATTCGAAATTATCCATTATTATCAAACCAAACAATAAAATTCCTAACTTTATAGGTAGCCAAATACGCGGCGCTTTAGGTTATGCACTAAAAAAAGTGACTTGTATTAACCCCTCTTATAAATGTGATGGATGTTTTGCAACAAATAACTGTCTCTATTATCAATTTTATGAGAAAAAAAATAGTTTTCATAAGTATAGATTTGATTTTGAACTTGGGTTTGAGTACTATAATTTTGATTTTTATCTTTTTGATGATGCTTGTGAAAAACTCCCCTATGTAGTCTCTGCTTTTTACATGATGCTTACTCAAAATGGTTTAGGCAAAGAGAGAACCACCTACAAAGATTTTGATATGTATGTAAATGATAGCAGTTGTATCGATAAGCATCAGATAAAGTTACCAAAAGAGTACATAAAAACCTTTCAAATAGACACTATTTGTCAGGATATTACACTGAAACTTGTAACACCATTACGGATAAAAAAAGAGAATATATTTGTAAGAGGTGATACTCTTGAACTCAAAGATATTGTAAATTCTATCTATCAAAGGCAGATGCAACTCTTAGGTGCAGGATACAAAAAGTTTCCTTATGAGATAGAGGGGGAGATAGTAGCAAAAGAGTTACACTACAAAGAGCTTACAAGAGAAAGTAACAGACAAAAAACAACTATGAATATGGGTGGAATAATGGGACAGATAAAGATAAAAAATCTTAATAAAGAGAGTTCCGAGGTACTCAAACTAGGCGAATTGCTAGGTGTCGGAAAACAGACTGTTTTTGGATTAGGGAAAATAAAAGTGGAGGAATCAAATGAGTAAGTATCTATATGGCGCAAGCGTTCAAGGGATACAGGAGTTTATATTTAAAACAAATAGGCTTCAAGAGATAGTTGGTGCGAGTGAGATAGTAAAAAATATACAAACACTTTTTGAAGATAATTTTCAAGCTGATGAAATACTTCTTAATGCTGCTGGAAATATAAAAGTTATGTTTAAAAATGAAGAAGAGTGCCAAAAAGCTATTTTAGATTTTCCTAAGATGGTGATGCAAAAAGCTTACGGTATTACTATCTCTCAAGCTGTTGTAAAGATAGATGATCAATATACCCAAGATGATATAGATGAGTTAGAAAAAAACCTTAAAATCCAAAGAAATAGACCTAGCATACCACTTGATAGCAGCATAAACATTATGAAGCTCAATCCAAAAACTGCAAAACCACTTGTTAATAAAGATAATGACGAATCGACACAACAAAAGATAGGCGCATATAAAATATTTTTAAAAGAGAATCCACGAAACAAAGACTTTAGTGATATTTCTGATTTTTCAAATGATAAAAATAAAATTGCAGTTGTTCACATAGATGGTAATGGCTTGGGGCAGATTGTCCCAAAACTTGGAAAAAAACTGAGTTTATTTTCACAAAAGTTAAATAAAGCTACACAAGATGCTTTTACTCAAGCAAGAGATGAGAGTATGAGCATACGAGAGGTTGTCTTAGGTGGAGATGATGTTACAGTTATATGTAACGCAAATGATGCGTTGGAGTTTACAAAAAGATTTTTAACTCATTTTGAGAAAAAAACAGGTGAAATTGAAGAACTAAAAACAATAAACATTCAAAAACTAACCGCTTGTGCCGGCATAGCTTACTGTAATGAAAAATACCCATTTCATTATGCTGTTGATTTAGCCGAAACTTTATGTGGCGTTAGTAAAAAACATGCAAAAGCGATTAATGAAAATCTAGCACCATCCTCTTTGATATTTCACAACATACAAAGTTCAAACTTTCAATCATGGGAGAAGGTTGTAGAAGATGAACTTACAATAAAACAAGAGATACGATGTGATTTTGGACCATATTATTTATCGCAAGACAATCAACCACATATAAAAAATCTTCAAAACTCAATCGAAGCCTATAGATGCGATGGCTCACCAATAGGTCGCCTTAGAAACTGGTTGAGTGAACTGTACAAAAACAATGAAAGTGCAAAAAGCATGCTCAAACGCATCAATGATGTTACAGAGCAAAGTGGGAAATGGAGATGTGAAATTATGGATAAAAATCTTGAAAATTTATATGCAAAACTTTCAAACTATGACTTGATTGTACCAAAAGATGGACACCATAAAACACCAATTTATGACATACTGCAAATCTTATCTTCTACTGATCATAAAGGAGTTAACTAATGACACTAAAATATAAATTAAAATTTTATGATTACTGGCATCTTGGCTCTGGGCTTAGTGCTGGTGCAAAACTAGACAGCACAGTTGTAAAAGGTAGAGATAACTTGCCTTATGCTCCTGCAAAAACTATAAAAGGTTTGGTGAGAGAGGTTTTAGAAGTGGATAACGAAAATATAGAGTTTTTGCATAAGTGCTATTTTGCCAATGCAGTATTAAATGAAAAAACAAAAAAAGAGATAGTATCAAATAGACTTCAAGATAATCTTTATGATGTGATAGCTTCAACAAAAATTGGTGAAAAAAACAAAAAATGCGAAACTGAGGGTATAGCAGTTGATGATAGTCTAAGAGAGATAGAAGTTGTTGTTCCACTTGAG
>WFNF01000159.1 GCA_015488775.1 Helicobacteraceae bacterium
CTATTAGATAATAAGTTTAACCTATATCACTCTTTTCCTAAGCTATCTTTGTTCATATATGCTAAAACCAATGCTACTATAATCAAAGCACCAAACATAACTGCCCATATCATTGTTTCACTACCACCAAGTGCGTTTACTTGAGGGTCTGCTAGATCTTGTACTTTCATTGTGTTTTGTCCCTTTTTATCTGTTGCTTTACTTATATTTTAGCGTAGGCGGGACTAAAGTCCCACTTCCATTGTTTCACTTGTTTTTATACTCTTTTTGTCAATGGTTAAATCTCAATACTACTTGCATCCAAAATATTTACAAAAAAGTTGACTATATTTTATATATATATCTTTTTTTAGTGTTCCGTATTTTTTTACAACAACCTCTTTTGAGACAACAAAAGTTTTTCTTATCATAATTTTTGAAGAGGCAGGTAATGAACCACTTTCGAAATCAACATTATAAATTATGTGTTCATCAGTAAATAACTTATGAACTTTACTACTTATTGGAATCCCTATAAAATCATCATGAGGTAAATTATCTTTAAACACAAGAACTGGTCTATTTTTAAATTTTTTCATATCACTAAAATAAAATTTACAAAGCACAATATCTGCTTCTTTTATTTCCATATATCATCCTCGCTGGCATCTTTCCAGTCATCTATTGTATTTGCAGAATGGTTTGAGAACACTTGAGTTTTAGTATCATCTTCTATAGTATTAGTGTTAATACTACTATCTTCAATAATTTTCAACTCTTTAGTATTAAGATTTTTTAACAAAAAAATAATATGTTCATAGATACTATCTTGTACTTGTAATTTTATAGTATGCATCTTAATTTTCCTTATATATAATTTTTTTCATATAAAAACACTATATTATTGTCTCGTTCCTAATGTCCACTTTGGAATGGATACATCACTTACTCTTACTTATTCACATATATATAAATTCCCAAACTAGAGCTTGGGAATTGGAGAGATATAGGGAACGTTCTAAAGTTCTAAGTATCTGTGTACTGTGTCTATTAGTAGGTTTTTATCTATTGGTTTTGACATGTGATCATCTAAACCTGCTTTTAAGATTTTTTCTTTATCTCCTGAGAGTGCGTGGGCTGTTAGAGCGATTATAGGCGCAGATTTTACTCCTGCTTTTTTATCTAACTCTTTTATAAGTCTTGTTGCACTCATACCATCCATTATAGGCATATCTATATCCATTAGTACTAAATCTGGTTTTGATTTTTGGTAAGACTCTACAGCTAACTTACCGTTTTGTGCAGTTGTGATTTTAAAATTGTACTGCATTAAGATAGTTTGTATAAGTTTCAAGTTTATTGGATTATCTTCTGCTATTAAGATATTTTTTGCTTTACTCTCATTTTCAGATCTATCAAAAACTGATGGTTTTAAAAACTCTTTTGGAACTTTTTTATAAATCAAGTTTATAGTTTCGTACATATCAGAAGCAAGAAGTGGTGAACGAACCATAGATATAACATGATTTTCTACAGACTTAAACTCTTTTTCATTCCCTATAGTTACTACAGGTATAATCTGTATATCTGGGAAGATATTTTCTATAGAGCTTAACTTTTTCTTACTCATCTCATCACTTAGTATGAAAAGAGCATCATAAGACTCACTTTCTAAGGCTTCTAATTTTGTTATATTTTTAACTTCAACTTCAAAAAGCTCAAGATAATCTTTGATCAGTTTATTGTAAAGATTGAATCTTTTATCTTCAGAGTAAATTAACATTTTAGCACCATTAACAAACTCAAAATCACTTACTTTATCTTGCTTATGTTTTAGTGTAAAGCTAAATTTACTACCTCTTTTAACCTCACTAGAAACTCTTAACTTTGTGTCCATCATGCTTAAAAGTTTATGAGCTAGACTAAGACCAACACCTAAACCATCTCTACCATTTATCTGATTGTCTCTTGAAGATGCAAAAGGTCTAAGTATAGTTTTTAACTTCTCTTTAGATATTCCAACCCCAGAGTCAGTTATGGAGTAGTTTACCTCTATCTCATCAGCAACTTTTACAACTTTAATTTTTACTAAAATCTGCCCACCATTTGGAGTAAATTTTATAGCATTTAAAATCAAGTTTTGTAAAATCTTTTTTATTTTACTTAAGTCACCATCCATAGTTTTAGGAAGATGTGGATCAATTAAAAAGAAAAGCTCTAAATTTTTAGCCTTAGCCATCTGACAAAAAGTTTTAGAAAACTCCTCAAACTTCTCTATAGGTTCAAAAATCTCATGCTTAACTGCTAAAGAGTTTGTTTCTATTTGCATTAAATCTAAAAGGTTCTCTATAGAGTTCATCATAGACTTAGCACTTTGTTCAACTAAAGAGATATACTCATGCTGAACCCTATTTAACATAGTGTTTCGAAGAAGTTCAGAGAAACCTATAATGGCATTCATAGGTGTTCTAAACTCATGTGAGATATTTGTTAAAAACTTTCTTTTGAACTCTTCAAAATATTTATGTGCCATTCTAGCTTTATCAAAAGCAGAGTGATCTTCTAAAAGTACAAAAGCAAGTTCTAAATCACCAACTTTTAGTTTTTCATACTTAGCTAAGTAAGACTTTTTACCTAATGATGTTTCCAATATAATCTTGGTTTTTTCTTTTTTAATCTCATCTATAACAGCTGATTTTCCTGGAAAAAGCTCCTTAAAGTTTGTAAAACTACTTATAAATTCTGAGAAGTTTTTATATCCAAGTAAAAAAAGTACGCGTCTGTTTATATCTAAGATATTATCATCCATATCTAAAACAAAAAATAGATTGTTTTCAATACGTCCAAAAGACTCTATTAAAGAGTAAGATTCACCCAATTTTTCTTTTATTAAACTCATTAAAAAACCATTTTAAGATGTTTTTGTAAGATATATTCTAATTTTTCACGAGTTAATGGTTTACTTAAGTAGTCATCTAAACCTTCGCCTAAAATATTTTCTCTGTCACCTTGCATAGCTAAAGCCGTTAAGGCAATAATTGGCATAGAATGCTCATTTATGATGTTTCTTTGTTTTATCTCTTTAGTTGCGACTATACCATTTTTGATTGGCATATCTATATCCATAAAAATAATGTCAAATTTATTTGAAGCACATTGTTGTATGGCTTGTTCACCATCACCAGCAGTTGTAACATTTAAGTTATACTCTTTTAAAAGTATCTTTATAAGTCTTTGGTTTATTAGGTTATCTTCAACAACTAAAGCTCTTACTTTTTCATTAGCATTTTGTGGTGTTGTTTCACTTTTAGTTACGAAAAGTTTATCTAAATGTTTAGATATTTTTGTTGGTAAAAGTGGTTTTACTAATGTATGATCAATTATATGAGTCATACGAGTTTGAAGTCTTTCATTGTTTTCTAAAAGAAGAACAGTTTTACTTTTTTTAGAAAATGTTCCAAGTTTCAACATCCAAGCACTTTGCTCTTGAGAAGCAACTATATATAATACATCACAATCTTCATATATATTTTTTTCTATTGAATTGATTTTAGTTACATGAAGTCCGAAACTTCTTAAGTAATGAGTCAACATATTTGCCGATTCAAGTTTATCATCATCTAGTAAAACAACTTTAGCTTTTTTACCATTTATCTGGTTGATAAGGTCATCACTAGACTTCTCAAAACTAAGTGCAAATGAAAAGGTTGAACCTTTTTTTGGTTCGCTGGATATTTTAAGATTTCCACCTAAAAGCTTAATCAATCCATGAGATAAGCTTAAACCAACACCTAGTCGTGAGTCTGCTTGTTCTCCAGAAACAAAAGGCTCAGTAATAATAGTAAGCTGTTCTTTAGTTATACCCTGCCCTGTATCTTTAATGCTAAAACCAATGGAGCATGCTGAGTTTAGAGCACGCTTTAAAAGTTTTATCTCAATTTGAACTCTTCCACCTCTCGATGTAAATTTTAAGGCATTAGATATAAGGTTAACAATAATTTGTTTTATCTTTCTAACATCTCCATTTATAAGTGTAGGAATTTTAGGATCAATAAAAAATGAAACAGCGATTCCCTTGTCTTTTCCTTGATCAGTATATATTTTTGAAAGTTCTTCAATTTCATGTATTAAAGAAAATTCTGAACTATCTTTAACAAGTCTTCCACTTTGCATCTGTGCAAGGTCTAAAAGTGACTCAATGTTTGACATTAAGTTTCTTGCACTTGTATGAGTCATGTTAAGGTATTCACTCTGTTTTGCAGTTGGACCTGCTTTTTCAAGAAGATCTATAAAACCTAAAATACCATTCATCGGAGTTCTAAACTCATGACCAATATTTGCTAAAAATTTTGTTTTTAGTTTTTCAACTTCTTGGGTTTGTTTTAGTGCAATATCAAGTTCAGATATATTTTCTAACTCAAGAACATATAAATCTTTTCCTGCTTGTTTTAAGATAGAACATTTTGCTCTAAATTTTTGATGCTCATCATCTTTATCTAGTATGCTAAGTTTATAACCTTCTTTTTTGTTTACTCTTATAAAATCTAACCAAGACTTGTCATACTCTGTAAAAACTTCTTCATCTTCACTTTCAAAAAGTTCTCTTATGCTTTCATGTTTAGCTCTAAAATCTTGAATATTTTTATAATCAAAATATTCAAAAAATCTTTTGTTTGCGCCTATCCATCCACCATCTTTTGTAAAAAACATAATAATAGAACTATCTAAGTCAAGTACCTCGTAAAAAAGGTCTTTACTTACTGTGTTGTTTTCATCAATATCGCTTGATGATACTTCTGGAGTTTTTTTAGAGAAGAAAAAGCTTAAGAGTCCCATAATTAATTCCTATAGTGTGATAATCATGTATTCTATCATATATAATACTATATAATGCTAAAATTATAAAAAAAGATTATACTACTATGAAAAAAGCTACTAAAAAAGAGATTGCCATTATAAAAGAGCGTTTTGTAGAACGCTATGATGACGCTGTGACTGAGCTTACATACACAAATGCCTATGAGCTAGTTGTTGCAGTTGCACTTTCTGCTCAATGTACAGACAAAAGAGTTAACATTATAACACCTAAACTTTTTGAGCAATACCCATCTGTAGTTGAGTTAGCTACGGCTGATTTAGATGATGTTAAAAAGATCATAAACTCATGTACATTTTTCAATAACAAAGCAAAAAATTTGTTAAAAATGTCACAAAGAGTGGTTGAGTTTTATGATAGTGAAATTCCATTAGACTCTAAAGAGCTACAAACATTAGCAGGAGTTGGTCAAAAAACTGCAAATGTAGTTATGATAGAATACACAGGTGCAAACCTAATGGCTGTAGATACCCATGTTTTTAGAGTTGCTCATAGACTTGGTTTAAGTGATGATGCAAGTGCATTAGAAACAGAAAAAACCTTGGTAAAAAAGTTTAAAACAAACCTGCATCAACTTCATCAAGGTATGGTGCTGTTTGGACGATATGTGTGTAAAGCTAAAAACCCTTTATGTGATCAAGAGTGTTTTTTACAAGAGTTTTGTAAAACTACAAAAAGTTTTAAAGCTAAATAATTTTAGGAATGATTTATGTTAAATATGTTTAAAAGGTCTAGTATTAAAAAGAGGATGAACTACCTTATAGCTATTGTTACTTCATCTGTAGTTTTTGCAGCATTATTTGTTTTTTTATGTTTGGAAATATAGAAGTACAGTATAAATATCTACAAGACAAATCTATGATAGGCACTATATATACATTAGAGATTGAAAAAGATGTAAATTTTGTTTCAAGAACATCAAGAGATATACTCCTAGGTAGCAACTTTAGCAGTGACATACAAAAAATAGAAAACTCAATAAAATCTATAAAAGCAAACTTTATAGCTTTAGAAAAAATAACAGATGATTTTGAATCAAAAAAGCTTATAACAGATGCACACAACTCAACATCAATGTTTTTAGATAACACTCTTATTATGATGAAATCTTTAACACAAGATGAGATAAAAAATTCAACTTCAAATATATATAAAAACTACAAAAACAAAACTTTCACCTTATGCAGTAGAATCAAGAGTTACATTTAAAAAAGTTATTGAGCTTAAAAACAATGAACTAGTTCAAAGAGAGAAGGAGCTAGATAAGAACATTGGTTTTTACAAAATGTTAGTGCTTTTTGCAGGACTTAGTGTTGCTATAATTATTTTTATAATTACAAACACTGTTCAGTATAACATAGCAAAAGCACTTGAAGAGTTTACAAATATTATTAAAAAATCTGCTGATGGTCACTTTATTACAGATAACTTAGATACATCAAAAGATAGTGAACTTAGTACTATGGGAATAGCCTTAGAGAAACTAATTTTACAGATAAAAGCTTTTATAAATGAGATTAATGGTTCTATAATAGATGCTACAAGAGGTGACTTTACAAGAAATATCTCTAGTAGTAAAATGAACGGAGATTTTGTTGAAGCCATAATGCTTGTATCAAACTCAATAGATTTAATGAAAATACAAGATGTAAAAAAGAAAAAAGATGCTTTAAATTCTGAACTTTCTAACTTAAATGTTGGTGTAGTTGAATCTTTTAGTGTCATACAAGATGATTTATCTTTTAGTATAGATGGTCTTAAAAATGTTACACAAAAAACTAAATTTGCTTCTGAACTTTCATCTAGTAGTAATGATAAAATTGATGAGATTATAGATGAATTAAGTGGGATGAATGAGCAAGTTAACATAAACAATGAAGCTATAATTTCACTAGCAAATCAGGCAGTAGAGATAACATCTGTTATAGAACTCATCTCAGATATTGCTGATCAGACAAATCTTCTTGCTCTAAATGCTGCTATAGAAGCAGCTCGCGCTGGTGAGCATGGTAGAGGGTTTGCGGTTGTTGCAGATGAAGTAAGAAAACTTGCTGAGAGAACCCATAAAGCAACAAACGAGATAAGCATATCTATAAAATCTTTACAACAAGAGATGAATGATATACAAGCAAGCTCAACTAAAATGACACAAGTTGTTGAAACATCATCTACTAAAATAAACGAGTTTGGTGGTACACTTACTGAATTAAGTGATAATTCAACAAATATAGTAGATTCTGCTTACGACATGGAAAACTCTATTTTTATAGTTCTTGCAAAGATTGATCATATACTTTATAAATCAAGAGCATATAACGCTGTATTAAATGAGGACTCATCTTTAAAGATTACAGATGATAGTAACTGTAGGTTTGGAAAATGGTATAACACCGAGGGTAAAAATAGATTTGGAACAACATCTTCATACTCACAAATCATGGCACCACATAAAAAAGTTCACAATATGGTTGAAATAAATGTAACTTATCTTAAAAAGAATGCTGATTTGATATCTCCAAACATTAGCCATGATTTAATCAAAAACTTTCAAGATATGGAAAGATCATCTGATCAACTGTTTTCTCTACTTGACAACTTAGTACAAGAGCAAAAATTATCTTATAAATAATACTTAACTCAAGATAATGTTTACTAATACATATTGAAGTTAATAGAAGTTATAAGAGGAGGAGTTAAAAGCTAGTGTCACTAACTCCAGATAAAGCTTTTAAAAAAGCAAACTCAACAGGATTGACTTCACCATACCTATCCCATAACTCTTTAGGGTTAACCAACCATATACCATCTTCAAAATAGATTTGGCTTTTAAAAGCTGGGTCAACTATATCGTTTTTAGTAAACCATACTGACTTAAATGACTTCATATCTGAGTCGTTAACAAAAAGATATTCTTCTAGTGAAACAAATTCATCTGCTAATACACCTGATTCTAACATAATGTGTCCTTTTTAATAGAGCTTTGCCTATGTGTGAAAAATTATGTGAAAAATAGAACTTACTCTGGTTTTAATATTTTATATTCTTATTATATTAATAAAACTATCGTCAAAATCTAATTTAACTTTAGAATTAATTTAATTTTTTATATTTAAAACTGTTTATATCTCATAAGTGTGATTTGATTTGATTTAAACAATGTAAAATAGGAATACTATACATAATTTGAAAGTTTAAGAATTTGAAAAAGTTTAAGAGTTAAAAATTTGAAAGTTTTATGAAAAAGAAGTTTATAGAAAAAGCAAATGCTTTTTCTATTGAAGTTGATTTATTATAAATCACCCTCATGTTTTGCAAGATAATCAGCAACACCATCAGTGTCAGCTTTCATACCCTCATCACCCTTAGTCCAACCAGCAGGACAAACTTCTCCATGCTCATTAGTAAAAAGCATAGTATCTACCATTCTTAACATCTCATCAATGTTTCTACCAAGTGGTAAATCATTTATAACACAGTGACGTACAGTTGCATCTTTGTCAATTAAGAAAGAACCACGTAAAGCAACTCCACCATCTAAAAGAACATCATAAGCTTTTGCAATATCTTTAGTTAAGTCAGCAACTAATGGGTACTTAACTTGACCTATACCACCCTCGTTAACTGGAGTGTTTTTCCATGCAAAGTGAGAAAATTGGCTATCTACAGATACACCAATAACATTTATACCACGATCTTTAAACTCTTGAAGTCTATGATCAAACGCAATAATTTCAGAAGGACATACAAAAGTAAAGTCTAATGGGTAAAAGTAAAGAACAGTACCATTTTCACCAAAGTTTTCGTATAGGTTGAAATCTTCAACAATCTCATTGTTTCCAAGTACAGTTGTAGCTGTAAAATCTGGTGCTTTTTTTGTTACTAACATATTTAATTTCTCCGTAATAAATTTTTATGATGAAAGTGTAACCAAGATTTGTTAAATGAAAAGTTTTAATTTTCAAACCAAAAGTTATTTTATGCTTTTTAGCTTAGAAACCTCTTTATATCATTTTCAATAGATTCTTTTATCCAAAGAGGCTCTAAAATATGTAAATGTGGTAACCTATATTTAACTAAAGAGATAACCTCTTTGTCATTGGTTACATCTATACTAAAGATTATGCTACCATCTTCTAACTCATCTTCAATTTTTTGAGTTGGTAATGGTTTTCTTTTAAAATATTTAGCTACATCAACATCTGCTAACAATCTAACTTTAAATGCTTTTTTTTCAGAGTTGAACCATATGGAAACTGCATTTTCAAGCATCTTGTCTATCTTAATATCAGTTTTGAAAATCTCTTTTGTACTGTAGATATTAGAGATATTTTTAAGATAATATTTTCGTATTTTATTATTTTCATTAAGTCCAACTAGATACCAAAAACCCTCAAATGTTACAATTTTCAGAGGCTTGATTTTTCTTTTTCTTGATCTGTCTTGATACTTTGTGTATATACAAGTTATATGTGTTTTACTCTCTATGGATTGTGTTATTTTATTTATCTCATCAAGATGGGTACTAATATCTTCCATACTGTTTTTTGCATAGATAGGGTTGTTTTTTTGGTTATAAATCTTAGAAAGAAGTTTTTTTACTTTAGCTGAAAAGATTTGACCCATACCCTCTGTAAGTTTTCCTATTATTCCTAAAATTAAATCATCTTCACTTGAATTTTGATTTTCTATTTTAAAATTTTTTTGCATTCTCCATAATCTTTTCTCTTGATATATAGGATACATTTTGGATAAACGATCATTCATATCTCTTTGGATTGTTCTATAACTTACATCAAACTCTTCTGCTAAAGATTTAATACTAAGAGCTTCCCCATCGTTTAATCGTTGAAGTATTTCATATAATCTCATGAGAGTTTTATTATAGTCTCGTTTATTCTTTTCCATAGTTATGCCTTTTAAATTTTATTCGTGTTACAACGACTTTGTAAAGTAATCTATAATATCTGCGTGGTCATCAAAAAGTTGCATACTCTTAACTTCATCTAGTGGAACCCACTTAGCATTACAAGCATCATCTGAACCTACAACTTTTGGTAACTTAGGAAACTTACCTTGCCCTACATAATCAGGCTCAATTTCAGCATAATAAGCATTGGTCATACGAGGTATACCCATATTTTTACTCGCCTTACTCTACTGTAATAATCGGTACTTCATTTTGTTCTACATTAAAATACTTAGAAACAATTTTTTTAGCATCATCTTGTATTTTTTGTAAAAGTTCTTCATTTGCATCATTCTCTAAAGCATAATCAAGTGGCTCTTCTTGATTATAAACACTAATTAACTCTTCTTTAAATGGATAATCTTCATACTCCAAAGCCTGCACATCAATATCACCATTTTCAAAAAATTCAAGTACTATCATCCCTTTGTCGCTGTCATAAATATACACACCATCATCTTTGCTTAGGTCTAGTTCTCTGTCGGAATGCATAAAAAATGAAGCACAGCCTTTGTCTTTGCATTTGCAATAACTACTTACTCTATCATCCACTATAAATGCCAACATATCTTCCACTTCAAAGATGTTCAAATCTTCATAAAGTCTTGCTAAAAAATGGTGAAGTATTGGATAACTACTTAGTTTACGCATCTTCACCCTCTTTTAATGAGCTCATAGTAACTTTTCTATATGGTGCACCGAAAGAGCAGATTAACTTTTGCTCTCCATATGGTGCTATAAGTTCTATGTATCCAAACCTTTTAGATTTTAGATAAATGTACAAAGTTGTTTCACCCTCAGGGTAATAAGGGAGTGCATCAAACTCTTCTCGAGTCATATTAATATATATAAGAACTCCTTCATTAGGTTCAACATCCTCATAAGTCAATGTTTTAGCATCTTGATTAGCACCTAAAGGCTTCGATGATACAAACTCAAGTATTTCGCTACTTTCGTTAACAAGATAAAGCCCACCGTCCCCATTAACAAGGGTAATTGATGGAAAACGCTCTGGTACTGATGGTGAGCGAACAATGTTATCTTTATATTTTGGTGCATTTTTAATTCTTTTCATAATTTTCCTTCTCTTGTTCAAATAAATCTGTAATATTAATAATTTTGTGAATAAAGAACCGTTTCCGACTCTTTACTTTGTTGGTTATTACTAACACCTTTAACGACCACTTTAGTCGCACCTATTTCAAGTATCTTGTCAAAGAACTCTCGTTGTGTGAAGTTAAACTCTTCTATATCCATCTCTAAAAGTATGTGCTTGAAGTTATCATAAAAGTAAACTGTTCCTGCTAGCATTATCTCTTTCCTTTTTCATATTTTTCTATAAGTGCTTCTTTAGCTTTATCAAGTAGTGGAATACACTTCACTCCCTCTCTTTGTTGATCATCCTTGAAAACATAAACTACTGGCACACAAAGTGTTAAATGACCACCTCCACATTCAGCCTCAAACGGTTCATTTAAATAAAGATTATAATCTTTACTCCACCATATAAGAGTTCCTTTAAGCTCTATTCCATCAGAAGCAGTTACATTTATAACATCTATATTGGAATTTATCTGATTTAGCTTTATTGATAACTTTCCTTTTCTTTGTTCGTATCTAGCGATTAAAGCAAGTTTATCTGATTTACTAAGCTCTAAAAACTCAAGTATCTCTTTTAGACGATTTTTACTTTTACGACTATAATCTAAAAATCCATCTTTTATCCAAGCATTAATGATTTTAAGATTAAGAACTTGCTTAAAGGTATTTTTTGCGTCTATCAATGCATACATTTTTAAAGACTTTAAAGCTTTTATATTTTGGGTTTTGTTAATCTCTATATTGATTAGTTCTAGTAATGTCATGTTTTTACTCCTAACAATAGGGGCAATAATTTGTTGAAGATTATTGTCCTAGTTCCGAAATATTTTCAGAACTTAAAATGAAGACCGACACATTATTTGTCATTCATTTGTTGTCTCTCTCTTTTGAGATAATGTATTGTAACATAGCAAATAGACAGGTTGTGTCCACTTAGTAAAGTTTTTATTTTTAGTTACTGACCTTACACACTTTTAAAAGAAAATGACACCTTTTTCTCTAAAAGCTTTGCTTATTAGCTTTAGAGCGTAACGTCAGTTCAAGTTTAGTTTGTGATAAAATTATAAATACATTTTTCAACCCTTTGTGTACTCATCTATGTATCTTTTTTTCTAGAAAATTTTTTAAGCTAATTGAGAAGCCTTAATAACTCAAAAATGATTAATTATATTTCGCTATAATCCTCTCAATTTATGGAACTAGAGTCTATATTTAATAAAGGAATTCGATGACTAAAGAGTATATATTTACGTCTGAGTCTGTAACAGAAGGGCATCCTGATAAGATGGCTGATCAAATCAGTGATGCAATTTTGGATGACATTATTGCAAAAGATCCAACATCTCGTGTTGCAGTTGAAACAGTTGTTTCAAATGGTTTTTGTATCATTACAGGCGAATTAAAAACAACGGCTTATAGCCCAATGCAAGATATAGTAAGAGGTGTAGTAAAAGATATAGGCTACACTGATGCAACTTATGGTTTTGATCATAGAAGTGCTGCTGTGATGAATGCTATTGGTGAACAATCTGCTGAGATTAACCAAGGTGTTGATCAAGAGGATGGAGATATTGGAGCAGGAGATCAAGGTTTAATGTTTGGTTACGCTTGTAAAGAGACACCTGAACTTATGCCTTTACCTATCTCACTTGCACATAAACTTACACATAGACTTAGTGTAGTAAGAAAAGAGGGAATTATCCCTTACTTACGTCCTGATGGAAAAGCACAAATAAGTGTAAGATATAGAGATGACAAGCCTGTTGAAGTTGAAACAGTTGTTATCTCAACTCAACACCATGAAAATATAACACAAGAGCAAATTAGAGAAGATGTTATTAGAGAAGTTATAAACTTTGTTATACCATCTGAATTGATAAGCGAGGATGTTAAAATATTTATAAATCCAACAGGCTCATTTGTTGTTGGTGGACCTCAAGGTGATGCTGGTTTAACTGGTAGAAAAATCATTGTTGATACTTATGGTGGTTCATGTCCTCACGGTGGTGGTGCTTTTTCTGGGAAAGATCCAACAAAGGTTGATCGTTCAGCTGCATATGCTGCTAGATATGTTGCAAAAAACCTTGTTGCAGCTGGTGCATGTGAAAGAGTTACTATACAAATAGCATACGCAATTGGTGTAGCACAACCTGTTTCAATTATGGTAAATACACATGGAACTGCTGTAGTTTCGGAAGATAAAATAGAATCATGTGTTGATGAACTATTTGACCTTTCACCAAAAGGGATTATTA
Source organism: Helicobacteraceae bacterium (assembly GCA_015488775.1). Classification (GTDB taxonomy): domain Bacteria; phylum Campylobacterota; class Campylobacteria; order Campylobacterales; family Sulfurimonadaceae; genus WFNF01. Next base: position 13,178 of record WFNF01000159.1, read on the forward strand.
CAGAACTAGATTTACTTCGTCCTATATATAGAAAGTCTGCGGCTTATGGACATTTTGGTAGAGAGTTACCAGAATTTAAGTGGGAATCAACTCCTAGAGTTGATGAGATTAAAAAGTATCTATCTATCTAATAATATAAATTTAACTTCAGCCTCGCCGAAACTATAAATAAAACAAATGGCGAGGCTGAAGCCTCACATCCAAAACATATATAACACATACAATTTTATAAAATAGCTTGAGTAAAACTAAACTTCAATAATGGTTATCATTACCTATATTAGGGAAGTATAGCGATTTGTAACACTAGTAAAAAAATTGAAATAAATTTTAGTTTAATTTTACAAATTATGGGTTATACTACTCAAAACATATTTAGGAGATTTAAATGGCAGTAATTATTAATGACACATGTATCAATTGTGCAGCGTGTATTGACGAGTGTCCAGTAGAAGCGATAGTTGACGAGGACGATAACCCAACGGGTGAGGAACTTTACTATGTTTACCCTGATAAATGTGTAGAGTGTGTTGATCATCATGATGAGCCAGCATGTGCTACTGCATGTCCTACTGAGGGTTGTATAACTTGGGATATGCCTTTTACTGCTGATCATAAAGATTTCTTTTCAGCTGGTAACTATGTAGATGGTAAAAACTATGTAATTGAAGATTCTGACACAGAGCAACCTTTTGTTGCAAGTGTATCAGATGATGCTAGATCAAACCGCGAACCTGTTGTAGAGTAGTAACTCCTATACAGACTTTTGTGAGTGTCTTATGACACTTACAAGCTTTCATTTTATCCACTTTCACCGCCTACTATTAAGACTTTTAAACACTTACTTTTAACTTTTATAAAAAAAATAATATTTTTATGGTATAATTGCGCTTTATTTTATTCTTAGGAGTATTGATGGAACGTACACTATCAATCATTAAGCCTGATGCAGTTGCAAAAGGTGTTATTGGCAAAATTTTAGATCGTTTTGAAAGCAATGGTTTAAAAATCGCTGCAACAAAAAAACTTCAACTGTCTCAAGCAGATGCAGAAGCATTTTATGCTATACACGCTGAGCGTCCTTTTTTTAGAGACTTAGTTGACTTCATGATTTCAGGTCCAGTTGTAGCAACTGTTCTTGAAGGTGAAGGCGCTATGGCTAAAAACCGTGACTTAATGGGTGCAACTAACCCAAAAGAAGCTGAAGCTGGAACTATTCGTGCAGACTTCGCAGACAGCATTGATGCAAATGCAGTTCACGGAAGTGATTCTGTAGAAAATGCAGCTATCGAAATAGCGTTTTTCTTTTCTGAAAGAGAAATTTCGTAATTTAAATGCATATTCCTTTTAGAAGAGTTACATCAATACCTCATGATTTTGATGAGACGCAAGATGGTTTAAACTTAAAAGGAAACGTTGTTTTTATGCAAAGAGCTGAAGCTAGACTTATCGCAAACCTAAAAGGTGATACAAATGTGCAATGTTACAGATGTGGTGATGAGTTTAGCCTAAATATAAATGAAAATTTAGACTTTTTAGTATATGATGGCGTTTACAAAGGTGAAGAGTTAGATGTAATTGAGTTGGAAGATTCAATTGTAGACTTTTCACAGATTTTACAATCAGAGGTAGAATCAATAAAGAGTGATTATCACTTATGTGAAAATTGCAAAGATAATGATTGAAACATCATTTAGATAAAAAACCTTAAAAACTCTCAAAAACTTATGTTTTTGTAGCTTTAGGGGGTTATAGGGACTTTATTCCCTGTTGCTTTTATGGATTTTATTCATAAAAACAATTAAATTAAGTAAAAAAACACAAACCCAAAAGGAGTCCAATTATGGCAGTACCTAAAAGACGTGTATCACACTCAAGAAGTGCAAAAAGACGTACACATTACAAAATCAAGCTAGCAAGACCTGTAAAAGACAGTGATGGAACTTACAGATTACCACACCACATCAACCCAACTACTGGTGAGTACAAGTAGTGGTAAAAATTGCGATTGACGCAATGGGTGGGGACTTTGGTCCCGAACCAATTGTAAAAGGTGTTATAGAAGCTTTAAAAGAAAAAAAGTTTGAACCTATTTTAGTTGGTAAAAAAGATGAGATTTTATCTCTGTTACCTAAAGGTTATAAAGATAAGATTTCTATAGTAGAAAGTGATGATGTAATCTCTATGAGTGATGCAGCAACTGACGCACTAAAAAGAAAAGAAAGCACTATATATAAAGCAGTTGACTTAGTTAGAAATGGTGAAGCAGATGGTGTTGTAAGTGCTGGTCACTCTGGTGCTACAATGACTGTTGCAACTATGAGAATGGGTCGTATTAAAGGTGTTTTACGCCCTGCACTAGTTTCACTTATGCCAACAACTCAAGGTAAAAGTGTTTTACTTGATGTTGGTGCAAATGTTGACTGTAAGGCTGAAAATTTAGCTCAATTTGCAGTTATGGGCGAATTTTACGCTAAAGATATGTTAAGTATTGAAAATCCTAGAGTTGGACTTTTGGCAAATGGTGAAGAGAAGAGTAAGGGTAATGAAGTTACAAAAGAAGCCTACCAACTACTAAAAGATGAAGAAGCTTTTATTGGTAATGTAGAGGGAACTGATATATTTAACTCAGAGTGTGATGTTATAGTATGTGATGGTTTTGTAGGAAATCTTGTTCTCAAATCTGCTGAGGGTGCTGCTGATACTATTAACTATTTTATAAAGCAACGCATAAAAAAATCTCCAATAGCTATTACAGGTGCTCTTTTAATGAAAAGAGTGTTTAAGATGCTTAAAAAGCAGATTGATTATGCTGAGATAGGTGGTGCTCCACTTGTTGGTATAAAAGGTTGTGCTATTGTAGCTCATGGAAAAAGCAATTCTAAAGCTGTTAAAAATGCTATTTTTCAAGCAATTAGATATATTGATACAGGTGTGAATGAACATATAGAAAACCGTTTAGCACAACAAAAAGAGCAAAAAGCTTAAGCTTTTTGTATAAACTTTAAGGATACACATGTACGCTGCACTTCGCTCTATAGGAGCATATATACCAAAAAAAATTCTTTCAAATGATGACCTTAGTAAATTAGTTGACACATCTGATGAGTGGATAACTAAGCGTACTGGTATAAAAGAACGTCATATAGCTGATGATAGTGAATTTACATCTGATTTAGGTGTAAAAGCAGCTTCTTTAGCAATTGAACGCTCTGGTATAGATAAAGATGATATAGATATGATTATCGTGGCAACTATCTCTCCTGATTATTTTAATATGCCATCAACTGCAACTGTTATTGCAAATAAACTAAATCTTAAAAATATTACTGCATTTGATATATCTGCAGCCTGTACAGGTTTTGTTTATATACTTAGTATTGCAAAAGCTTTTATAGAGTCAGGAATGAAAAAAAATGTACTTATAGTTGGTGCAGAGAAGCTAAGTGCTATAACTGACTATAGCGATCGTGGAACTTGTATATTGTTTGGTGATGGTGCTGGTGCTGCTGTTATAGGTGCTACTGAAAATAAAGACGAAGCTATAGTTGATATCCATACTGGTAGTGATGGTTCTTATGCAGATTTACTAATGACACCAAATGGTGGAAGTGGTTCAGCTCATGATGCACTTGATCAAGAAAATGCTTCTTGTTTTATGCAGATGAAAGGTAATGAAACATTTAAAGTTGCTGTTAAAACACTTACAAGTGATGTTAAAGATATTTTAATAAACAATAATATGACTTCAGAGCAAATAACTCATTTTGTTCCTCATCAGGCAAATTATAGAATTATAAAAGCTGTTGGTGATGCTTTAAAACTTAAAGAGGAGCAAGTTGTTTTAACTGTTCATAAGTATGGAAATACTTCTGGGGCTTCTATCCCTATGGCTATAAACGACATATATGATGAGGGAAAACTTAAAAAAGGCGATATGCTATTACTTGACGCTTTTGGTGGTGGACTTACTTGGGGAAGTGCCTTAGTTCCTTTTTCCCCTCTAAAGTAATTTCTGTAAGTTTTTTATAAATTCATCAAAGCTTTTTAATTTTAAAGAGCTTTCTCTTTGTTTTTTACCCCACATTGGTTCGGGAAAATAGCTATCTTCCTTGAATCTTGCGGATATATGCCAATGTACATGTGGTAACATATTTCCAAATGATGCTAAGTTTATCTTTTGAGGTTTATAGTAAGATATCATCTCTTTTTCAATAATATCTAAAACCCTAAAAATCTCGACTTTTTCATCTATCTTACATTCGCTAAACTCTTTTATAACTCTTTGTGTAAACACTTTTAACCAAGGGATTTCACTTTGTTCAATCTCAATTTTAATTAAATCATTTTTATAAATAGACATTTTTTATCCTCTACACTTTTTCTACACTTTATATTGTTATTATACCACTATGAACACAAAGAGAAGGTTATTTTAAAGTTTAAACTTTAAAATTTCAAGCAAACACAATCCTGATTATCACTCCTTAGCAATTCTCTTTGTGTCTCATAAAATTCACAGAAAATCAAATTTTACAGCTTTTTTTTACTTTGAATAAGTAATATTTAAATATAATAAGAGCTAAATTATATATTAAAAACAGGAAAATCTATGTTAAAAAAACTATTATTAACCCTTAGTATTTTTTCTGCCGCACAAGCCATGAATACGCCTTTAAATACGCCAAAAAGAACTCTAAATGCAAATTACACTTTAAACTATTTAAAAACACCAAAACCTACAAATAATTTTTTGGATATCTTTAACGAAGGCAGTTTCTACGGTAGATTAAGAAACAATAATTTCAGCTACTCTTGGTCACTTCAAGATAATAAACATGGTGATCATTTTATCTCAGGAGTCGGTGGCTCGCTAGAGTTTAAAACTGCTCCATATAAAAAAGTAAGTTTTTCAACTTCGTTTAATTATACAAGAGGGATATTTAATGAAAATGATTTAAGCGTTCTTCTTTTAAAATCTGGTAATGATGCACTATCTAGATATGATTATTTGAATGAGGGTAAAAAAGATATTGCAGTTTTCGCTCAATTATATGTAGATTATGAGCCAATTAAGGATACTCACATAATTTTAGGAAGACAAATTATAGAATCATTTTTTGCCAAAAGTAATGATAGTAAAATGATTCCAAATACTTTTGACGGATTAGTATTAGATAGTAAGATAGATGATAATCTAAATATTAAACTTGCTTATCTTGCAAAGCAAAAACTTAGAGACCATTCTAAAATGCACTCAATTTTAGCTTATGGAGATATAAATTCCCCTAATCCTACAGATATATTTAAATACAATGACGATTCAGTGATGCATAGAGGTCTAACACACACTAGATTAGATAAAGCAGGTGTAAGTTCATCCGCACCACTAATCCTACTTGACTCAACATATAGACCCATAGACACACTGAAATTAAATCTATCAGCATACAATGTTCCATCTCTACTTACTAGTGTGATGGGTGAGGTTAAATATAAAATCTATGAAAATGAAAATCTAAGCATAACTCCTGGATTTAGATATATACATCAGTTTGATAATGGTGCTGGAGCTATTGGTGGTGCAAGTTTAAAAGGAACGTTAGCTGGGAAAACTGGAGCACAGTTTGGTTATAAAGATGCTCAAAGCTTAGACTCAGATATGATAGGTGCAAGGTTAGTGAGTGTATATAAAAACATTAGACTAAATCTTGCATATACACATATATTTGATGAAGCTGACTTAGTAGCACCTTGGCGTGGTTTTCCAACATCAGGATACACAAGATCTATGGCAATATATAATTGGCGAGCAAATATGTCATCATACAGAGCAGAACTAAAATTTAATCTTGATCAGAATGGAATCTATGAAGACACTTATGTGCAAACATCTGTTTTATATATAGATGGTGATCAAGATAAATCTCAAAGCGATGCAATGTATTATTATTTAGGATTTATTCAAAATATACCAAGTTACAATAATTTATCTTTAAGATTAAGATTTGGTTATAAGGATGCAGTTCTTGGAGATTTTAGCTTTTCAGATATAACAGATCCACTTTCAGATAAAGCATTTGACTCTTTAGATACTAGGTTTGAGATTAACTACTTATTTTAATCACTTAAGCCTATCATAAGATATTTTTGAAATTCGGATATATTTATCTTATGTTCTCTAATATATTTTTCAATCTCAGACATATCAAAGTTTTCTATCGCAAGAGTTAAGGCAAATATCTCGCCCAACTCACCTTTTTTATCTAAAAGTGCTTCTCTTATTTTTTTATCAACATTCAGTTTTTCAAAAATCTGATCAAAAGGTACTAAAAATATACTTTCAAGTAAAGATACCAAAGCTAAAAAATGTATCTCTTCTAACTTTTGATTATCAACCTTAGTTGAAGCCTTACATAACTCTTTCATTAAAGTACATCTTTGCTCAAGGTGCTTAACTGATGGATGATTTTTTGAAAGTGGTTTTGAGGTATTTATAGAGTATAGAGTTAAAAAAAGCCATGCACGAATTTGTGTACGACCTAAAAGAGTGATAACCCTACTCATAGACTTAACCTCCTCCTTAATACTAATAGAAGCAGAGCCAATATAGCGTATGAGCCTAAGTGTTAAGTCTGGCATCTTTTCAAACTCTGATACAAGTTCTTTAGTTGAGGCATCAGTACTTAAAAGATTACACATCTCAATAATAGCGATATCTGATGCAGATATAGTTTGACCTTTTACTAAGATAGGTTTTGAAAAAAAGTATCCTTGAAAGTAAGATATACCACTATCTTTAAGATCTCTATATTCACTTTCACTCTCAATATGTGTTGCTATAATTTTTTTATTTCTACTTGATACTTTAAAAAGAGTTTTATAAAGATCTTCTCTTGAGATATTTAATATATTTATTTTTATATATTCTACATAATCACATAAATTTTCTAAACTTTCAAATGCGTCAACATTGCTATTTTCAATACAAAAAGCAAATCTATAACCATCATTATGTAAATCTTTTATGTAGGGTAAAACCTTATCTAAATCTAAATTTTCTTGAAGTTCATAAACTACAAACTCTCTAGGCATAGATCTTGCCATATCGTGACTTAAAAAAGCATCATCAACGTTGATAAATGCTAATGCAGACTCACCTATAACTTTTTTTAAACCTTTAACATTTAAAAGGTTATTTACAACACTCGCAGTAGCATTTTTAACCTCATCCATCTGTAAAACATCAGATCTATAAAGCAATTCATAAGCATAAATCTCTTCATCAACACCAATTATAGGCTGTTTACCTAGCAATACTATCTCATCTAAATTTTCCATAAAACAATCATACAATATTTAATATTAAAAAATACTAGCTACTCTAGTTCTCATATTTTTTAGCACAAAAACTTTAAACTTTCTATAATTTATATTATTTGCAATCTGCTTTGTATATTTATCAAAATCAAGATTTATTTTTTTTCTTCTAGTATCAATACCCTCTGGTAAAAGTGTTTTTAATGCCTCAATAGACTTATAGTAAGTATCTTTATCCAATACATCTATCATACTGTAAACACTATGATTATCTATAGTATGAGTATTTTCACTTAATCTTGAAAATTCTAAACCTTTTATATCTAGTTGAACTAAAGACAACTCTTTGATTTTTACAATTGCGTCAACAATATTTGTATTTTCTAAAGATAATTTTTGTAAATTTAGATTATACAATTCAAATTTTTTACTTATATTTGAGTTTGTTATAGATAATGAGTCCTCTTGTGCTTGGGCATAATATATAAAATCTAAACCAACAAGTTTATCTATAAGTAGATGGCTTTGTTTATACATTGAAACCCTGTTTAGCAATGTTGATCTAATTTTACATGTTCTAATGCTAGAGTTTGAAAAAACTTTAACAGCATACATCTCTAAAGATTCTAGTTTTGAACTTAGAATTTTAAAAGATTTAAGCTTAGTTGAGCTTATATCTAAACTTGAACTTTTAATCTCATCAATAAATAAAGACTCTATTTTTGACTCTTTTATATTTAGAAGATCAAAATTTGACTTAGATATTATAGTTTTTTTAGAAACTAAAGAGTTTAGATTTAATTTTTTATATAGAGATTTAATTATATTAAAAGAGCTGATGTTATTATGAGAGATATTAACCTCTTTAACTCTTGTGCTTTCAATAGACAAACTAGCTAACTTTGTGTTGTGTATGTTTAAATTTCTTATATTTGAGCTTTCTATAGATACATCATTATAGCCAGCTTTATCAATTTCTAGTGATCTTGCGTAACATCTATCTATTTTCAAAGACTCGAATGAACAATTATTAAAAACAACATCTTCAAACTCAATATTTTCAAAACTTACATTTCCATAAAATTTTGCAAAAGAGAAATCAACTTTTTTATTGAATTTTAGCTCTTTGCCCTTTTTAAAAAAAAGACTATCTTTTAAAGATACATATGAATCAAAGTAAACCTTACTTGATGAAGTCATCTCTTTTTGTACCTCTTGAAATGGTGGAAATATAACATAAGATAGATCTATAACATCAATAGAGTTTTCAACTCTATCTCTTAACTCTTCGTAAAAAGCTAGAGTATAAGCATACTTCCATCTGCCATCTAGCACCCACTTACTTTTATCAGTATGTAAAATACAAAAACCATCTTTTTTAACAAAATTATCATTTTTCTTACAAATAGTACAACACATAAAATCTCCTAATTAACTTTTTATATACGAGATTTTAGTAGATTTAGAGCTTTAAGACCATATCAAAAGTGATGTTAATTTCAAACTTTATACTTGCATTAATAAACCTTAATCTTGTGTATTTAAAAATATAAAAAAATATTTTTAAATACATTAGCTATAAAATAAAATAGAGCTTAAATTAAAACTATTTATACTCTGTAAAATATATATATAAAAATATATATTAACAACATTGTAAAGATAAAAGATTTTGAAGCTTAGATATAGATAAAAAACATCATGATAAAATCGAGAAATTTGGCTAAAGTGAGTATAAAAAAGCGTTTCCACATCGAATGTGGGACTTTAGGACGCTTTTAAAGCAAATCCAACACAAGAGCGAGGCTGAAGCCACACTTCCAAAGAGAGAAAAAATTACACTGGAGGTGGGACTTTAGTCCCGCTTTTAAAGCAAATCCTACACATTTGCGAGACTGAAGCTCTGCATATAAACCCAAATTATTTTATAGGTGAGTAGTTGTCTATAGAGAAAGAGTGAATTGTAATTTGTGCAAAGCCATCATTTTGATTTTGTTTTAAAAATGCGAAGTTAAACTTACCAACATTGCTTTTATCTAAGGTAGTAGCACTTGTTCCTAACCATAAAAAATCACTATCCAAATCTAGTCTAATAGTCTTTATCTCACCACCGCTTGAAGCTAACGTGGCTTGGTTATGGTTTCCACCATGAACATCAGTTTGTCTAAGCTGTAAAATCGCATCTGTATTTGATGAGTATGTAATGCTTACATATTTTGAAGCACTTAAATCTACTTTTGGAGTAAAAAATGGATCATCACTCTCATAAGGGTTTATAGGTAGTGACATCTCAGCGTAAGAGTCAGCTGGAACCTTTGCTTTTAGGGTTGCTACTTTTTTACTATTTAAAAGATATGTTGCATCTATACCTGTACTTGGTTTTATTACACTAGCACCAGCACCAGCACCTACAACCCAATATTTGTACTCTGATATACCAGATAAACTTGTGTTTGCATCTGTTACGGTAGTTGTATTATCTGTGTTTGTGCCACTTGTTGTATCTGTACCAGCATTACTTTGCTCTAACGTGTTATACATAGCATCCATCAACTCACCATTATCTGCATCTATCTCCCAAGAGAAAAGTCCAGCTAAATTGTTTTGTTTTACATAGTTTGCTTTTGCTTTTACTGCTCTTACATCATCAAAAGAGATAAACTCTTTTTTTGTTTCATTAAATAAAGTAGCAGCTTGAGCAATCTCATCATACTTATAAACAAAACCGTTTTTACCCTGAACATTTTTAGAGTCAAAATACTTATCTACTATATCTTTATAATCTAAAATACCAGCTTCCCAAGTACCACTTATAGCAGCTGAACCCTTAAGCTCACCAGATATATTTTCAACACCACTCCAGCCACGACCATATTTACTTACACCAACTGCAAGTTTTTTACTATCTACACCCTGTGCTAACATAGCTTTAACACTTGCATCTATGTTGTAACCCTCGATTGGCTCATTTAAAGTTGGGTAAAGTCCACTTTGATGACCTATAGTTGAACTCCAAGCACCATAATAATCATAAGTCATCATGAAGATATAATTAAGATCTTGTGAAGCAATTGAGTAATCAACAGCATCTATCATACTAGGTGATGTTCCTATAGCTGTTGTAAGTTGATACTCTCTTCCTGTTTCTTCACTTAAAGTATCTAATGCGTCTCTTAAGTCACTCATTAAAGCACTGTAGTTTGCTTTATCTGCACTTGAACCAAGAGATGGGTTTGCACCTTGTCCACCTGGAAACTCCCAGTCTATATCTAAACCATCAAAGAAATCATACTTCTTTATAAATGCTATAGCTGAGTCAACAAAAACTTTTCTAGTACTTGGAGAAGCTGCTAATTTAAAAAATGGATCAGACATTGTCCACCCACCAATAGATGGAAGTATTTTTAAGTTAGGGTACTGCTCTTTTAGCTTTTTTAGTTGTGAAAAGTTACCTTGATAAGGATCGTTATCAGATGTATCAGGGTAAGATTTTTCTAAAGAGGCATACTTATCTAGTATAGTTACCTCATAATCTTGCTTATCTTTACACTGAGCTTCTAAAGCAGTTACAGCTGCTCCACTAACAGATTTATTTTCACCACATATAGCTAAAAATCCATATAAAAGATGTGTAAGTTTTGATGCTGGTATATCTTTAACATGAAAATCTCTACCATAAACACTCCACTCTACAAAATATGTTGCTTTGATATATTCACTTGATTGGGTGTTTTGGTTTGAATTATCAGATGTACTATCAGTGTTATCTGTACTGTTTGAATTATCTGTTGTAGTATTAGTGTTATCTGTACTATTTGAATTATCTGTTGTAGTATTAGTATTATCTGTACTGTTTGAGTTATCAGATGTAGTATTAGTGTTATCTGTACTGTCTGAATTATCTACTGAGTTATCTGTAGTATTATTTGTATTGTCTACACTATTTGAATCATCAGTTGTATCTTTAGATGTATTGTTTATATCATTATTTGTAAAGTTTTTAAGTGCATAAGTTAAAATATTATCTGCACATTTATCATCACATTTACTTGGATTATCATATGGCATCTTTTTAACTATATACTCTTTTAGTAGAGCTCTACTTTTTAAAGATGTTTTATCTCTAAAAAACTTACCTGCCAATTCACTACCCTCACCTTTTATACCATGGCACACTTTACATTGAGTGGCATAGCTAGTTTTAGCATCCAACTCGTTATAAATACTTTTTTCAGTATTTTTACTATCATCATTATTTTGTGTACTTATATCTATTTTAGTATCGTTTTTATCAATACCGATATATATTACACTATTGTTATTATCAAGACCTACAGATGCACTTTGAGTAAATGAGTCTGAACATGAGCTAAACACTAAAACTATTAAAACATAAACAAGATTTTTCATACCAATCCTTAGAGGCAAAATTTATACTGAAGTATATACTAGTAAGCAATCTCACTCAATATCATAGTTTTATCATATTTTCTTATAAGTAAATATTAAGTTAATGATATAATTAATATAATTTAATATTTTAAAATTATAATACATCAATACCACTATTTATTAAACTTTACTTATGGCAAGAATGGTTTTAACAGATAAAATAAGATTTAAAATAATAATATCTAATATAGACAAAAAATTACTCAGCTTTAAACTTAAAATTTATATAAAGGGCACCTCTAAAAAAAGTAAAAAGAAACAAGACCCAAATTTTGCTATAATTACAAAAATAAACAATATAGGCAGATAAATTTGAGTAAAAAACTTCACATAGTCTCTTTAGGCTGTAACAAAAACTTGGTTGACACAGAGGTTATGCTTGGCAGACTTAAAGATTATGAGATTAGTGATGACAATGAGAATGCAGATGTTATCATAGTAAACACTTGTGGTTTTATAGACGCTGCAAAAGAGGAATCTATAAACACTATCTTAAAACTTCATGATCAAAGAAAAGAGGATTCTACTCTTGTTATGGCTGGATGTTTAAGTGAGAGATACCAAGAGGAGTTGCAAAAAGAGCTACCAGAGATAGACCTTTTTACAGGTGTTGGTGACTACTCTAAAATAGATGCTTTGATTGAAAACAAAGAGTCAAGTTTCAGTGATGAAGTTTACCTTATAGATAATGAAGAGAGAGTTGTAACTGGTTCATCTTACCACGCTTACATAAAGATGAGTGAGGGTTGTAACCAAGCTTGTAGCTTTTGTGCCATACCATCTTTTAAGGGTAAACTAAACTCTCGTTCACTTGAATCTATAGCTAAAGAGGTTGAGGGCTTAGTTAAAAAAGGGTATTTTGATTTCTCTTTTATCTCTCAGGATTCAAGCTCATTTATGAGAGATGTAAATGTTAAAGATGGGCTTACACTTCTTATAGATAGAATAGAGCTAATTGATGGTGTAAAATCAGCAAGAATTTTATATCTTTACCCAAGTACAACATCTATGAAACTTCTAAAAAAGATAGCTAATTCTAAGATTTTTCATAACTATTTTGATATGCCTATACAACATATAAATGATGATATGTTACGCATCATGAAGCGTGGGTTTGGTGAGGATAAAACTTTAGAGCAGTTAAACTATATGAAAAGTTTGCCAAATAGCTTTATAAGAACATCTTTTATAGTTGGACATCCTGGTGAAACACAAGAGATGTTTGATCAGATGTGTGAGCATGTAAAAACTTTTGGTTACGATAGAATAAATGTTTTTGCTTACTCAAATGAGGAGACAACCTCTGCTTACGACATGGAGCAGATAGATCCAGAAATTATCGCACAAAGAGCACAAATTTTAGGTGACATCGCAAAAGAGGTTGAGCTTAAATCTCTAAACAATCTACTAAACACACAGATAGAACTTATAGTTGAAAAACCAAGTGATGAGATAGAGTTTTTACTATCTGCAAAAAAACTTGAATGGTGTGTAGAGATAGATGGTGAGATATATGTAAATGAGCATGAAAATGATAAAGAGATAGAGTTTAACAAGATATATAAGGCTCGTATAACCCAAATAGCTGGGGATAAAGCCCTAGCTACTATCTTAGAATCATAAACTATGGTAGATTTAGAGTACTTAAAAAAAGAGAAAGTTCTTTTAGCTTTCTCAAATGGTAGTGACTCTAATGCTCTTTTTCACCTACTAATAAAAAATAATATCAACTTTGATATAGTTATAGTTAACTACAACACAAGAGATAACTCCAAACTTGAGCTAGATGATGCCAAAACAAAAGCTTTAAAACATAAACTAAAATGTTTTGACCTAAGTGTAAAGCTTGAAGATAAAAATTTTGAAGCACAAGCAAGAAAAATAAGATATGACTTTTTTGAAAAAATCATATCTGAAAACTTCTACACTACGCTCTTAACAGCTCACCACCTAAACGATAGGTTTGAGTGGTTTTTGATGCAACTAGGTAAAGGTGCTGGAGTTAGTGAGCTACTTGGGTTTGAGCATACTAGCCTTAAAGATGGCTATAAACTTATAAGACCACTTATAAACACACCTAAAGAGCAGATTACTGCCTACTTAAAAAAACATAATATAAAGCACTTTTTAGACTCATCAAATACAGATTTAAAGTATAAAAGAAACTCTTTAAGAGTAAACTTTTCTGATCAGTATGTTAAAGAGTTTAGTAGGGGTTTAATAAAAAGTTTTAAGTACCTTAATGAGGATAAAAAAGAGTTAATCAAAGATGTAGAAATCAACTATATTAAGGAACTTATCTACTTTAAAAAAAGTTCAAATAGAAGTGATATAGAGCATATAGATAAAGAGATAAAAAAGCTTGGTTACATTATATCTACTGATCAAAGAGAGCAACTTAAAAAAAGCTCTTATATACAAGTTGCTAGAAAAATTGATGTTCTTATAGATAAAGATTATATTTTTATTTTTCCTAAAACTCAGGCAAATATGGATAAAAATTTTAAAGAGTTATGTAGAATTAAGAAAATTCCATTAAAACTTAGAGCATTTTTATATGTTAATTTAGATGTAAAAGATAAAATTTTTAGTTTCATTTATACCCATGCTTAGGTGAAAGCCCTAAGGTTCTAGCCTTTTAGAGTATATTTTGGTAAAATAAGAATTATTTATATATAAAAGGTACTTCATGCAAAAAATATTATTTACTCTTTTGATCACAATCCTCTTTACATCATGTAACGATACAACTCCTCCAAACTCAACAACACATGCCAAAGAAAAACCAACAAAAGTTGAACCTAAAGATAGTGTTCAAGATGATGGTTCAAGCATAGTAGATGATATAAGTGACTTTTTTTCTAGTGATGAAGACACTAGTTCATCAGAAGATCAAGGGGGATTTTTTGATGGTGCAATAGAAGCTGTAAGTGACTTTTTTGCTGATGATCAAAACACAGACTATGTTGAGCCAAGTAATGATCAATCGTGGTATGACTACTTTTTTGGAAGTTCAGAAAATACTCAGGTTATAGATAACTCTGCATCTCTACTAAAAGAGCTAAATACAACTGCATTAGAGTATGAAAATGATAAAGATGGTTTTATACTAAAAGGGCTTGATTTAACTGTGGCTTATGTTACCAAAGAGTATTTTCCAGATTTTATGGGTGAGTACATTTTAGGTTTAGAGTTTTTAAAAGGTAGTGAACTTGTAAGTAATGAAACATTATATGGCTACATGAGTGATATATATGATGAAGCATACTCAAGTACTACTGTAAATACTGACTCAAATGCAACAAACACAGATGCTAACACAACAAGTGCAGATACAAACAGTACAAACATGGCACCAGCGCTAAATGCAAATGAGACAAGTTTAATACAACGCATAATAGATGAAATTTACAATATGATTTATGAATTTTTATTTGGTAGTAATGATAATGCTGATGTAAATTTAAGTGATGGAGCTACTTATAAGATAGACCCAAACCAAACTTTTGAATTTACACAAGATGATATAAATGGTAAAAAATACTATGTTGCAAGTGAGCAATATATGGAGGTTACATTTAGTTCTGATGGTGCAACTGGAAGAGGAGAGATAGGTTTTGGTGTTGGAGCAGACTTTACTAGTTATATAAGTGGTGGAAAACTATTTATAGATATGGATGGTGTTTATGAAGTTGAGATGCTTTATAAAGATAAAGATTATTGTACGGTAAATGAGATGCTTGATACAAGTAGTGGAGATAAATACCTTGCATTTTTCTTTACAAACGAAGAGACTTACAAAAAAGCTTCAAATGTAAAAGTTGCCAAGTCTTTATGTTACATCCACTCAAGTGAGTATGAAGAGCCTGTTATAGCAAAAGATGGTGTACTAGAGCCTATAAAAGATGAAAGAGCTGGACATAAGGTTGTAGTTGCAGATACCACTTCACAAATAGTTGATCAATTAGTAAGTGGAGTAGATAGACAAGCAGGTGTTATAGATGCTAAATATTTTGGACGCAAACTTAGACATGGTGTGTTTTCTATATATACTACAAATGAGCAAACCCACACTCTACAAGCTACTGAAAATGAAAAAATATCAAGAGAGTTACTACCTTTAGTAGCTTCAAGTGCTATAAATTTACAAAATATTATGGATGGTGCATACAACTTAACTCTTAACTTTCAAGATGATGTAAACAAAGATCTAAACTCAAGCTTTACTGAGATAAACAGCAGACTTGACGAGTTAGTTACAGCTACTTCTGTTGCTATGGATAGAACAACTAGCAATAATGGCTACCATGGGGTATCTGATACTACAGCGTTTGGAGATATAGTTGAGTTTGAAGCATCAAATATAAAATCAACTTGTGGAATATTATTTTTTGCATGTAATAGTGCAGAAGCTGATGTTACTATGACTATATCTAATCCTAGTGCAAATAGTAAAAATGCAGATATAAAGTTTCAAACACATATACAAACTGCAATCTTAGGTAATAGTGCTATAAATTTTGATAAGGTTGAATCTGCACAAACTACCAACTATATAGATGCTTTAGAGTACAAACTAAATGTAAATACCTTTAGCTACAACAAAAACACTGGTTTAATGAAATTTAGTGGAGATGGTCATATAGGAACTGATGCCACATCTAAACTAAACATCAGTGCATATTCAATAATCGCTGAGTTTAATTATGATACTTTAAAAGTTGGTAATGTAAGTGCATTAGTTACTGGTGACATAATAACAAGCTCATTAAGAAAATTTACAGGCTCACTTCTTTTTGATGGGCAAAATAGTGATAACTCAAAAATAGATGGGATACTACTAGGTATAAATGGTGAACCTAAGATAACTGGTCTTATTAAAACATCTTTAAATAGTACTGATATATCTACATGGTTAAGTGATAATAACTCTAACTCAAATGTATCACTAGAGAACATTGGTGATCAAAGTTACTTTATGGAGGTTAATATCTCTAAAGATGTAACAGATATCTCAACAAATATGTTAGTTAAAAGAGATGACACAAAAGATACTTGGACCTATGTTTTAAAAGACTTAAATGTTAAAGATGACAAGGGTAGTTTAAGTGCATCAAATATCTATTTTGAACAAATTGGTTCAAGTACTATAGTTGATACTATAGAAAAGATTGCAGTTAGTGGTCTTAGTTTAGATGCTGGTTTAGATTCACTTATAAACCTTGGTTGGGATGTTGCAAGTGATTTTAATAGCATAGGAATTGAAAACCTTAAAGTTATAATGAAACCAAGCTCTGGTGATGTTATAGTTAAAAGCACAATCCACACAACAAACAGTGGAGCTACTATGATTGCAGATATGAACTCAACTTATGATTACGCTTCAACTCATCTAAGCTCAAAAGGTGATTTTTCAACAACTGTAAATGTAGTTAATAATGTAAACACATACTCAAATAAATTTAGTGTAGATGGAGAGATAAAAGTTGACAACTTATATAACTACAACTACGCACTAGAGTACACAGACGCAGCTCAATATATTTTATTTACAAGAGACGATAGCAACTACCAAATGGGCTTTGTTATGAGAGCAGATGGGATAAAAGGTGGAGACTCTTACGGTGTTTTAGCAAACTTCTACATGGATGAGACCTACTCTACATTAAATAGACTAGAGTTAACAGATACAAGTAAAAACCCTCTAGGTCTTTTTGATAAAGCTACAGACCCTCTACAAATCAACTACGCAGATGGTGTTAAAGAGTATCTCTACCTTTACTAAGAACAACTTACTTAAGCATTGAAGCTTAAGTTTGTTTACCATCTTCACATACACACACAATATTTTAGATAACAATTTTACATATACGACATTATTTATAATTTTAATTGATATTTTATGGATATTAAACAAATAATTATATTTAAGAGTAATAGACTACTGTTATTTTCTATCAATATTTTAAATTGGCATTATTTAGAGAGTGCAAATCTAACTGTGAAACCCACCTTTTCTCCTATAATCACTTAGTATATTTTGACATATTGAAGTAATTTATACTCCTGTATATGGGTAATAACAGCTTCAGATTTGTTTCTTCCTATAATGGCTATCTTACTAAAAACATCTGATGTAACTTTATCAAGATAACTTCCAAGTGACTTTCTAAGCTCTGTTATACCAACAATCTCATCTTTTGCATAAGTAACTATATTTAAGCATGTACTATTATATATAAAAAATTATTAATTTTACAAGATAGCTTTTACTTAATCCTAAAACCATCTTTTTCTAAAAAAGTTTTTAGTTTCTCTTTTATGTCGCCTTGAAGTTCAAGATAGCCATCTTTGAAAGAACCACCACAACCTAAACTTTTTTTTGCTTTTTTGAGTAAGGCTTTAGAATCATCAGTACTTATGTAGAAAACACCAGCTAAGGTTACAACCTTACCTCTTCTTTTCTCTTTTTTAAAGTGTATAAAATGTTTAGATGGCTCTTTTATCTCAGAAGATATAGTTTTTTTACTTTGTGATACTACTGCCCAGTCATCATCAAAACTAGCACCTATGTTTAAGTCTAACTTTTTACCTCTAGCCATTTGTTTTACCTATATATTTGAAGCGTGGAACAGATATAGCATCTACAGTTACACTCTGTAAAAACATCTCTTTTGGTCTTACCCATAAAGAGAAATCCCCATAAAGTGTTTTATAAAGTACTAAAACCTCTTCGCTCTCAGAGTGCCTTACTTCATCTATAACTTCATAGAAAGCACCCTTATAATGCTGATACTTTCCAGCTTTTATCTTAGACATACTCTACTTTACAACTTGAACTAAAGCACAAATTGCACTATCATCTAAGTCGCCACTCATCACTTTATTCATAATTGGATTTTTACAGTAAATGTCGTTATCATACAAGACAACATAAAACTCATCACCTTTTTGTAAAAATGTAGTTTCACCATAATGTGTGTATCTTGTAGCACCTATTGAGATTACAATGTTTTCAGGGAAACCTACAAGTTTAAAGTAATCAAGTATAGGTTCTAATGGACCAAAATCAACTTGTGAATTAAGTTGTGATTTTATCCACTCTAAAAGCTTTTCATGAAAGTAACTATAACCAGTTATAGGTGCATCCTCGCCGTAACGCATCAACATACCATCACGCTTTAAAAAAGATGCTATTCTCCATGAATCTATATTGCTACCCTTGGTAAAACTATCAAGAGGTATCATCTTTGAGCTTAGACCCTTAGAGTTTTTACCCCAATTTTTTTTATGAGATATCTTTTTTGCTCCAGCTACTCTTATAGAAAAGTCATTGTAAGCACCAAAATGAGTTGGAGTAATGCTTTCAACTTTTCCATCTTTATATGTCATCTTACATCTAAGAGCAACTTCTGGTTCTGCTTGAACATTTACGTCAGTATCTGGAAGTTCCATAAGAGATGAGCTTAGAGGAAACTCACCAACATTTGTTTCTAATGTAGATATATAAAAAGGAAAAATTCCTTTGGGTGTAGCTTCATCAGCCGTTAATATATCTTTAAAATCTTCACTCTCACCAGCTTGCTCAAGATGCATAGCAAAATTGCCAGCAATCCCAAGTCCTACAAAATCTTTAAAGTTGTCCATTCGCTTTTGCCTCTGCAAACTCTTCATAAGTTCCTTTGAAGTCAGTAAAAGAACCATCAGCATGTAACTCTATAATACGATTTGCAAATGCATCAAGTAACTCTCTATCGTGAGTAACACAAAGAACATTTCCATCAAAGTTAAACATACCCTCGCCTAGTGCAACAATAGCTTCAAGATCAAGGTGATTTGATGGTTCATCAAGAACTAAAAAATTACCATTTTCAAGCATAAGTTTTGAAAGCATCATACGATGTTTTTCACCACCAGATATGGAAGTTACAGCTTTTTCTTGTTGCTCACCATTAAAAAGCATACGACCAAGACAGTTTCTAATCTCAGCAATATCTCTCTTTGAATCAAAGCCTCTTAACCATTCATAAAGAGTTGAATCTTCATTTATAATGTCAGCAGTATCTTGAGGAAAATAAGAATTTTCAATAGTTGCACCCCATTTTACCTCACCAGATGTTGGTTTCATCTCCTCCATTAAAATCTTAACTAAGGTAGTTTTACCAACACCATTTGCACCAATAAGACCAACTTTATCACCAGGTGCAAACTTTAAACTTATATCTTTTAAAACTTCTTCATCACCATAAGAGTGAGAGATATGATTACACTCTAAAGCTTCATCTCCCATAGTTCTTTTAGCCTTAAAAACTATACTTGGATCACGACGTGAACTTGGTTTAATATCTTCTATAACAAGTTTATCTAGTTGTTTTTGTCTTGAAGTAGCTTGTTTTGCTTTAGAAGCATTAGCTGAGAAACGTCTAACAAAAGCTTCAAGTTGATCTTTCTCTTTTTGCTTTTTAGCATTATCAACCTCTAGCTGTTTTGCCATAACATTTGCTGCTAAATACCAATCATCATAATTACCAGTAAACTCTCTTATCTTTTGGTAATCAACATCAAGTATATTTGTTACAACAGCATTTAAAAAGTGTCTATCGTGAGAGATAACAACAAGTGTACCCTCATGACGTTTTAACTCATTTTCTAGCCAACCAATCGTTTCGATATCAAGATTGTTTGTAGGCTCATCAAGAAATAAAACTTCAGGTTTTGGAAAAAGTACTTGTGCAAGTAAAACTTTAAACTTGTCAGATGATTTTAATGAGCTCATAGGTTCTTCATGTAATTCAGCAGAGATACCAACATTTTCAAGAACTTTAGCAATATTTATATCATACTCATAAGTTGGATCTTCCTCAACACATACAACTTCTAACTCACCTAAACGATCATTAGTAGCATCATCTTCAAAGTCGCCAGTAACATAAAGTTCCTCTTTCTCTTTTATAGCATCATAAAGTCTTTTGTTACCATATAAAACAGCATCCATAATAGTAAAATCTTCAAAAGCAAATTGGTTTTGTCCAAGTACTCCAACTTTATAACCACTCTCAACAGTGACAGAACCATCGTACTCTTCAATCTCGCCACTTAAAATCTTTAAGAAAGTTGTTTTACCAGCACCATTTGCCCCTATAAGACCATACCTTTTGTGTCTGTCTAACTTTAAGTTGATGTTCTCAAAAAGAACACGGCTACCAAATCTTTTTATAAGTGATGTAACTTGAACCATACAATATCTCGCTTTTTTTAGTATATAATAATTGCGTGATTATAGCATAATTTGTATAAGTGCTTATATAGTAAAAAGTAGTTTTTGTAAAATAGAGCTAAAGTAAGATAAACTATTGATTTTTAGCTACCAAGATAGGCTTGGTAGTAAAATTATAGCTTATTGTGCAGATGAATCTGTAATTAAAGTATCTAAACAATCAGGATTTTTTGTGATTGAATAATTTGGATTTGAAGTAGACGTAAAAACATCATCACCAATATTGTTTTGGTTTATGTGAAATATCACTTTTTCTCCACTTTGATCAATTACATTAACTTCATTGTTAGCTATAGAGTAATTAAACACTATATTAAAATTTTCACCATTTGCATCTTTTTTAACAATATTGATAATATCATTTTCTTCAAATTTCATACATGATAAAGGTAGTAAAGCACTATCTTGAGAATCTTTAAATGCAAAATATTTAACACTAACAAGTCCCTCTTTAACTGCATCACTTTTTGTCTTATCAATAGCATTAAACACCTCATCACAACCAGTAAACGAAACCAAAAGCACTATTGCTAATATATATTTTTTAATCATTAATTTATCCTTTTTGAATTTAATTGACGCAATTATATCATAATAGTATGTAGTAATAATTTAGTTAAATAGACGATATTTTATCAATATATGAATTTTATTTGTCAACTTACTTGACATCAAGTGACTAAACTTGCTAAAATAATAACTATAAAACAAAAAAGGATTAAATCATGAACAATATATTTGAAAAACTAACTAACCAGATGAGTGAACTTATAGAGTCTTCTATATCATTAGCTTTACACAATAAAAATCCAGAAGTTGAGTCTTTACACTTTTTATGGGCATTGCTTACTAACTCAAACTCTATTTTAAACCAAGTGTTTAACAAAATGAGTATAGATAAAATTGCTATAGAGCTTGATGTAAAATCTGCTACATCAAAACTTGTTACAAACTCATCACTTACTAAAGAGAACATTAAACTTTCTCGTAACTTTATAAACTCTTTACAAAAAGCTCATTCATTAATGAGTGCAAACGGTGACACTTTTTTAGCAGTTGATACATACTTGATCTCAGAGCTTAAAGATGGTTCATTTAAAGAGTTTCTTGCAAAATATACAGATATAGCTGAGATTATAAAAACTTTAGAAAGTTTAAGAGCTGGTAAAAAAGTTGATTCACAAAGTAGTGATGACAACTTAGAATCTTTAGAAAAGTATGGTATAGATTTAACTGCAATGGCAGCTCAAGGGGAACTTGCTCCTGTTATAGGACGTGATGAAGAGATAAACCGTATGATGCAAATACTGATCAGAAAAACTAAAAACAATCCTATACTTTTAGGTGAACCAGGAGTTGGTAAAACTGCACTTGCTGAGGGTTTAGCTCAAAAAATATATGATAATGATGTACCAACATCTTTAGCAAACAAAAAACTAATAGCACTTGATATGTCTAGTATGATAGCTGGTGCAAAATATAGAGGTGAATTTGAAGACAGACTTAAAGCAGTTATAAATGAGGTTAAAGAGTCTGCAAATATTATACTTTTCATAGATGAGATACACACTATAGTTGGCGCTGGTGCTAGTGAGGGTGGAATGGATGCTGCAAATATCTTAAAGCCAGCGCTAGCTCGTGGTGAACTACACACTATAGGTGCAACAACACTAAAAGAGTATAGAAAGTACTTTGAAAAAGACACAGCATTGCAAAGACGTTTTCAACCTGTTAATGTAGATGAGCCAAACATCAACCAAACTCTACAAATACTTAGAGGTATTAAAGAGCGTTTAGAAACTCACCACAATGTAAATATTACAGACTCTGCACTTGTTGCTAGTGCAAAACTATCTGATAGATATATTACAGATAGATTTCTACCAGATAAGGCTATAGATCTTATAGATGAAGCAGCGGCTGAACTTAAGATGCAAATAGAGAGTGAGCCTAATGTTTTAGCAAAAGTAAAAAGAGTTATAGCTGAGCTAAATGTTGAAAAAGAAGCTTTAAAGATGGAGCTTACAGATAAAAATGCTAAACGTATTGGGGAGATAGAAAAAGAGTTAAGTGATGCAAATGAAGAAAAATTATCTCTTGAAACTCAATTTGAAAATGAGAAGGCAGTTTTTGATCAGATATCTAAAACTAAAAGTGAGATAGAATCTAAAAAACGTGAAGCTGAACTATCTAAAAACTCTGGAGATTTTGAGAAAGCTGCTTCTATTGAGTATGGTGAGATACCAGCCTTAAACGATAAGGTTATAGAGCTTGAAAGCAAGTGGGATGAGATGCTTAAAAGTGGAACTCTTCTTAAAAACTCTGTTGATGAAGACTCTATAGCAAGCATTGTAAGTAGATGGACTAAGATACCTGTAACCAAAATGTTACAAAGCGATAAAGATAAAATTTTAAAAGTAAAAGAGGTTCTTGACGCAGAAGTTATAGGTCAAGACAAGGCAACTTTTGCAATCTCAAGAGTTATTAAAAGAAATAAAGCTGGACTTAGTGATAAATCTCGTCCAATAGGTTCATTTATGTTTTTAGGGCCAACTGGTGTTGGTAAAACTCAAAGTGCTAAAACATTAGCTAAGTTTTTATTTGACTCACCAGAATCACTTTTAAGATTTGATATGAGTGAGTATATGGAGAAACAAAGTGTATCTCGTTTAGTTGGACCACCACCTGGGTATGTTGGTTATGATGAGGGTGGACAACTTACAGAAGCTGTAAGACGTAAGCCATACTCTGTAATCTTGTTTGATGAAGTTGAAAAAGCTCATCCTGATGTGTTTAACACCCTACTTCAAGTTCTTGATGATGGACGTTTAACAGATAACAAAGGTGTAACTGTAGATTTTACAAACACTATAATTATCTTAACTTCAAACATAGCAAGTTCTAAGATAATAGAAAAAGTGGATAATCTTGAAGAGGTTGTTATGAAAGAGCTAAGAGCTACTTTTAAACCTGAATTTTTAAACCGTTTAGATGAGATTATAACTTTTAATGCCCTTGGTGAAAATGAGATAGAAAAAATCGTAACTCTATTTTTCAAAGAGATACAAGAGAAAGTTAAAGAAAGAGAGATAACTCTAACACTTACACCTGAAGCTACTACCTATGTTGCAAGTAGTGGTTTTGATTATGTTTATGGTGCGCGTCCACTTAAACGTGCTCTTTATGAGATAGTTGAAGATAGATTAGCAGACCTAATCCTTGAGGGTGATGTTGTAGAGGGAAGTGATGTAGTTTTTGACTATGTTGATGATGAGATAAAAGTTAGTATTAGTTAAACTTTACTATAATTTTATTATGAAATATATACTTTTACTAATTTATCTAGGTTTTAGTGCAATCGCTTGTACTGGCGATTGTATGACCTGCCATCCAACACTAGAGAAAAACATACTTACAGATAAGCGTCACAAGCCAATGCTTACTTGTATAAAGTGCCATAAACCAGATAGCGACTCTATGGCAGAGTGTGGTAAAGACTGCTACTCTTGCCATGATGTAAATAAAATAGAAAAAACAGGTATCAAAGAGCATATGGTTATCAGAGAGTGTAGAGATTGTCATATGAAAATTAAAAACACTATGATAAACATTGAAGCTAAACCATCTCAATCTACTAACGATACTTTAAAAGATTTCTTATTAAACTAAAAAGTGATGTAAAACAGACACTTTTTAGTGACAGAGAACAATGTTTCTCTTGTAATCGTCCAAAAAGCTCTTGTATGTGCAAGTATGTTCATAAAGTAGATACCAAAACCCATTTTGTTATCTTAATGCACCCAAAAGAGTTTAAAAAGACAAAGAACAATACAGGTAAACTAACCCACCAAGCACTACCAAACTCACAAATCATAGTTGATGAAGATTTTACAAACAATACTAAGGTAAACTCACTTATATCTGATCAAAGAAACAGATGTTTTACTCTTTATCCAGATGAAAAAGCAATCTCTTTAAACTCTAACTCTATATATGAAAAAGATAAAAACATAGTTATATTTATACTTGATGCAACTTGGGCATGTGCTAACAAAATGTTAAGATTATCTACAAATTTACAAGATTTACAAAGCATATCTTTTGATCACAAAATGACCTCATCTTATCAGATTAAAAAACAGCCAAACGAACTATATCTATCCACTATAGAATCAACATTATGTGTTCTTGAACTTATAGAAGATTTAAGCCAAAAAGATATAAAAAACTTTCTAAATCCTTTTAATGAGATGGTAAAATACCAAGTAAAACGCTCAAATGAAGAAAAAAATATTAGATTTAGACCAAAACCTTAGGACTATTATGAAGAATTTTTTATAAAATTGTGATACTTATCTAAATACAAAAGTATCACAGGGAGTATAAACAAATCTGTAAATAGTGACATTAAAATAAGCATTGAACCGTAGAAGCCTACTTGTTGAAGTGAAGCTATGTCTGAAAAACCAAGTAGAGTAAAAATCATAGCTAAGATTAATGATCCTACTATAACTGGTATCCCTGCGTAAAAAAACATCTTCTCTAAAGCATGTTTTGGACTTCTTCCAAAATGCCTACTTCTAAAAAACTTAAATGCAAAATGTATGGTTGCATCAGATGCTAGTCCAACTGAGATACTCATAGCTATTAGTATCTCTAGGCTAAGAGGTATGTTTAAAAGATACACTATAAGTCCAAACCAAACTATAGGGATAGCATTTACTATAAAACCAACAAAAGCCATTGAGTATGATCTAAAAATTAAGCCTATGATTATACCGATGATGATTAATGCAGTAAAAAGTGAAGCACTAAGAAGTATAGTCTTTTCATACATAGCACTACTTAAAAGTGAGCCTTTATCAACAAAATATATATCTATATCTTTATAATCTTTTAACCAATGAATAAGTTTATTTTTATCTATATCAAAAGTGGTTATGGTTATTTTAGCCCCATTTTTATCATAATACTCTTTGTCTAATGAGTAAAGATCAAGATAAAAAAGAGCTTGTTCTAAAGCTTGAGAATCAAGTTTATCTGTTTGTGTATTTACTGAATTTAGCTCATTGACAATTGAAGCCAATGATTTAACCTCATCAATACTTTCACTAAATTCCTTAGTAATATCATCTGAAAACTTTTCTAATCTATGTATATAATTTAAGTCTATTTGATCATAAGGTACCATAATCATAACTTGATCATTATCTACTTGTAATTTGAATAGATGATCACTTTTACTATAAACCTTATAAGCACCAAACATCAATAAAACAAAGGTCAGACTCAAAAGTAATAAAAGGAGTTTTTTACTATAGTGCAACTCGTTAGATGCAAAAGTGTAACAAAGTTTAGCAAAGTTAACATGTGCATGTTTTATATGGAAAAAACTTAAAAATGCTGGTAAAAAAGTAAGATTAACAATATAGCCAACTATAGATGAAACTATAAGACTCAAACTTAAAAACCTGATAATCTCAGAATTTACAAGAAGCAGGCTACCTAAACCAATAGCAGTTAAGATTGATGTCCAAAGTGCTGGTGTAATGTTTCTATTTAACATCTTGATCAAGGCATTTTTTTTATCTGTTTTAAACTGAGAAACATGCCACCTATAGTAAAAGTACAAATAATCAACCATAGCAATACTAACAGTTATAAAAGGCATAACTATATGTATATCATTTTGCGATGTTATAAAACTAATAAAAGAAAAAGTGATCATAGTAGTTAAAGACACAACAAGTATAGCACTTATAGAAGATATGTAGTTTAAAAACACAGCCTTAAAAATAACTATAAGAAGTATTATAGAGATTAAAATATATATTATGTACTCACGCCAATCTACATAATAATCTACCTCAACATAGGTGTAGTTGTTTTTTAAATTTAAACCCTTAACATCTACATTTGCACTAGAAGTTATATAAAAATTAAAAGTATGAAAATCATCATCTACAAAGTTAGTATATTGGTTTGAGAGTTTATCTATATACTCTTTTAACTTGTAACTTGGCATTGAGCCAAAGTTTACTACTCCCACCATAGATGAGTCTTGTGAACCCTCTTGTTTCACAAAATTGTGAGAGAAAAGCGAAGTTACCCCTCTAACATTATCTAGTTTTTGAAGTTTAGCCTGTATCTCTTGTAACTTTTCTTGCTCTTTATCATCAAAATTATCTATTTTTATTGAAAGTTTAGATAGATAAAAAGTATCGTAATTTAAACTTGTAGTTTTTTTAAACTCTTTTGAATCCTTTAGCCAAAACATAGCGTCACTAGAGTGTACTCTAGGTTGATACATCATTAAAATAGCCAAAGATGTAAAAATAAATAAAACTAAAATAGCTAAACGGTTTTTTAAAATAAAAGTAACATAAGAATCCATTTTTGGCGTTTGATAATACATAAAGACCTACTTTTTCTTTTTTGAAATGATGATATATGGGCGTTTAAACACACCAATTTGCTTGGCTACTTTGGAAATTTTATCAACAATATCTTTCTGTTTTTTAAAATCAAAATCTTTGTCTTGGATATCAAGTTTTTTACCATGAAGCATAACATCCAATAAACTTGTTTTTTTATCTTTTTGAGCATAAATTGAGTAAATAATATTTTGAGAGTTTAACCTTGGTATCTCATACATAAATAGATGATATTTGTATTTTTTCAACATCATCTCATTTGAAGTTACAGTTTTAAGAAATTTACGAGAGTACTTACATAGAGGGTCTATAAAAGCATATACGTCAACATCACCATTACCAATAGTGATAACTTGGTTATCAATACTTTTTACTAGACTTATAAGTGTATTGTATGGTAGTTTTTGATTTACAGAAGATGCTTGTAAAAGGTTGAACAAGACTATTAATATAAAGATATATCTTTTCATAATTAGCATTGTATCAAAATAACTCCTAATACTTAGGAGTTATAAATGTTACTTTAGTGCAACAACAAAAATTCTGCCATGTCTGCTAATATAAAAACGCTTTTTGCCTTTATATTGTTTTTGAATCTGTATTAAAGTGTCTAATTTATCTATAAGAACATTTTCAACTTGAACTATCACATCTCCAACTTTAACACCTTTATCGTATGCTTTTGAATCAACTTTCACTTTTGTTACCAAAGCACCATTAATACTAGATGGTATTCTATACATAGATCTAGCAGTTGAATCTATATTGCTTAGCTCTAAGCCTTCTATAACATCAGAAGCATTTCCTAAGCCATAACCTAAAGATCCCAAAACTACATCAGCTACTCTAACTTTTTTATCTCTTTCATATGTTATTTTAACTTTAGAATTTGGTGTGTAAAGTCCAATCATATTTTTTAATTCATTAGCACCCTTAACAATTTTTCCATCAACTTTTAGTATTAAATCACCACGTTTAAGTCCACCTTTTTGAGCAGGTGAACCATCATTCACATTGTTTATAAGAGCTCCTGATTGACTTAAATACAACTCCTGCATATCACTAGACATATTTGATATATTTACACCAAGAAAACCTCTTTTTATGCTACCACTTGCAACAAGTTCACTTGCTATGTCTCTAACCATGTTTGATGCTATTGCAAAACCTATACCGTTATTTCCACCACTTTTAGTAAGTATAGCTGAGTTTATACCAACTAATGCACCACGGCTATCTACTAATGCCCCACCAGAGTTACCAGGGTTTATAGAGGCATCAGTTTGTATAAAGTTTTCATATTCGTTTATCCCAACACCACTTTTATGTTGAGCAGAGATTATACCTTGAGTTACACTTTGTCCAATACCAAAAGGGTTACCAATAGCAAAAACAACATCTCCAACTTTTAAAGTATCTGAACTTGCAAATTTTATAGATTTAAAATTATTCCCCTCAATTTTTATCACTGCTAAATCACTTTTAGGATCAGCACCTATAATCTTTGCCTTGTATTTTTTATCATCACCAACAATTGTTACTTCAATCTTATCTGCACCATCTATAACATGGTTATTTGTAACTATATAACCATCTTTACTGACCATTACACCAGAACCTAATGCTCCCATATCTCCACCTCTACCTCTACCAAAAAAATCATCCAGTGGACTCATTCTACGATGATTTGTCATATGTATAATAGTAGATATATGAACAACAGATTTTGTCACCTCATCTAAAACATTTGAGTAAGATAAAACAGCATTTTGTGACGCTGGGTTTATCCTTTTAGGGTTTGTTTTAGCCTCATTAAAATCTATTGAAACTGCGCTTAATGATAATGATAATGCCATAAGCAATAAAGTTATTTTTTTCATTAATATGTCCTTTTTTTTGGGAAAGTATATCCCTATGTGGTAAATACAAATCTAACTAATAGTAAACTAAAAATAAACAAATGGCACTTATTAAAGGGCACCTCTAAGTTTTTAGAGGTGCCCTAAATATAGTTCATTTGTTTTACATTTATTTTAACTATGTACACTTCTACTAACAAAATACTACTATTTAAGGTTAAAAATGAAAAGAAGTGCATTCACTTTAATTGAGTTAATGATTGTAATCGTAATTTTGGGGCTTTTAGCTTCTTTAGTAATGCCATCATTGATGGGAAAAGGTGAGCAAGCTAAAAAAGATTTAGTGTGTGTTCAAATGAATGGTTTAAGAACTCCATTAAAGTTTTTCAAAATGGATAATGGTGTGTATCCTACTACTGAAGAGGGATTAAAAGCATTAACTACTAATCCAAACTCTGAAAAGTACCCAGCTTATGATAAAAATGGCTATTTAGAAAAAGGTAAATTTCCTAAAGATTCTTGGGGAAGTGATTTTATATATATTTATACTGATGGCGACTATGATATCATCTCTTATGGACCTGATAGAAAAGAGGGTGGAGATAGTGATGGTGCAGACATTAAACTAAGTGAGTGTAAGAAAAAGTAGGTGAAAAAATCTGCTTTTACTCTAATAGAGTTAATGATTGTTGTGGTTATAGTGGGTTTAATATATTCAATGGCTATAACAGGACTTAGAAATTTTAAAGAGAAAAAAACAAAAATTACCTTGGCAGATTTACCTCAAACGCTTAAAAACATTGCTCCAAAAAGTGATCTACGATATGTATGTATAGATAGATGTAAAAAATGTTTACTTTTAGTTGATGGTGAAGTTGCAAATGATGAGTTTGCAGTTTTAGTTGATGATGATATTAATGTTTATCAACTTGATCCATATTCTGGTTCAAGAGAGTATATATTTACACCTTACTTCGATAAAAAAGGTAGGGAACAAGATGTTTGTTTCTCTTTTGAAGTTTATAAAGATGGAAGTTTTTCAAAAATGATTTTAGAATACAAAAATAAGTTTTACGATTATTATTCCCCTCTAAGCAAGGTAAAAGTTTATGATGAGCTACAAGATGTTATAAAAGCCAAAGAAGAGTTACTTTTAAAGGTTACAAATTGATATTTAAATATAAAGGTATAAATGCTGATGGTCAAAAAGTAAAAGACTCTATAGAAGCACTTACACTAAGTGATGCTAAGTCTAAACTTAAAGCTAACAACATACTATACCAATCTCTTGAAGAGGATTCACCTGGAATCTTTGACAACATAAACCTAAGTAGAAAGTACAAAATTTCAGCTAAAGAACTTTCAACCTTATCTCGTGAACTTGCTATGTACATCAAATCAGGCATAACAATTGTAAGCGCCGTTAAAATTGTACAAGGGCACTACACACAAAACAAAAAACTGGCTTTATTTTTAAAAACAGTTCATACACATTTAGATGAGGGGAAAAACTTTTATTCTGCACTTGACTCTCAAAGTGTAGTTATACTTCCAGAATTTTTCAAACAGAGTATTAAAGTTAGTGAAAATGGTGGTATTTTAGATGAAGTTTTACTAGAGTTATCAAGGTTTTTAAAAGAGCAAGACAGAATAACAAAAGAGGTAAAAGGAGCATTTGCCTATCCAGCTTTTATGATAGTTATCTCTTTACTTATGGTTGCTTTTATGCTTACTTTTGTTGTACCTCAGATTACTGGTATTTTTGAGAACATGAATCAGGAGTTACCAACAGCTACTAAGTTTGTTGTAGCATTAGGGAAATTTTTTGAAGATTATTTTGTGTTAATTATTGCTTTGATAGCAGCCGTAGTAGCCACGCACAAAACTCTTACATCGATCAATAATGCGTATAAAAAAGCATTTCACAGACTTTTACTTAAAATGCCACTTTTTGGAGAGATACTTCTTAAAGGTGAGTTAGCTAGATTTACATATATAGGTTCATTACTAGTACGTTCAGGCGTTCCTTTTGTACAAACCATTCAATTATCTGCAAATATTTTAGATAATGAGTTTATAAAAGAGATTTTTGTAGATGCATCTCAAAAAGTTGTTGAGGGTAAGAAACTTTCTTCAGCACTTATTCAAAGTAAAAAAATTCTTGGTGAACCTTTTTTACAAGCTATTGCACTTGGAGAGGAAACATCACAGGTTGAAAATGTTTTTGTAAATATAAGTGAGCTTTACTTTGAAGAGAACAAAGATAAAATAGCCCTACTTTTATCTTTACTTGAACCTGCCCTTATGCTTTTTGTTGGTAGTTCAATCGGTTTTATAGTTGCAGCGATGTTACTTCCTATATTTAGTATGAGTATATCGTAAGATGAAAAAATCTATGAAAAGAGGTGGTTTTGCCCTACTCTTAACACTTTTTTTCATTATAGCTATAACTGCCGCGGTTGGGCTTAGTTTAAAATATCTAAATGAAGCCCAAGATGAAGTTACAAGTGGAAGTTTTTTAGTTCAGAACTCTGCTATTTTAGAGGATGTCTTACAGTTTTTAAAAAAATCCAAAGATATTTCAAATATTAAAGATGCAAGTAGTCTTGGTATATTTTTAGATATGACAGCAATATTACCACTTGAGGTTGAAGAGTTAGCAATTAAAATTGAGATAAGTTCTAATATGGGACATTACAATATAAATGGTATTGCAAAAAATAAGGCAGTAAGAGAGATGTTTACTCAATATCTTGTAAATATATATAATGTTCAGGACGCAGATTATTTTATGGCACTACTTATAGACAGTGTTTCTGTACCAAATCAGCAGTATTTAACAGATATATTTGTAGATAACCCATCTTTACCTAGAAAATATATAACAAATAAGAGACATTTTGATAAAATACAAGAGTATTATCTAAAAACACGTCATGATTCAAGTATTTTGTATGTTCCTTGGGATGAACTTCTTAGATTTGATGAAACCAATTCAACAGCTTTAGATATAAATTATATAAGTAAAGATCTATGGCAAGTGATTTTAGATGATGTTGATGAGAGTAAACTTGAAGAGTTAAGTGATGGAGCTATTGTTTATGAAGACGAAAGTATGCTTAATCTAAGTGAAACTCAATTAAAGCGTCTAAATAAATTTAAAAAAAGTACTTTTGAGCCTAAGGTTAAAGTCGATTTAGTAACTATAGATGCCAATCAAAGTTCCCATATTAGCTTTGATTTTAATATACCCACAAAAAAGGTAAACAATTTTGAATTTGAAATTTAATACTACTGCAAATTTCATCTTCGCAGATATATCGATGGATGATGTAAATAGCGAAGAGAAGTTTAATGTAGTACTATCACCATCATTTTATTGGGTGATTAAAAAAGCACTTCCTGTTAAATATGCAAGAGATGCAATAAAACTAGCTCCATCTATATTTGAAGATATATTACCCTCGGGAACTTTTTCATATTACGCATATAAAGAGGGAGATGCTTTTTTACTTTTTGCATATAATGATAAAGAGATTTTAGAAAAGTTAAACTCTAAGGGTTTAAAATCTAGTAATGTCTCAAAATACTACTTTGCACAAAGTGAATTTAATCAAGTAGAAGATGCTATAAAGATTGATCAGAACTCTGCATTAACTTTAAATAATGATGTTTTAATAAAAGTACCATTATCTCTTGTGCAAAGCCCTAAAGAGATAGATACAGATAATCACAAATACTCAAAACATAGCATTCAACTTAGTCGTATAAATCAGATAGCTGATACAAGTAAACTAAATAAAATAACTATAACTTTAGCAATATTATTAATGCTTTTTGTTGGTGAGTATTTTATAAAGACATCATCATTTTCAGATATTGAGAATAAGACTACAGAAGTTTTTAAAAAGTACAAACTTCAATCATCAAAGCTTCAAAACAGATCAGTACTTAGCTCTTTAAATAAAAAGTATGATGAACAAATATCTCTTAGAAAAGCATTTGTTGCATTAAACTCTTTAAAGTTTGCGCAAGGGGAATATATAGAGATTATAGAGTATGAAAAAGATGTGTTAAGTGCTACTATTAAAGTTGATCAATCAAAAGAGAAAAAAATCATTAGAGATTTAAAGATGAAACACTTAGCTCCAACATCTAAATATAAAAAAGAGAGACTTTTTGTGGAGATTAAGATATGAAAAAAGTAAATCCTTTATATATATTATCTTTTGTACTTTTACTTTTAATCTTTGTTGGGGTTAAATTATCTAAGGTTTCAAAAGATAAAGACTATCTTGAGTCACAATTAGCACAAAATGAATCAATAGCACTAGAGATAACAGCACTTAAAAAATCGTGGGCAGCGTCAAAGAAAAACTCTAGTTCATTAGATAGACTTATACGAAGTTCTAGTTTGAGATCTGCAAACCTTAAAACTAAGAAAAAAAGAGATTCTTACACTATAAGTAGTGAAAGTATAGATTCAAAAAGTGTAGATTTTTTATTAAGTAAAATTTATAATGGAACTTATATGGTAAAAAAATTATATATAAAAAGAGTTACACCACATAGTGTAAGTCTTAAGATGGAGATAGCATTATGAAAAAATTAGCTATGTTCTTTGTATATACTTTTATATTTTTTATTTCATTGGAGTTTTTTACTCCAAAAGTTCAACTATTTTATCTTCTTGAACAGCAAATACACAAATTTGATGTTGTTATAGATGAAAAAAGTGTAGAAGATACAGGTTTTTCACTAAAAATAAACAGTTTTGATATCTATGTTAAAGGGATAAAAAGTGTAAATATTGAAGAGCTAAAAATAACACCATTTTTAGTTTATAACTATATTGGTATTAAAAATATACATCTTGATGACACTATGAAATCTTTTTTACCACTAGATATAGAAAGTGTAGATATAAAATATTCAATATTTAATCCTTTAAATATTTTAATACATGCCAAGGGTGATTTTGGTGAGGCAAGTGCAAAGGTAAATATCTTAGATAAAAAGGTTTCTGCCTCACTTGAACCATCAGGCATAATGAAAAAAAGGTTTTCACAAACTTTAAAAATGTTAAAAAAATCTAAAGAGGGAGGTTATACTTATGAAAAATCTTTCTAGTGATGCAATAATAAAAGTTGTTTTTAAAACGCTTATAATTTTGATTATAACAAAACTTATCTCTTTAGTTGTGATGTTTTTTTTACCAGACTCTGGCGTAACAAAACCTAAAACATATTCTAAAATACCAAACTATGCCAGATACTCTGTTAAAACGATGGTTACACCTGCAAAGATTAAAAAAGCTGTTGTTCAAACTCAAACAACATCAAGCTCATCTGCACCAGTTTCGCAAATATCAAATATGTTGCTAAAAGGATTATATGGAAATGGTAAAAATTCTATTGCAATAGTTGCTATGAAATCTAAACCTAAGGCAACCTCTGTAGTATCTATTGGTGAGATATATGGTGGGTACAGACTTAAAAAAGTAACACAAAACTCTGCTATTTTTAGTAGAGGTGGAAAAGACTTTACCTTACTTATAAAAGAGGATAAAACAAAAAAAAGTCTAAGAGAGATAACAAAAGGGCAAGCTCCTGCATTTGTAGAGACTACAAACCATGCTGTTTCAAAAGCTGATATCAATCATTATGCTAAACACTATAAAGATATCTGGAAAGATATAGGTATAGTTGAATCAAAGAAAAATGGAAAACTACAAGGTTTTAAAGTAACTAGAATCAGGACTGGTTCACCTTTTGCACAGCTTGGACTTAAAAAAGGTGATCTTATAATCAAGGCAAACAACAAAAAAATAAACTCTTACGCAGATGCTATAGATATCTATAAACATATAGATAAACTAAACGCTGTTGAGATTGTAGTTATTAGAAACGGAAGCGAGAAGGAACTCTACTATGACATATATTAAAACTTTTATACTTATTGCACTACTTAGTGTATCTCTTGAGGCAAGACAAAAGGTTAATCTTAACTTTTCAGATTTACAGATTAATGATTTTATAAAGCTTGTAGCTAAGATTACTCATAAAAACATATTAATCAACTACAAGGTCAATGGTAAGGTTGATTTAGTAACTACAACCACAGTTTATGATGATGAAGTTTTAGGTATTTTAGTATCTGTACTAGAATCAAAAGGTTTTACCATAGTAAATAAAGGAAGTATTTACGAGGTTGTAAGATCTGCTGATGCTGCAAAACATAGTTCACGCATAATAAAACCTGGAAAATATGCTTATGGTAATACAATGGCAACTCAAACTATTAAAGTTGAGGGGCAAAATGTTGATATAGTAGCAGCAAAAATCCGTTACCTAATCTCTAAAACAGCCAAACTTATGACTCTTAAAGAGACAAATACTCTTCTAGTCACAGATTACCCTAGAAATATAAGAATGATAAAAAAGATTATCAAGAACCTTACTGTTTCTAGTGAACCAGAGATTAAAATCTTAACTATTGAAAAAGCTGATTTAAAAAAGATAACGGCTCAAGCCACAGAGATTGCTAAAAACTTATTTAACGCTAAAGTTAATGGTCAAAGTGTAAAAGTTCTTCAAAATACTGATATAAATGGTCTAATTTTGATTGGCGATACAGACAATATAAAACAATTAGAAACTATTATAAAAACTTTAGATAAAGAGCAAAATTTAGATGAAGAGGTACAGATATTTAATCTTAAAAACTCTGATGCTAAAGCTACTCTAGCAACTCTAAATGAGATAGTTTCTAAACAAACTTTCTCAGATCCAACTTTAAAACCTAACATATCTGCTAGTGAAGAGATAAATGCAATTATTTTAGTTGGTAATCCTACAGTTATAAAAGGTTTAAGACGTATACTCGATGAACTAGATAGAGAAAAGTACCAAGTTTACGTTCAGGCAAGAATTGTTGAGATAAACAAAAATGATTCTCAAAAAATTGGTATTAAGTATGGAATAGATGGTGGTATAGCTACATCATCAGGGCTTTATACTTTCTCTGGTAACTTTGGTGGTAGTGCTATTGCATCTCAAGCTATTCAATCTATAATTGGTAGTGGAGCTGGTGGTGCTTTGGGTAATATATCTCAGGGTCTTTTACTTGGTGCTTCACTTGATTTTTTAAAGAAAAATGGTGCTAGTAAAACTGTTTCTAATCCATCTGTTTTATGTGTAAACAACAAAGAATCATCTATATATGTTGGTAAAACTATATCTATTGCAACAGGTTCTATAAATGCAACAACTGGTTCAACAACAAACTCATTTAAGCGTGAAGACATTGGTCTTACTCTTAAAATCAAACCGCGTGTTAGTTCAAGTGAGAAAGTTACCTTAGATGTTGAAACTATATTAGAAAATGTTGTTGGAGTTGATGATAATAATCAACCAATCACAACAAAACAAACTATAACAACAGAATCTATTTTAAGACATGGGGAGAGTATCATCATCGGTGGTCTTGTTAAAACTTACAAAAAAGAGGATATAACTAAGGTACCTATTTTAGGTGATATACCACTTATTGGAACTCTATTTACACATAAAGACTTATCTGATCAACAAGACAACTTACTTGTAATACTTACTCCATATGTTATTGATCAGTCAGCCCAACTTTCAACCCTGCAAAAACAGTTAGGTGAACTTGGTAAACTTCAAAAAGAGTTCAACAAAAAAGTTTTCCCTATAGTTGAAAAAAATGTAGATGAGTCTAAACTATCTTCAACTAAAGAAAAGAAAAAATAATGTTAGTTGATAACCCACTTCATCTTTTAGACTTAATACCCATACAAGATGAAAATATACAAATAGAGCTAAGTGTAAAAAACTTTTTACTTTTTTCATCTTATGAAGATAAAATTTGTGTTTTTACAGACTTAGCACATATAAATGAAGCTTCAAACTACTACTCTAAACTTAGTGAAAATTACAGTTTTTACATCCTAGATGAGATATCTTTTGAGAAACTTTATAACAAATATATGGAGTTAAGAACAGATAAACAGATTGAAGATATGCAAGATGAAAAAGATGAAGGTGCAGATGAAGAGGAATTAAGTTTAACTGACTTTTTAAGAACCTCATCAGATATTTTAACATCTCAAGAGTCTGCTCCAATAATTAAATTTGTAAATGCTCTTTTCTACCAAGCAGTTAAAAAACGTGCTTCAGATATACATATAGAGGTTCATGAAAAGCGTGGTGAGGTTAGATTTAGAGTTGATGGTATGCTTACTAAAAATGCGGATCTTGATAGAAAAGTTGTAAACCTAATCATATCAAGAATCAAGGTTATATCTAACCTAGACATATCTGAAACAAGAATACCACAAGATGGACGTACACAAATTGTAATAGCAGGGAAAACTCTTGATATCAGGGTTTCAGTTCTTCCAACTTTTTATGGTGAGAGAGTTGTTATGAGAATACTAATGCAAGGTGATCAAATTCCAAAAATAAATGACTTAGGGTTTGATGATAGTGTACTAGAGCCAATGCAAAAGATATTAAGACAATCACATGGAATAATCTTGGTAACTGGACCTACTGGTTCAGGTAAAACAACATCTTTACACGCCTTTTTACAAGAGGTTGAATCTCCAGATAAAAACATACTTACAGTTGAAGACCCAGTTGAATACAAAAGTGAAAACATATCTCAAATACAAGTAAATGAAAAAGTTGGTCTTACCTTTGCCGCGGCACTTAGATCAATACTTAGACAAGATCCAGATATAGTTATGATAGGTGAGATTCGTGATGAGGAAACTGCAAATATTGCTATTAGAGCGGCACTTACAGGTCACTTGGTTTTTTCAACTCTACATACAAACTCTGCAGCTGCTACCATCTCAAGACTAGCAGATATGGATATTGAACCCTTTTTAATCTCATCTGCTGTTTTAGGTATATTGGCACAGAGGCTTGTTAGAGTTTTATGTGAGGAGTGTAAAGAGGAAGACACTATAGCTGAAAATTTTGCTGATGATTACAATATAGAGCATGGTTCAAAAATATATACTCATATAGGATGTAAAGCTTGTAACTTTACAGGCTTCACAGGTAGAAAATCTATAGGTGAGCTTATGATTATGGAAGATGAGATAAAAGAGATATTAAAAGAGACTACAGATGAACATACTATACAAGTTGCCCTAGAAGAGCTTGGATTAAAAAGCATAGCTTCACAACTTAGACTTATGCTTTTACATGGTGAAACATCTTTAGATGAAGCTATAAGAATCGGTTTAGGTCACTAAGATGAAAAAAAGAGCAGGCTTCACACTTGTTGAAGTTATGATTGCAGTTATGATTATAGCAGTTGTAATTAGCTCTTTACTTAAACTTTTTTCTACAAATGCAACTTTTTTTGATAGACTTTACTCAAAATCAAATCTCTCTATGAACTCCTCTTTACTTCTTGGATTTGGAGATACTTATGGTTTTGAAAAAGATGAGATAACTCTTGATGAACTTACTAAAGAGTTTAGAGTTGAAGATGAACTTAGGCAAAAACTTAAAAATACAAAAGTTCAAATAAATTACAAAGATATACTTATACTAGATACTAAAGATTTTGAGGATAATGCAGAAAATGTCGCAACAGATGATCAACTTGAAGATTTGCAAAATGCACCAGATACAGGTTTCTCTTTGGAGATAGGCAAGACATCTTTTACTATTAACAACAACACAACATCTTATCTTAGGATAAAACTACCATGATGAAAAAAAGATCTGCTTTTACACTTATAGAGATGATGATATCGGTATCAATACTAGCCATAATTATGGTGTTTTTATATAAATCTTTAGAACTTTTAGATTTTTCAAACAAAAAGTATGGAAACAAGGTGGAACAACTTAAAAGTGCCAAAGCTTTAAAGCAGATGCTTTACCTAGATCTCTCTTTAAGTAAATACGCTTCACTAAATATAGAATCACTAGATAAAAAGTTTGATAATATATATTTTGAAAGTACACACTCTATACATTCACGCATAAGCACCCATATAAGCTATATTGTTTCAAACAAGCATATATATAGGGTTGAGTCTTTAAACAAACTAGAGATACCTCTTAGAGGCGATGAAGACGCTGATGTTGATGATCTTGGTGAAGTTGATATTTTTAGAGTTTATAACTCTAAAACTCATAACCTTGTACATATAAAACAACATAACAGTAATGATATACTTATCAAGGTTAGAAGACTAAACGAAGCTTAGATTTTGACAATTAAACACATATATGATATATTTACACAAAAATAAAACTATTTAATCAAGATATTAGTATATAAAAGTTATATTATGTGATGACAATTTAAAGGAAAGAGATGAAACATAAGGTTCTACTACCTCAAGAGTTTATTGAGCAAAGCGAAGAATACTTAGACCAGTTGATGCAATGTAAACTTTCCAAGATTACAATTTTAGAAAATCAAGTTATACCTAGTGTTATTATGATGACACAAGCACAATATAATAAAATATGTAAAAGTAATGATCAAGATGCACCATATACACCTTCCTTACCTAGTGAAAAAGAGTTTGATGAATCAAACCTTACAAAAGAGGAAGGTATGTTTCTTACCATTAAACATAGAGTTAAATTTTTTAATGGTCTGAGCAACAAAGAGTCTATTGATGTAACTAAAAAAATAACTTTTATTAGACCCAAAGAGGGCAAAATGTTATTTGAGCAAGGCTCAAACTCAAAAGAGATTTATTACATCATAAAAGGTATAGTTTCTATCTTAACTCTTGATCATTTTAAAGAGTACACAGAGATAGCAGCACTTGATCCAAATATGGTTTTTGGAGAACTTGCTTGTATTGAAAACTCAAGAAGTGCAAGAGCAACTATAAAGTCAGAAGAAGCCCTACTACTAAAAATAGAGTTAAAAGATGATTTTGATGATCAAAACACAAAAGCCTTTACTAAACTCTATAAAAATATGCTTGAGGCAGTTGCGAGTAAACTGATAAAAAGTAATAATCAGATGTTGAGTTTCGTGTCATAGTACTATGAAGAGCCATATACACTAAATTTTAATATTTTCTACACTTTGCGGTTTTGCAAAGTAGTAGCCTTGAAAACATTTACACCCTAGCTCTTTTAGAAACTCATAATGCTCTTTGGTTTCAACACCCTCTGCTATTATCTCAAAATTAAAAGCATCACCGATGAGCAGTATGCTTTTTATAATCGCTATATCTTTATCGTTGTCTAACATATTTTTTACAAAAGATTGATCTATCTTTACTTGATCAAGGGGTAGGTTTTTTAAGTATTGTAAAGATGAGTAACCTGTTCCAAAATCATCTAAAGATATCTTAATACCTAACTCCTTAATCTCATCCATTTTTTGCATAGTCTTTTTCATATCATCAACTAAAATTGATTCTGTAAGTTCAAACTTTAATTTACTTGTATCAACTTTGTACTCTTGACAAACCTCTTTTACTTGATCGACAAAAATCTCTTGATTAAATTGCACGGCACTTATATTAACAGATATAGTAAGATGTTGTGTTTTCACATCATGCGAAAAAAGTTTTAACTGCCTGCACGACTCTTTTAAAACCCATAAACCAATAGGTAAAATCAGACCTGTTTTTTCTGCTATAGGTATAAATTCAACTGGCGATATCAAACCTTGTAAAGGGTGATTCCATCTTATTAATGCTTCTGCACCATAAGTTTCACACCTCTCATTACATTGAGTTTGATAGTACAATTCAAACTCACCATTTTCTATAGCTGAGTTTAGTGCAGAGTGCATAAACAGATGTGTTAAAGCTAGGGATTCAATTTTTTCATCAAAAAAAGTTATGTTTTGGTGTTTATTATCTTTTGCTAAATGTAGAGCGCCATCTGCTTGTTTTAAAACGATATTAGAATCCTCAACGCTGTGGTTATATAGTGATATACCTACATATGTGGATATATTTACAGATTTAGAGTAAAGTTTAAACTCCTGAGAAAGTATATTTACTAAGTATTGAGCATTTGTTTGCGCTATAAATGAAGCTTTTTGCTGATTAATAGCAATATCTTTAAACCATATAGCAAACTCGTCTGCACCAATTCTTGCTATTTTAGAGCTTTCTTTAAAATTGTTTTTGACCCTAGATGCAATCTCTTGAAGTAATTTATCTCCACTTTTATGTGAATAAGCATCATTAATCATCTTAAAATCTTTGATATCAAAACATATAAGAGAACCATAACTATAGGGTTTTTGAGTTTCAATATCTTCTTGAATAGATCGAAGTAGCAACTCTTTATTTGCTAAACCAGTAAGTCCATCATATTGCTCAAGATAATCAATTTTCGCTTCACTCTCTTTTTGCAAGGTTAAATCTGTAAAAGAACCTACATAATATATAACCTTGCCCTTGTTATCTAAAACAGTCTGTATAGTGAGTTGTTCAGGGTATATAGAGCCATTTTTATGTCTATTATATACCTCACCTCTCCAAGAGTTATTTCTATCTAAAGAATCAAGCATATCTTTATAAAAAGCTTTACTTTGAATACCTGATTTTAATATAGAAGGTGTTTTACCTATAACTTCTTCCGCTGTATATCCAGTAATAGCTGTAAAAGATTTATTTACTTGAAGTATTTTTTTATTGGCATCAGTTATAGTCATACCATTTTGCGTTTCAAAAGCAATAGCCGCAACTTTTGAATCTCTATGAGAGTTTTCTATACGCTCTAACATAGTATTAATCTCTGAATAAAGTTTACCAAATTCATTTTTATCTTTTATCTTAACTCTCTCTTTTAAAGAGTCAAAATATTCTATTCTTTCTAAAAATTTTACCAAATACAAAATTGGCTCTGAGAACTTTTTTGCAACTATATAAGCTAAAAAATATGAAAAATTAAATAGCAAAAAAGAGACTATCAGCAGCATTAAGGCATCTCTTTTAAGTAAATCTTCTAGTGTTTCAATATTATAAACCATTTGTATATATCCAAGTTTAGATCCTTGATAACTTGCATCTAAATAAACAATAAGTTTTTTATCTAAAACATAAGAGTGTTCTTTAAACTCACCTTTTAAACTAGATACAGAAAAACTTTTATTTTTTACACTATATTGAAAAATTGGTTTTTTATCTAAAGTATAAAGAACCATTTTATCTAACTTTTTAAAAGATCTTAGTTTTGATGTAATATCTGCCGCTGTAGATATTTTATTTAATAAAATCAATTGTGCAAAATCTTGTGAAAGTGTTTCACTAAGAGTATTTGAAAGCTCAATATGTTTACTCTCTTCATTAGAAAGGTACCAATATGCAAAACTACTATAGGCCAAAAAACTAGTAAAAAAAGTAACAAGAACTATAATGTACGTTAGTTTTTTTTGTATTAAACCTTTATTCTTGAAAAAAATCATATATTATTTTTTAGATGGATTTTTAATAGGTGTATTTGCATCATTACCCCACTCCGTCCATGAACCATCATAAACTGCTGCCTTATAACCTAACTCTTGCAAAACAATAAAATTTAAAGCAGCTTCAGCGCCACCATCACAATATAAAATAATATCTTTATCTTTAGGAATATCTTTATAAACTTTTTTCAAATCTTTTAAATCTTTCATTTTATTGCCAGTTGATGTAACTTCATAGTTATGTGTACATTCATAATTTAAAGCAGTTGGTATATGACCATAACGAGCAGCTGTAGATTCTTTACCCTCAAAATGTGGGTGATGTCTTCCATCAATAATAGTTTTTTTACCTATCCCCATTAATGTGCTTAGTTTAGTCTCTAACTTTGAGTTATCTACCCTTGGAGTAAATTCAACTCTTTTATTTTTATGTATTTTTGATGATACTGATAAAAGGTTTTTATCCCAATTTCCAAATCCAACATCTAAAATACCAACATTGTCATGACCTAAAACTTCTAAAATCCAGTAAAATCTAGCTGACCATATAAAACTACCATCATCATAAGCTAAAACCATAGTATCATGCCCAATACCTGCCTCACTAATAATCTCTTTTAAATCATTTAAGCTTGGCATAAAATAATCTTTTGCAAATAGATTTTTTAAAGCTGGTATATTTACAGCTTTTGCAATATGAGACTTGTTATACTCCTTTGCATCTCTTAAATCTACTACAACCAATTTATTGTTATCAATATTTTTTGATAACCATTGTGCAGATACAATAGCTGGTATCTCGTCATTTGCATGAATAGTAAGTGTAAAGGTGAA
The DNA here is from genome assembly GCA_015488775.1 of Helicobacteraceae bacterium. GTDB lineage: Bacteria > Campylobacterota > Campylobacteria > Campylobacterales > Sulfurimonadaceae > WFNF01. The sequence goes on from WFNF01000159.1 coordinate 56,794, forward strand.
GGCAACGATAAGCAGTTTAATAATGTTCATAATATATCCTGTTAATATAATATGTCATTCTACTACACATAAGTTTAATAGTAAATTATGTCTTATTAATACTTAATATAAATAAAAAGTTAACTTTTTGCTTTTATTAAAAATATTTAGATAAAATAATGATTAATGTTGTGTGGTGTAAAAAATTAAAATTAAATAGAGGACAATAATGCAAGATTATAACTTAGTTCAACGTCTTGATAGCAAAATCACAAGTTTACTTGAATCATATAATTCTCTAAAAGAGGATTGTGAGCTTCTTAAAATGGAATCTGAAGAGTTAAGTGCTCAAAACACAAAATTAACAGAGGAACTAGCTTCAAGAGATAGAGAAATTGAAGCAATAGTTGAAAAAATTGAGACAATCTTAGGATAATTATGGGTGTAGAAAAACTATCTTTAAAAATCAATTCCCAAAAGTATGATATAAATGCTAATGGTGATTTTAAAGAGTTTTTACATCATTCATTGATCAATGATTTTGATACAGAGTCAAATAATGACTTAAAAAAATTATTAAATGCTTATGTCAAAAGTACATACAAACTTTTTAAACTTGAAAATGAGTTAAATGAGCTTGATATAAAACTTAATGATGTTAATCTTTTTAAAAAGTGATATATTTCATTATCTTTTTTTCAAAATAAACACACTCTTTATAACCTACATCCCTAGCTAATTTATATACTTCATCTTCAAACATATTTATCTGTGATGGTTTATGAGCATCTGAACTAAAAGTTATTGGTATATCTAAAGAGAAAGCAATATCTAAAAGAGTTTTACTAGGATACGCTTGTGCAATAGGTTTTCTATATCCTGCTACATTTAACTCAATTGCCATACCTGCTTCTTTAATTGCGATAAGTGCATTATGTGCTATGTCAGCTACATTTTTCTTGGGTAAAAATTTAAACACTTTAATTAAGTCTAAATGTCCAACAACATTAAAGTACTTACTCTTTGCCATTTTTTCTATAAGATCAAAATACTCTTGCCAAATTACATCAATATCCATCTCATCATATTTGCCTATAAACTCAGGATTATCAAAACCCCACTTGTTTATAAAATGTACACTACCAATCAAATAATCTACATCTGCATCTAGTACTCTTTTATCCATATGATTTTCAAGGTAATCTACCTCATAGGCTAAAAGTATATCAATCTCATTTTTATACTTAGATTTTAATGTTAAAATATTCTCTTCATAAGCTTTCATCTGATCAAAAGACATTCTGTATTTTTCATCATAATCCATTGGTGCATGATCAGCAAAACCAAAAAATTTACATTTTTGATTTATAGCTTCTACAATATATTCTTCACTTTTACCCTCTGCATGATTACAAAGTGTTGTGTGATTGTGTAAATCTACTATCATTTTTATTAACCAATCATATTATTAATTTAAAATTATTTTTTATGTGCTATTATAGTATAAAAAATATTTAGGCTGACATTATGACACAAGAAGAATTAGATGCTTTAATGAATGAAGACTTGGATGATAGTATTGAAGAGGTAGAAAATGAAGAACCTCAAGAAAAAGATATTGAAACCAAAGATGAGGATGTCAATGACAATATGGATGCGTCAACATATAGAGTTGATGCAGCATCAAGTTGGCCACCACCACCACCTGATGATGATCATAAAGTAGTACATCAACTTGATGATGTTACAAAAGAGAGTGAAGAGAAAGCAAGTGAGATATTTGACTTAATAGAAAATGTTTCTAATGTTTTAATGGAAAGCGAGGAGAAAGCAGCTGAAGTTATAGAAGTTATAACATCAAACAATGAACTTTTTGCTACTTTAATAGAAAAATTTCCAGATATACAAACCTTTAAAGATCATAAAATTAAAGGGGAACACGCAATAGAGGGCATGGATCATCTAGTTGAATCTATACAAGGCTCTGGTGATGATATCATGACTGTTATGGATATAATGCAATATCAAGATATACATAGACAAAAGATAGAGCGTGTAATAAATGTTATGAGAGCATTATCTTCATATATGAACCAACTTTTTGCTGGTAAAATTGATGATGATAAGCGTGTTTCATCTGCTGTACATCTTCCAGGTGATGATACTGAAGAAGTAGTATCTAGTGATGATATAGAGGATTTATTAGCTTCGTTTGGTCAAAAGTAAGTTTTAAAGTTTTCTTTAACTTACTCCCTAGAACCACACTTACCCATGCCACACTTACCTGCTCCACACTTGCCAGCTCCACATTTCATCTCTTGTTTATCTTTAAGCAATGTCTCTTTAGGTGTGTTTACATAATAATCATACTGCTTGTATGCTTTAAATAGAGTCCATGAACCAAAAAGTATTACACTTATAGAGGCTAGGTTTAACATAAGCTTTCTATACTTAGAAACATTTAACTGACCAAGCAAAAAACCTAAAGTAAACATTGTAGGCATAGTAAACAAACCAAATACAAACATAACAAAAGCACCATATAATGCACTAGCAGTTGAGATAGATGTAACAAGCATTATATAAACTAATCCACAAGGGATTAAACCGTTTAACACCCCTAAAGTAAAAAAGCTAGATACTGACTTTGAGCCTAGTGAGAAAGTGTATATCTTTTTAAATAAAGGTATTTTATTTATAGGAACTTCAAGATAAGTTAAAAACTTCAACTTACCTGCAAAAGATAAACCCATTAAAATCATTAATGAACCAGAAGTTAAAAGCATTATAGAGCGTTCTAACGCTCCAACATCCCACAATGAACCAAAGTAGCCAAATAATGCTCCAAGTAGAGTGTATGAGCTAACACGTCCTATGTTATACATAAAGTGATACAGTGATTGTTTTGTTTTGTTTTGGGAGGGGTCTATTTTTGCTGTAGTATAACTTATAACAAAGCCACCACACATACCAACGCAGTGACCAAGAGAGCCTAAAAAGGCAAAAGAGATAATCGCAGCTATCTCAGCGTAACTCATTTACTAACTAAGTCCATAAACTTTGTAAATACATAGCGAGACTCTTTAGGTCCAGGACTAGCTTCTGGGTGGTGCTGAACAGAAAAAATAGGAGAGTCATTATATGCAAGACCCTCAATAGTATTATCAAAAAGATTAGTATGTGTAACTTGAGCTATATCTGTGATATTATCAGGTACATTATAGTTATGGTTTTGTGCAGTAATCTCTACAGTTGAATTTTCAACATTTTTAACTGGATGATTTCCACCATGATGACCAAACTTTAGTTTATAAGTGTCATAACCATGAGAGATACTTAAAAGTTGATGCCCTAAACATATACCAAACATTGGAACCTTAGCTTCAATAAGCTTTTTGATTTTAGCTTGTTCATCTTTTAGTACAAGTGGATCACCAGGACCATTAGATAAAAACACACCATCTAATTTACCAGATTTTACTTTTTCTATCATCTCATCTGCATCAAAACTGTTTGGAGTAACTTCAACCTCAAAACCAGCAGATGTTAATTCATTTAAGATATTTCTTTTTACACCAAAATCTATAGCAGCAATTTTTGCTTTTACTTCTCCTGGCTCATCATACTTAAAGTTTTCAGAGTCATAAACTCCAGTACTATGAATATAACTCTCTTTTGTACTAACCTCTTCAATATAATTGATTTCAGAGATTTTTTTAGAAGATTTTAAAACTTTTGCCAACTCATCTTTATCTGAGATCTCTGTTGAAGCTACCATCTCCATAGCACCCTCACTTCTTAACATCTTAGTTATATATCTAGTGTCAATATCACAAATACCTATAACATTATGTTTTTCTAAAAAGTCGTTAAGGTTACCCTCACTTCTAAAGTTAGAATCTTGATGCTGATACTGTCTTACTAAGATGCCTTTACATGGGCAACCTTTTGACTCCATATCTTCATCATTACAACCAACATTACCAATCTCAGGAGTTGTAAAAGTAACAAACTGTCCCGCGTAAGATGGATCAGAGATAATCTCTTGATAACCAGACATTGAAGTATTGAAAACTATTTCACCAACACTTGTACCCTTAGCACCAAAGCTTTTTGCTTCTAAGAAAGTGCCATTTTCTAAGTAAATATAAACTTTTTGCATTATGCCATTCCCCTTTTTATTAACTCTTCTTGCATATGTTTTTCAAATAAAATATCAAATTCATCAGTCCCAGGTATAATTTTTCTTGAGTAAGAGTGAAGTTTATCCATAACAGCAGACTGTATCTCACTACTCTCACCAATAAATGAAGTCATAGCATCAAAAATTATATTTTTTACAACTATCTCATTTACTTCATAATGCAAAAAATCCTCTTCATAAAGCTCATCTAAGATTTTATGTGCTAGATTTGAGTAACGATCTTCATAAGAAAGATTCACATCAAACTGATCAGCAAGTTTTTTCTTAATCATAAAAAATAGTTGTCTCTCATCTGCTAAATACTCATCAATTTGATCCTCATTAGCATCTACAATCTCATTAACTTTTTCTTCAAGAGCCATCTCTTTTTTAACATCTTCATCTATAAGTTCAATAGCAATACCAACAACTGCCTCTTGACCTTGGGTTAACTTAACAAGTCCACTATTAGCTAAATCAACAGCAATTTTTTGAGCAATATGAGTAATATTTTTAGGAGAAACTTTCATTATGAATTGAGACCTTATAATTTTTTTGTATTTTACCTAAGATTGTCTAATAAAGAGTTTTAATTATGTTTTTAATAATGCACAGCTAACCAAATAGTTTTTTCATCTTTTGAGGTGTAGGTAACTTTATGTTTTTGATGTGGTTTAATGTTTAGTGTGTCACCTCTTTTTAGATATATCTCACGATTATCTTCAAACATAATTTTTGCATCACCTTGTAAAACTATAAGCCACTCGCTTTTATCTTGATCATACCAAAAATCATCTTTGCTAGTATGACCATCAGATACAATTCTCTCAATTTTGAAGTTTTTATTTACTAAAATATCTTCAAAAAGTTCATCTTTCAACTTTGATGGTGTGTTTTCAAAAATATTCATTTAACTTTAGATATTTCACTTGTTAACTTAGCTGCATCTACTGGTTTCATTTTACCTAAAATTGCTCCAACTGTTTTTGGTTTTAGTGTACTTAGTATCTTAGATGCCTCTTTTTTATCCATTTTTGAGAGTATATTTGCAGCATTTGCAGCTTTCATTTTGGAGTATGTTTTTGAGATAGCGTCCATTTTTAACTCTTTTATCTCTTTTAAAACTTTTTTATTCTCTTCAAGCATCTCTTGAGTTAGTTTTTTTGTTGCATTTACATCCATCTCGATGCTGTTTAATCTTTTCTCTTTCTGATCAAGAAAGACCTCTTTGTTATTTAATAACTCATCTGTTGCTATCTTTAAAGATTCCAAGGCTTGACGCTGTTCATCTATGCGTTCTAACTCTAAAACAAGCTCCCCTTTTCTTTGTTCAAAAATCTTAGTACACTCATAAAGTTTTGAATTTTCATAAGCTGCGAGGCTAGATATTAAAACTGTAATAATTAAAATTATTTTCATATTTACTCACTTTTTTTATTTTTAAAATTGTATGATAAAAGACCCATCTCATCTAAATCTTTTGCCTCTTGAGCTTTTTGTTTTTTTATAATTTCCTCTATCTCTTTTGTTTCTAGGTATTTAAACTTTTCATACTCTTTGAGTGTATCTTCTAGCTTTAATCTTATCTGTTCTTTTTGATCTTCAAAATGGTAAACAACACCTTGAGATCGTTCTATAAGTTTTCTTTGTGATTGTAACATACTTTGATGCTGAGTGAAAAGGGAAATAGTTCCAGAAGTTGGAGGGGCTAAGTTTAAAAGTTCAAGTTTATTTGTTTTCAGATCCTCTTTGGCTTGAAGTAGTTCACGATTTACCAAAGAGTATTCCTCCTCCACCTTGTCTAAAAGATTTTTTTTAACCTTAACAAGTGGGGAGAATTTTGTTTTCAAAACTAAAGTGTGATAGTGTCGTTTCTATCTGGAGAAGTTGAAACCATGCCAACTTTAGTCTCACATAAAACCTCAAGAGCTTTTATATACTCTTGAGCGCTACTTGGTAACTCATCCCAAGTTCTCGCACCCTCAGTTTTATCCCAACCCTTAAAAGTTTTATAAACAGGAGTAGCATCTTCTAAATCAAGTGGCATAAAGTCTATCTTTTCACCATTAACCTCGTAAGCAATACAAACTTTAATCTCATCAAAACCATCTAAAACATCAAGTTTCATAACTGAAAGTTGATCACAACCATTTATGCGAGATGCAAACTTACAAGCAACTGCGTCAAACCAACCACATCTTCTAGGACGTCCTGTTGTTGTTCCAAACTCATGACCTTGTTTTCTTAGTCTATCACCCTCATCACCAAAATCTTCAGTAGGAAAAGGTCCATTACCAACACGAGTACAGTAAGCCTTAACAATACCAGTAACATTACCAATATCTTTAGGAGAAACACCAAGCCCAGTACAAGCACCAGCAGAGATAGTTGAAGATGATGTAACATAAGGGTAAGTACCATGATCAATATCTAGTAAAGTACCCTGAGCACCCTCTAAAAGAACTTTTTTATTATCTTTTAAAAGATCCCAAGCCATTTTAGTTGTGTTAGCTAAAAGTGGTAAGATAGACTTAGCGTAAGTTGTAAGCTCCTTTAGTAAAGCAGACTTTGTAGGACAAGTTAAACCTATGGCATCACAAATAGCTTTATTATGTTCAAAATATTCTAAAATTCTATCGCTTAATTTTTCAATATCTCTAAGTTCACCTAGTCTAAAACCTGCTCTTGCTATCTTTTCACTATATGCAGGTCCAATTCCACGACCTGTTGTACCTATAGCTTTTTTACCACGCATCTTCTCTTTAGCTTTGTCCATCTCAATATGAAAAGATAAAATCATATGAGCATTTTCACTTACAAAAAGTCTTCCTTGCATGTCACCAAACTGCTTCATCTCTTTGATCAAAGCTTCTGGTGAAACAACAACACCATTACCTATGATATTTATAGCATCAGGGTTTAAAACACCTGATGGGATTAAGTGAAGAGCGTAAGTTGTACCATCAACAACTATAGTGTGACCAGCGTTATGACCACCTTGGTATCTAGCTACAGCGTCATACTTTTGAGCTAAAAGATCAACTATTTTACCTTTTCCCTCATCACCCCATTGGATTCCAACTATTAAATCTGCTTTTGTACTATTTGCCATTATTTCTCTTTTTATTTATTTTTATATTAATGTATCTGTATTGATTGCAAAACCAACAGATTTTATGTTATCACTTGTGTAAGAACCGCCACGAGCATAAATCTCATTTTTTTCAATAACTCTGTAAAAAAGCTCATCATAATAAAGCATAGCAGAGTAGTAAAGCGGAGATAAAACAAAGTTTTTATACTCAAGCTTTAAAGCTAAATCTTTTAGTTTTTCCAACTCAACTTTGATGTTAGATGGAACTATCTCTAATGCTTTATCTAAATCTTCTAGAGTCTCTAAATAAACAAGTTTAGTCAACCACTCAACACCTAAAGATAAAAATTTATCCACTTTTATAAGTTTAAAATCTTCAAGATTTAAGTCTAACTCTTCACATATAAGTTTTGGTATCTTTATATTACAAAGTTGCAAAAGTGGTTCAAGTTTTAACTCTTTAAACACTTTCATATTTACATTTAGAACATCTTCCAAAGCATTAGTATCTATAAACTCTGCACCAACTTGATTTGTCTCAAAAGATGGTGCTTTAAACACTGGTTGAATGTAAAACCACTTTTTATGAGATGTATTATTACCTAATCTTTTAGTTATAATCTTTACAACATCTATAGTTGAGTCTGCTCTTAGGCTCATCTGATTGTTTGCACTATCACTAACTCTTACAAGTTCTCTAGTGTTTGAGATGCTATGGTGTTGGTGGTAAGAGAAAAGTGGTGTTACTATCTCCTCAAAACCCTCTTCAAATAAAACATTTGAAGCTATAGCCTCTATCTCTCTTTTTTTCTTAGCATTTTCACCAAAATAAAGTTTTGAACCAGTTGGTATCTCGTGTTCTAGTATCACTTAGTTTATCCCGTAATATATTTCATTAAAAACTTTAGAAGCTTTTGCTTCATAGTTTAAACGACCAAGTTTAGCTAAGGCTAACTCAACAGCATTTACAACCCAAGATGCTTCATAAGCTTTTATCAAACCCATGTGATTGATTCTAAAGATTTTACCTTTTAGATGATCTTGTCCACCTGCGATATTTACATCAAGCTCTTTTTTCAAGATTGACCTAATTTCACTAGCATTTTCATCTATGATTGTTGTCATTGATGAAGCGGGGCTATTTGGATATATCTTTAAACCAATAGCCTTTAATGCTTCTCTAGTAGCCTCAGCTCTTTTTGATGTATTTTCATAAAGAGTATCTAAACCACCCTCTTTCTCTATCTCACTTAAAATCGCATCCACACCCATAACTAAAGTTGTAGCAGCAGTATAAGCAGTTGTGTTTTGTTGCTGTTTTTTTATCTCACTAGCAAGGTTTAAGTAGTAACCCTTACCACTTCCTATTTTTTCTATAGATGCCTTGCTTAAGCCAAGTATAGCAAGTCCAGGAGGCAACATCAAAGCTTTTTGACTTCCAGCTAAAAGTGCATCTATATTTGTAACATCAATACTCTCAACACCAACAGCAGTTATACCATCAGCAATAATCATAATATCTGGATTTATCTCTTTTGCTTTTTTAGCGATATCTTCAACATTGTGTCTAAGTCCACCAGCACTCTCAGATATCTGTATAGCTATAGCATCTACATCTGGATTTGCCTTCAAAACTTCAATCACTTCATCAGCGCTTGGAGCTACATTCCACTCATTTTTAATCTCTACATTTTTAAGATTGTTTGCTTTTGCGATTTTACCAAAACGCTCACCAAACTTTCCAGAGTTTATACTTAAAAGTGTGTTGTGACAAAGGTTAATAACTGCTGCTTCCATAGCGCCAGTACCACTTGTTGCAAGCATCACAACCTCATCTGTTTTCATTAAAGAAAAAAGTTTAGCTCTAGCATCAGCAAAGATAGCCTCAAACTCAGGTGTTCTATGGTGTATAGTTGGAGTTGCCATAGCAACACGAACTGACTCAGGTACTGGAGTTGGTCCAGGAGTAAAAAGTAACATAATTAGTATCCTCTTTAAAAATTAATGAAAAACCTCATTTTAAGATTTTTAATAAATTCTCATTTTTCAAACCGCGTATTATAGCGTATTTGATTTTAAGGTTTTATTTTAGTTGGGATTTGGGTGGTGTTTTAGTAATTTTTCACTCTAAAAAGAAAAATAATGAATGTGAGCTTTACAAACTTCTCCAACGCAAGGGAGAGGTTGAAACCTCACTTCCGAAGAGATATAAAAACTGCATTGGAGGTGAGACTTTAGTCTCGCTTTACAAACTTCTCCAACGCAAGAATAATCTCAAATCTTTACTTCAAATATGATATATCTATATTTTTCAACTCTTTTTCTAAAGAGTAATTTAAACCTCTCTCTATCATTTTTTTATTTTGTTTTAGTTGTGACACAGTTTCATCTAAAAAGTACTTAAACTGTTTTCTGTAAATTATTTGCCTTCTTGCGTTTCTATATAAAACATTGAAAGTAGATATGTATAACTTGTTATTATCTAAATCTTTTATGATTATGTTTAAAAGTTGCTTTGATGGGATTTTTTCATTTTTTAGACTTGTGTATCTGTTTAAAAGATATTTAAAATATTTACTTTGTTTTTTTAGCTCTTGATTATATTTTTGAACAAACTCTACATAAAAATCTAAAGTGTTATCTGCATCTCTTAAACTTTTTTCAATCATCAAGATAGTTTGTTTCTCTTTAAAAGCAGCAGGTCTTCCTATTAAAGATTTTGATGATAACTCTATAATCTTAGTATATAAAGATTTTACATCTACACCATCAATCTCAAAAACTTTTTCTAAGTAGTAAGAAAATCCATTATCGTAAACCTTTGAGTATAGTTTGAGTATCTCATCACTGCTGTTCATATATCCATTTTGTTTAAGAAAATTTATGATTTGGTAGGCTAACTCTGCATCTATGCTTTCATCGCTAGTGTTTATGTACTTTTGCAAAAACAAACTATACTTTTGTGATTTAAAATCCATCATTAGTACATCTTTATGCCAAGAGTAGCACTTGTTTGGGTACTCGTTTATAGGGTAAAGTGTTATAAAATCTACAAATTTATCTAGCTTTTTCTGATCAGATATATCGTAAGCGTATTCTGCAACTCTTTGTCTTACCTCATCACAAGATTTAAGAGACAATTTCTCCAACTCTAAAGAGGTTTCTTTTTCTATAGTTTCTTCATCAACGCTAATCTCTATTTTTATATAAAACTTTTTACCATCGTATGACTCATCTAAGATTTTTACCTTTGTTAAAGTTTTTGAGTAGGTGTTTAAACTTACAGATATCTCTTTTTTTACTAGTTTATTGCTCTGTTTTACTTTTTTACTTAAGATTCTATCTACCTTAACACCATTCTCCTCTATAGCTTCTCTTTGTAAGTACAACAATGCAGACTGTTTAGCTTGAGATTTTGACTCATTTTCACTTGCCGAGTATGTATACTCTCTTATAGTAGTTTGAGCAAATAAACTATGTGTTATAGCAATTAGTATTATAAAAAATTTTACCATTATTTCATCCCCTTAAGATTATAGTTTATCTCATTAAGGATTTTTATTCTATTTGTTGACATATATTTATATGGATAGTTTTTTAAACTTTTAAACATCCATTTCTCAGTAGGTTTTATAAAACTATGCAAGACTTCTTTATTTGTAGTGCCTATATCAACATAATGCTTTATTGTGTTGATATAACCCCAATACAAGTCTATACTCTGTTTTGTAAACTCTTGATTGTTAAAATACTCTGAGTATAAGTTCAAAGCATTTTTATCTTGGCTTTGCCTATAAATTTTTACAATTTTAGAGATAAATCGTTTATTTCTTTTCATAGTTTTAGATATATATTGCTCATATTTTAAGTAGTAACTCATAAACTCTGCACTAGGTATATCATCTATCATAGATGCAAACATCTGATCAGAATTTTTAAAAATAGGACGTCCAAATTTTTTCTCTTTTATCATGCTAAATGATGGTTCTAAAAGTGAATTATAAAAAGTTTTATTTACACTATATAGTTTGGAGTTTAAAACTAAAAATATATTTTGCATTCTTGACATTAGGTTTACTATGATATCTATGTCACCTAAGTCTAAATCTCTATTTAAATAGTTCATAATTTGATTTATCTTATAAGTGTGTAGAGATGGTTCTTTACTTGTATCTAATGTTGCAAGTAAAAACTTTTTGTACTTTTTAGGGTGTATATCGTAATGTTTAAAAGAGCCCATAATATATTTGTGCCAAGAGTTACACTTGTTGTATGGGTATTTTATAGCAAAAGATACTAACTCATCTATCTTTTGTGGAGTTGAAATATTTGTAAGTTTATGTTTTATTATAAACTCTGTTTTTTTACACATATCTTGTGGTGCTTTTTTCAGTATAGAGTCTAAACCATCTTTTAATTTTTGCTCATCAACACTAATTTCAACCTTTAGGGCACCTCTAAAAACCCTAGTGCCCCTCAGCATTACATAGGAGTTTACAATCAAGGCAATCTTTTGAAGACCTAGCCAAAGCTAAGTCAAAAAAGATTAACGCAGAGTGTGAGCTCCTATGTAATGCCCAAAGGGAGGGATAAAAA
>WFNF01000160.1 GCA_015488775.1 Helicobacteraceae bacterium
GTTTATAACAATGAAAGAAAAAGAGCTATAAGAAAAGAGATACCCATAACTTTTATGATGGTTGATATAGATTATTTTAAACAATATAATGATACTTATGGTCATTTGGAGGGTGATGAAGCCCTAGTTAAAGTTGCTGCAACATTAAAAAATACTTTTTGTAGGGCAGGGGACTTCGTTTTTAGACTTGGTGGCGAAGAGTTTGGAATTTTGCTTGCTGATTCTAGCAAAGATAATTCTATTATGTTAGCATCAAAATTATTACGTAATATAAGTGATTTAGAGATTGAACACAAAAACTCAAGTGTAGATAAAAATTTGAGTATTAGTATAGGTATTTGTAGTATTGTACCATTAATCAATGATGAAGAAAATTATCTAATCAAATGTGCAGATGAAGCACTTTATAGAGCTAAAGAGAGTGGTAGAAATAGATATAGCGTTAATTGATATTTAATTTTCTAAAAATCAAAAATATCATCTAAGTTCTCTATTTTTTGATCATCTTCATTATTTGTAGTTTGTATGACATTTTGTATTAATGTAGTACTTGAAATTATTGATGCATCTAAAAAATGTAAAGATGGTGCACCTTCAAAAAATAATTTTTTGCTCCAAACCCTTAAGTCATTATTGAAAGCTAGACATAAATCATATATATCTTTTGAGATAGATGGTATAAATTCATTGTTATCTATAAATGTGTCCCCAAGTGAACAAACATTTAGTCCTATTTCAAAACTTTCATTATTTCTTGAAAGTATTCTTCCTATATGTTTTAGGTTTTTACCTAAAATTTTTACATCATCTGATTCTATCCCATTTTCACCCATAGTTTCTAAAGTTAAGTTAATATCGCCTAAAGACTCCTCAAGTTCATCTAACTCATCATAATCTAAAAAGTCATATATAGTGTAGTTCTCAAGTTTTACGCTGTTTATATCTTTAGAAGATTTTAGTTCCTTGGAAATATTATTATTTTTACTTATTGATGAAGTTTTCTTAAAAACAAATCTCATCTGTTTATTATCTATGATGTAATTATGTTCCAAACCTCTTTTAATTAAAACAGATTCTAGACTTTTAACTGAAAATGAAAAAAGTTGTTTAAGTGTTAAGTAGTAATGTGTAGAACTTTGTTGAAAAACAACCTTAGCATCTGTATTTTTAATTAGCTGTATGCTCGCTAATGCATATATCAGTTCAATTGCATTTTTTAGCTTTGATTTATCAAAGTCATCAAAATTTTCGAAATAACTAAAAAAAATTGATAGTTGGGTTTTGTCATTTAGCAAAAAAATATGATGATTAAAATCAATATCACCATGACTTATTGGAACTACACTAAGTGCATACCCATCATTGTTTAAACTTTGATGTGAGAGAATAGTAGATGGTGTGTTTTTATTTGAATATATAAATGTTTTAAACTCTGCTATATGTTCTTGAGCTTTCTTTTCATTGTCGAAATAACTTATGGTTTCAAAATCTCCATAGTTGGTTTCAAGTCCAAATATATTCAATTCAACACTTATCATAGTTCTACCCTGAGTATAACAATTTTTTATAATAGTTAAAATTTTATCACAATAAAACTATACTTATCTTAATGGCATATCTGAAATTTTATACTATGACTACATTCTTAGTAAATTTTACAAAGTTATACTTCCTCATCTCAAGAGAGAAACACTAAAAATTGAGAAAACAAAATAAATTGACATAGGAGTCATAATATGAAAACTTTAACAAAAATTACACTTACTTCTGCAATTGCAGCATCTTTTCTTTTAAGTGGTTGTGGTGAAAATGCTACAACTGATAATGGTAATACCAATGCAGGTTCAACAGATACATCTACTACTGTAACAGTTGAAAGAGGTCCAGTTATGGGCGCGTTGGTTGTTGATGCTAATATGCAAGAGGGTGAAGAGCTTGGAAATGGTAAATATAAGTTTAAAATCAAAGTTGCTTACCCAATTAAAGCTATTGGTGGATATATAGATGTAAATAGAAATGGTGTTATAGATGACAGTGATGTTGAAAATGATGTTGTTCTTGAAGCACATAAAGGTAAGGCTGTTACCTTAGTAAACGCTATTACACAAAATCCTGAGATTATGTCGTATATTAAATCTGAATTTGGTGTGAGTCAAGATGATATTGAGAATGCACTTCCAGGTAATTCACGCTCAATTGAAGCTCTTACAAATATGTTATATAAAGAGTTAAGAGATAAAAATGTAAGTAATGTTGATCAGATATCTTTAGATGATTTAAAAGCAAAACGTGATGATATAAAAAATAAGATTCGTGAGTACAAAGAGGATTCTAGAGAAGTTAAAGATCGTGAAGAAGAGCTAATGGAAGGTCTTGATAATGAACATAAGATAAAAAGAATTGGCGATAGAGTTGAAAAAATTAAAATTAAAATCAAAAACAGAAGAGGCGGAAAATACAATCTAGATAATTACCTTGATTTTGTAGGTGATGTAAATTTAAGTGCTGAACAAAAAACTGCACTTCAAAATCTTTACTCACTACAATTAGAAAATACAAAAGTAGTTAATGAATTAGTTCAAACAGATGGTATGGATGTAGCTGTTATAAATAGAAAAGTTGAAGAGTTTAAAACATTTTTAGGAAAACTTTTAACTAAACTTAATGTAGAAGTACCAACAACTTCAACTATAGATACAAAAGTATTTGCAACTCTTCCAAATCCTGTAACTTTAAAAGCTGAGGGTAAAACTTCTGATGAGATTAAAGAGATAATGAAAGATGCTATTAAAAATTTAGTAAAAGATGAGTTTAAAACAAATATAGATACTTTACCAGAAGAGTTAAAAGTTATCTTTAAACATTCAGAAGTTAGACATAATGAGTTTGATGAGAGTGAAGATGAGATGGGTAGAGATGGTGAAATGGGTAGAGATGGCGACATGGGTAGAGATGGTGAAATGGGTGATGACAATATGAATGATGATATGAATCAAAGCAATATGGGTAGTGATAACGTATAGTTGCAAACTATTGACTCTAATGTTCTTATAGGTTAACTACATAATCTGTAGTTAGCCCCATTTTTAAGTTTAAATATTATAAAATATATCTATGTCAAAACAAGATAAAGATAAATGGAATAAAAAATTCCAAAATAAACCACAACTTCTAATACCTCGAGAACCTAGTAAAATTTTATCAAATTTTGTAACAAGGGTAAACTCTAAAAAAGCTCTAGATTTAGCTTGTGGCTCTGGCAGACACTCTATATTTATGGCATCTATGGGTTACAATGTAGATGCTGTTGATATATCTAGCATAGCGATAGACTCATTAAAGAAACAAAAAGATAATTACAATATCAACTGTATAGAATCTGATTTAGATAGATATAATCTCAAAGAGAATTATTATGATTTTATAATTATGACTAATTATATAAATAGAGAGTTGATCAGTAAATCTCTAGTAAGCTTAAGGGTTGATGGATATTTTTTTATTGAAACTTATATGAAAAGTGATTTTAACGAAAAAAAAGATTCAAATGATGACAATCTTTTAAAGCAAGATGAATTAAAAACTTTTTTTGATAGAAACTATGAGATTATCTTTTATGATGAGGTTGAAAATGAATCTTATGAAATACATAAAATGATGAAGCAAGTTATTTTAGTGAAAAAGATAATATAGAATATTATCTTTTGATAGTGTTTAAAACTTATATCCACCTATAAGTCTAAGTGAAAATGTATTTGGTTCATCGCTTAAATCTACATGCTCATACGTTCCTGTAAAATATGTTCCAACTTTTGTTGAATATGATACTCTTACACCATTTAGTATCATGGTATCTTGAGATTTACCATTAGCATTTTTTGAATATTTTTCGTTTAAATCGAAGTAGGTATATCTGTAGCCAATCCATGTATTACTAAGACCTAAATGTTGTAAATCATAGCCAATTTGAGCTTTATATGAACTAGCATCTCTCAAACTTCCTGCTTCAAAAAAGTGAAAAATCATACCATTTGCAAAGTATGGATAACCACCCCATGCTCCTAAAGTAGCACCTTGTCCATCACCATCTGTATATTTACTAGCACCTGTAGCAAAATCAAGACCAAAGTCGAACTTACCATCTGCTCTAAGTGAGTAAAGAGAGTAGTCTATCTCACTATAGTTATTGCTAGCTAGCTCACCAACCTCTTTAAAGTTTATAAGTTGAGCACCCAGATCATAATTGAAACCTCCTATTGTATGAGTAAAATCATATTGCAAAAATAGTGTATTGTACATGTTTGTTGCGTAGTACTCCCAAACTTGTAAGTTATTATTTTCATCTTTATAGTTTAATGCACTAAAAGCTACTCCACTGTTTTTAGCATTTACTTTGTCCTTAGCGCTAACAAAAGATGCCTCGCCCATACTATGAAACTTTGTACCATTTGCGCCAGAATCCCAAACACCTGCCATTTTATGAAAGTAGCCTATATCGAGTGCTAAGTTTTCTACCATTGTATTTTTATAATAAGCAAGCTCAAAGCTGTTAGCTAACATATACCAGTCATCAGTATCAATCATTGGTGTAGTTAGCTCTTCTCTTCCAATTAAAAATTTATTCTTTCCATCATCGTAATTTAGATAAGCTTCTTGTAAGATTACAAATGATTTACGCTCATTTGAGTCAAACACAAAGGTTCTTGATTCATACTTTTCATCATTAATGCCAAAATCTGTAGCACCTGCTAGTGTGACTTTAGCTCTGATTTTTGAGCTTTTTGGACTCATGATTGAGAGCTTAGGCATTGTGTAAAAACCTTTTGAATCCATATGACCTTTATTTGTATTTGGATTTGTTGGAATAATTGTTCCATTTACAATCCCTGTTGGTGGGTTACCATAAGCATATTGCACCCAACCAGCACGAATGTCGCCTAAAAATATCCAACCATCAACTATCTCAATACCTTGTTCTTTTTCTACCTTTTTGTCATAGGTATGATCTGGAGGTATAGATCCTGAGTCAAGTTTTTCAGAAGCAATTAGCGTAGAACTTATAAGTAATAATGTATAAAATAATTTCATAATCGTTTTCTTATTGTGCTAGTGGATTTAAATTTAATTTTTTAATAATGTATTTTATCGCAAGTTGAGCTCTTACTGAATTTCCATAAGTATCCAAGGGTGGTGAAACTACACCTATACCAAACTCACCTGGAATAACTGCAATTATACCTCCACCAACACCACTTTTTGCAGGTGCTCCCGTATCATATAACCAATCTCCAGCATTGTCATAAAGTCCAGCTGTTGCCATTATAGCCATGATTTTTGGAGTATATGTAGATTCGATAACCTTTTTTTTACTTATAGGATTTATACCATGGTTTGCCAAAGTAGATGCCATAATTGCTAAGTCATGAGAAGATACATTTATAGAACATTGTTTAGTATAAACTGTAGTTGCTTCAAGTGGGTCACTACCCATTCTGCCATATGCATCAAGTATTTTAGAGATAGCTTGATTTCTTTTATTGTCATTTACTTCTGAGGTGTAGACATCTTCATTTAATTTAAGTTTTCTTGCTGCAAAATTATCCATATTATGCTTGATTCTATTCCAACGAATTTTTGAGTTTTTTGCACTTACCCAACTTGTACTTTGTATTGCACCTGCATTAACAAATGGATTAGATGCACTACCTTTATGTAATTCAATAGCTATGATTGAATTGAAAGCTGCACCTGTAGCATTTACCCCTATTTTTGATTGCACAAATTTATCTCCATGGTCTTGCATAACAAGTGAAGCGGTAAAAACTTTTGATATAGATTGGATAGAAACCTCTTTTTTTGTGTTTCCAATCTCATATATTTTACCATTTTTATCTACAAGTGTAATACCAAATATATTTGGATCAACTATAGCTAACGCTTTAATATAATCAGCATTTTTTCCACCTACATCACCTTTATATTTATTGTAGGCCTCTTTTAATACTTTATTTATCTGTGTAGGGGATGCTTCATAAGCAAATAGAGTAGAACTAAATAGTATGCTTATTAGCAACAACATTACGAATGGTGTGGAGTTTGACTTTTGCATTTATATATCCTTTTTGTAATGAAATAGTATAACCTATATTTTTTGATTTATATACTAAAAATTAAAAATAATTATATGTGATACATCTGAGAAAAATAAAAAATTATTTGAATTGAATTTAGTGCTCAAAATGTTATATAATCTTGTCTATATTGTAAATAACATTTTTTTTATACAAAAAAGTGATAAATTATGTTAGACTTTGGAATGATTAATATAAACACTCAATGGAACCATATTTTACATGATGTTCAAAGTGATGAGTTAAACTCTTTTGTTTCAAGAGTATATGACTCTAGTGTAGTTTTTCCAAAACGTGAAGAACTTTTTAATGCTTATAACCTTACACCTCTTGATAATATTAAAGTTGTTATTTTAGGTCAAGATCCCTATCATGGTGTCAATCAAGCTAACGGTTTAGCTTTTTCAGTAAAAAATGGTGTAAAAATTCCACCCTCTTTACAAAACATACTTAAGGAGTTAGTTGATGATATTGGCTGTAGTATGCCTAAAAGTGGTGATCTTACATCTTGGGCGAATCAGGGTGTTTTCCTTCTAAACTCAGTTTTAAGTGTTGAAGAAGCGAAACCAGCCTCTCATCAAAATTGTGGTTGGGAAGAGTTAACAGATAAAACTATAGAGGGGATAAGCCAAAACTGTGAAAATGTTGTTTTTATACTTTGGGGTAAACCAGCACAAAAAAAGTACAGACTTATAGATACAACAAAACATCTTATATTAACTGCACCACACCCATCACCACTCTCATCTTATAGAGGTTTTTTTGGTTCAAAACCTTTTTCAAAAGCAAACAAGTTTTTACAAGAACACTCAATTGAACCTGTAGATTGGTGCTTTTAGTTGTAATTGTTATGTTATGGGATAGTTTTTAGCTTTAAATGTATTAATAAATGAGTACCCATTTTACTTATTATTTAATACTAAGTTTTAAATAAAATTATATACTTTGTTTATCTAAGAAGTGTATTACTTGGTATCTTAGGTTAGATAATTATTTTTATTTAAGTATAAAACTAAAAAGATATTATATATTATGAAAAAATATCTTTATCTAATTTTATTGTTTTATACAAGTATATATGCTGATAGCTTGGATGTAAATACAAACTATGAGACTATTGGCTTTTATACATCTTATTTTGAAGATAAATCAGCTTCATTAGATATTGATCAGATAAAAAAAGTTAAATTTACTCCATTAAATGCCAAAATTGCTACTGAACTTGTTACCAAGTCTGCTTTTTGGTATAAATTATCTGTTTCAAATAAAAGTAAAAGTGATCAAGAGAGGGTTATAAGTTTTGGTGCAGCGTGGCTGGATCATATAAATATATATATTTTTGATCAAGAAAATAATCTTAGTACTTTTGTGGGTGGCGACGATTTTAGCTTTGAGCATAGATCTATTCGAGTTACTAAGATAAACTATAGACATAGTTTTACTAATGGGAATAGTGAAGTATATATACGTGTAAAAACTAGAGATCCCTTCTTAGTTTCTATATCTTTTGAAAATATAGATAGCTTTTATCTTAATAATACGATGCGTGTTTTAGAGATGAGCATAATATTTGGGATAATCATAGCTATGCTTTTGTATAATTTTTTTCTTTTTGTAAGCTCAAAAGACTATTTATACATACATTATGTTCTTTATCTTATAACTTTTTTACTTCTTCTTAGCTCATATAATGGTCTAATGTATGAGTATTTTTGGCCTAATTTTGCTGTATTTGAAAATTATGCTCCATCTTTGTTTATGTCAATATATGCCGCAGCTGGTATGGTTTTTGCAAACTCTTTTTTACAACTAAAAAAACAACATTTAAAAATATATAAATTATATAAAATCTTTTTTGTTTATATATTAGTTACACCATTTTTAGCTTATCTGTATGGTGGTTACCATATACTCATTTTAATGGCTATAATTAATGCAACTTTTTATAGTGTTTTTATAGTAAGTATCTCTATTGTCTCTTTTATTCATGGTAATCCATCTGCAAAATTTTATATGTATGGTTCTATAACGGGTCTTATGGGAACTATAATTACGGCTGGGACCTCATTAAGTTTAATTCCATATACCCATGTGACCTTTAAAGCTATGGATTATGGAGTTGTAATTGATGCTATACTTTTATCTTTTGCATTAGCTCAAAAACTTAAAACTTAAAACTTTGGAGTTTGAGAAACTTAATGCGCAAAAGTTAGCAAAAGAAAAAGCTGTTGCAAGTGAAAAACAAAAAGATGAATTTTTAAGCTCTATGTCTCACGAGATAAGAACACCACTTAATGCTATCTTAGGGTTTATAACACCACTTAGAAAAAGAGTTGATAACAAAGAGGCATTAGAATATATAAATACTATAGACAACTCCTCAAGAACTTTACTAAATATCATTAGTGATATATTGGATTTTTCAAAGATAAAAAATAATAAACTTTCAGTTGATAAACATAGCTTTAATGTTTATAAAGAGTTAAATTCAACTTTAAAACTTTTTGAACCTATAGCCGAACAAAAAGGTGCAAAGTTTGAGATAGTTTTTGATAATATTTCTGATCAACACTTAATAGGTGATATTTTAAGGATAAATCAAATTGTATTTAATCTTTTAAGTAATGCTTTTAAATTTAGTGTTGATGATGTTAAGATAACTTTTATAGCAAAATATATAGACAATTATCTATATATTGAGGTTAAAGACAATGGTGTAGGCATTGAAAAATCAAAACAAGATACAGTTTTTAATGCGTTTGAACAAGCAGATCGTTCCACTACTAGAAAATTTGGTGGTACTGGTTTAGGGCTTTCTATATCCTCAAAATTAGCAAAAATTATGGGTGGAGACTTGAGTGTAATCTCTGAAGTTGGAGTTGGGTCAAGTTTTATCTTAAAATTGCCATTAGAGGTGTCGGATAAATCTTCACATAATATACTAGAAGAAGATGAGGTTGAATGTCATTTTGATGGTGAAGTTCTAGTGGTTGAAGATAATAAAACAAATCAAGTCCTTATTGATGTTTTACTAGATGATTGTTCAATTGAATGTGATATTGCAAATGATGGTATTGAAGCTATAGAAGCATTTAATAAAAAAAGCTATGATTTAATTTTGATGGATGAAAATATGCCTAGAATGAATGGTTTAGTAGCTTTTTCTAAGATAAGAGATATTGAAAAGGAGAAAGGTTTAGATAAAACACCTATTGTTGCACTTACAGCGGATGTTGGTGTTGATGGGAAAAATAATTTTTAGATGCTGGTATGGATGATTTTTTATCTAAGCCTATTATTCAGCATGAGTTTGAAAGAGTTTTAAAAAAGTATTTAATGGAAAAGAAGTTTTGATATAATTCTAAATAGTAAATATGATTTTAGTTTTCCATATATGTACTTAATAGGATGTAAAGATGAAAAAAAGTTTTATTAGTTTTATTGTTTAGTATTTTTAGCTACGCAAACGATACTGCTGAGGTAAAAGGTATTTATGCCGGTGTCGGTGGGTCATATAATTATACAACATATATACAAACATACTTTATACCAAATACAAAAGTAAACTCTGTTGGTAGTTTTGCTTCGATTGCTTCAAGTGATGTAGGGTATAAACTTTATATGGGCTATCAATTTGATGATATAGTTGCTATATAAGTATCTTTTAAAGATTATGGTAACTGGAAAAATGAAATATTTATTGAAGACCCTTATTCTTTAACCCAAATTATGCAGTAGAAAACTTGAAGATTGCATCTATCATTGTACACAAGGCACATTCATAAAATTATTGACCTACCAATAAGGTAGGCGCAAAAATTTTCTAAACGCCCCTTATACACAAGCATAGACGCTACTTGTTGTTCCCTACTGCATAATTTGGGTTCAACAAGCATAAGGATGAAAAAATTCTCTCCCCTCGAACAAAGACTACCATGGCAAATATTTCACATTGTTGTAAACATGATGATGCATTAGTTGCTAATCTATTTGAACAGTATAAAAACTTCACAAAATGTTTAAAATCCTAAGCAATTTAGCACTGCAGTAACACATAAATAGTTTTCGACTATACATTTTTCTCATATTTGTTAGAATTTTTGACTAATATTCCCTTATCTTGGTATTGAGAAATGGTTTCGTCGGATTTACCTACTCGCTCCATCTTTGCTTAGGCACTGCCATTAAGTTAAGGATTAAAAACATATTTTTATATTCAGTCGTTATACACCACACGAAAATATCAAATTAAAACAAAAACACATTAAAATTCAACAATTTCCATATGATTTCAACTAACTTTAAGATAGAGAGAGATAATATTTTGTTATCTTATATTTAAAAGGGTGTTCAAATGAAAAAGTTATTTTTTATTTTTACAGCATTTTTTAGTTTAGTTAGTAACTCTTTTGCTCAAAGTGCTACACCAGCATATTCTTATGATATATATGTTGCTTCTAGTCAAAATGGCTATGTCTGGGATAATGGTGGAAGTAATTACAGTACAAGTATTAAAGATGATCATGGTGGTGATGTTTATATTGCAGTTTTTGTTAAAGGTTATGCAAGTTATCTTGTAACTACTTTCAATAATCAACAGTTACCAATATACACTATTGATTCACTTGATTTAAATAATGACTCATTTATTGATGCTTGGGTATATTATTATCGTATTAATAACAATCAAGGAATGATTCAAACTTATGATAATGGACTAAAAGATAGTCTTTATATGAGGTAACTTACAATGAAAATTTCTTCAAATAATCAATCATCCGTAGTATCTACACCCAGTAAAACTAAAAATGGTGCGGGTGTCCCAGATTTTGACCCAAATAAACCTCTTGATTTCTTGGATGATAAAGGGAATAAAATATTCAATAAATTATTGGAAGGAAAGTCTGAAGAGGATAAAATCGGCTTTAAAGTTATTTTAAATTTTAGGTTTCATTATTTAGATTCTTTAAGAGGAAAAGATGACACTTCTGAAGTAGAATATGTCGGTAATTTAAATACAAATCCTAAATCTGTTATATTTAGAATGCAAAGAGCATATGAGGAAATCAAAAAAGGTGGAACCGATAAAATAGGTATGGGTGACTTTTTAGAAAATTTTCTCTCTCTATACACCAAAGAAACAACGCTAGAAAAAACTCAATCCACAGAAGAGGTAAAATCAAAAAACTTGGAACAGTTTTATGAAAAAGATTTACAACAATCAGCAGAAAAAACAAAAGTTGCTTTATCTTCAAAAGATGAAACTATAAGAACTGGAAAAACCCCCTTAAAAGATGCCCTTGAAGCTACAAGTTAAAGATATTTTATTAACTATAGTTAGTTTTATAGCATTTATTGAAGCATACTATCTGTATGCTTGGCAAGATAAAACAGTTGTTAAAATACAAAAAGAGATAGTTTATAAAGATAGATATATTGAAACGGAATACTCACAAATAAAACCTATAACACCAAAAAGAAAAAGTATAATACATAAAGTACAAAAAGCAGAAAACAATATAACTATCCCTAAAATATACCCAGAAATAAAAATAAAAACAACAAAAGATAAACTTTATATTGTAGCTTTAACTAGAGATAGTGGTGGTAGATTTTCTATATCTTTACTAAGTAAAACAAAACCAAATAATCAAATCAATTATGAAAAAAAGATTATTTTTGAGGGAGAGATTATTGATGATGTTTTAGGTTATAAACACAAGTTCTCTCTATTTATCCCACCCTCAATATTAGAAAACTTAGATGATTTACAACTACAAATTTCAGATGCAAGAACTTCAAAAAAGTATAAAGAAGACACCTATCAATTAGATGGTTTATCTAATGAGTTTATATATAAAATGGAAGTCAATGTAAATGATGGTTTTAACTATAGTATATATGAGTTAAGAACAACACCGAAGATACCAAAATTTTCTAAAGATATTTTAAACAAAATTAGCTAGTACTATAATCCCAAATTATGCAGTAGAAAACTTGAAGAAAGCATCTATCATTGTACACAAGGCACATTCATAAAATTATTGACCTACCGCAAAAATTTTCTAAACGCCCCTTATACACAAGCATAGACGCTACTTGTTGTTCCCTACTGCATAATTTGGGATAAATAGTTTTCGACTATAGATTTTTCTCATATTTGTTAGAATTTTTAACTAATCTTCCATATCTTAGTGTTAAGAAATAGTTTCGTCGGATTTACCTATTATAGATTTTAGATTTAGTAGTAATTAAGTTATTTTAAGATAATATTCCGTTTATAAAATCCTTTCTTGTAGGGATTTAAAATAATATACAGATATACGCACATAAACGTGTATCAAAAGGCAAATAATGAAAAAAGAGATTCACCCAACTAGCTTAGCTTGTTCAGTAACTTGTGCATGTGGTAACACATTTGAAACAAAAAGTACTACAGATACTTTGAAAGTAGATATTTGTAATGAATGTCATCCATTTTACACTGGTTCACAAAGAAATGTTGATACTGCTGGACGTATTGAGAAATTCAACCAACGTTACAACCTTAAAAAGTAATTTTTCTTTTAAATGCTTAGCCTTGCTCCTACACCTATAGGAAACATTGCTGACATATCTTTTAGAACTCTTGAAGTTCTTAAAGATGCTCAAATTCTTCTTTGTGAAGATACTCGCGTTACAAAAAAACTCCTACACATTTTAGAAACTCGTTATAACTTTGAAAAACCAAATTGTGAATATATATCATTGCACTCACATAATGAAGATGCTTTTGTTAAAGAACTTAAAAAAGAGTTTTTTGATAAAAATATAGTTTATGTTAGTGATGCAGGTATGCCAGGTATCTCAGATCCTGGTCAAAAACTTGTGAAGTGGTGTTTAGAAAATGGTGTTGAGTATGACATACTTCCTGGTGCAAATGCTATTTTAAGTGCTTATGTAGCTAGTGGTTTTGTTGAAACTAAGATGCTCTTTTTAGGTTTTTTACCACACAAGGGCAAAGATAGAGAGGACTCTTTAAATGAAGCCTTATATAATGGTTATACAACTATATTATATGAATCACCACATAGGTTAGAAAAACTTTTAAAAGAGATAGATATAGTTGATAAAGATAGAGAAATTTTTGTTGCTAAAGAGATTACAAAAAAACATCAAACTTTTTTAAAAGGTAATGCTTTAGAAGTTTTAGCACAACTTAAAGATAAAATTAAAGGTGAATTTGTAGTTGTACTAAAATCATCACCAAAAAGAGGAACAACTTTTAGTGAAAAAGAGATTTTGGATTTTAACCTTCCTCCAAAAGTAGCATCAAAACTGATATCTAAAATAACAGGTGAAAATCCAAAAGCTTGTTATAACCGACTTCTTAACGTTAATTAACCAATAACATCTTAAAAAATACAGTTTAAACTTAAATTTGTCTTAATTTTACACATAGTTTAAAATTTTTATCATTTTTTTTTGATTTTTAAACTTTTTATGGCAAAATATTGTCATGCAAATGAAAACCTTAAGAGGATTTTGCTAAAATCGCACCATGTTAATATATGGAAAACAACCGGTTAATTATCTTTTAGATAATCATCCAAATAAAATAAATACATTATATATATCTAAAGACCTCGATAAAAAAGAGTTCTCAAGATTAAATCGTTTTGACTTTGAACTAAAACGTATCCCTTCTCATGCAGCTGATAAGATGAGTAAATCATCTAACCATCAAGGTTTTTTAGCTGAGATTGATGAGATTGTGACAAAAGATTTATCATATATAAAAAAATGTAACTTTGTAGTTATCTTGGCATCTATTACAGATGTTGGTAACATTGGTGCAATAATTAGAACTGCTTACGCTTTAGGTGTAGATGGTGTTGTTGTAAGTGGTATTAAAAACTTACAATTAGAACCGATATTTAGAAGTAGTTCTGGTGCTTTAATGGATTTACCATTAATAGTTCATAATAATCTTTATGATGTTATAACTGCATGTGAAGAGTCTCAACTCTCTTTATATGGTGCAGATATGGATGGTGTAGATATTAGAGGTATTAAGTGTGATGACAAAAAAGCTTTGATTTTAGGAAATGAGTCTTCTGGTATACCTGGTCGTGCTCTAAAAAGATTAAAAGCAAAAGTAAAAGTTGGAATGGAAAATGCTTTCGACTCTTTGAATGTTAGTGCAGCTGGGGCAATTTTAATAGACAGGATGAGATGATGAACGATGGTTTTGAGTATCTACACAGATTAGGCGCGCAAAAAGTTTTTGAAAATACACATATAGCGAAAAAGTATGTTCAATATATTTTAGACAAAGACTACTCAAAACTTTCAAAAGTTCAACTTTTAGGTTTTTTATCTATTTTACAAAGAGAATATTCAATTGACCTAAGTGCGGTTAAGGAAGAATATCTAGCGCAAAATAATACAGATGAAATTTATACATTAGAAGAGACACCTGTGTTTATATCACCAGCTAAAAATCAGACTAAAGCAAGGTTAATTAAGATACTTGCTTCTATTGTATTATTTGTAATAATCTTTTTTATGTTTTCAAATTTAGTTTTTGAAGAGAAAAAGATACCTATTGAGATTAATAATACTGAGATTGATATAGCAAAAGTAAATATTGAAAAAAATTCAACAAACAAAAAAAATAGTACTACGCTTGATCAAGATGAGCAAAATGTATATAAGCTAAATATCATACCAAAAGCTAAAGTTTGGATTGGTATAGTAGATTTAGATACATATAAACAGAAGCAAATTGTTACATCAAAAAAACTTGAGTTAGATCCAAAAAAATCGTATTTGCTTGTTTTTGGGCATAGTTACGTAGATATAGAATACTCAGATGAGATTAAAAAATTTAAAAATCATACAAAACTTAGATTGCTTTATGAAGATTCAACTATAAAAGTTTTAAGTAAAGCTGAATTTAAATCTTTGAATAGAGGTCGAAATTGGTAATAAAACTATTTATTGCGTTGCTCACATTTAATACTTTTGTTTTTGCTGATGCATTAGATGATAAAATCATATCTTTTTTAGATGAGAACTCATATAAAGAAAATAGAAAGTATATAGATATAATTTTTAAAAACAGAGATCTCTATTTTGATAAACGTGATAAGGTTGATGATGTTAAAGTGATTAAAAAATTAAAGGATAATGGCCTTTTAAGGTTGGTTTTTGACTCTCCTCAAAAACTTAAACTTACTTTTATTACAAATGCTAATGAAGCTTTTTTCGTAAAAATGATTGATGAAACCTTGAATTCTTTGGGTTATTATCGTTATATCATTAGGCAATCAAAAAAAGATGAGTATGGTTTTAAATTTTCTATAAATATTAAAACTGAATATGCAACAGATCCAGAACTATTTCAAAGGGAACTTCTTAAAAGAGGTGCTTTTATAAGTGATATTAATAGAACTGCATATGATGATTGGACTTATAAAATTAATACTGAGAATGCATACTTAAATGTTGATACAATTTATAATAAAGATATCAAAAAATATAAAAGAACTTTACAAAATCATTGGTTAAATGTTAAACATGTTAAGAAGATTTCTATTACTAGTTCACGCTCAAATAATTGGTACCCTTATGTCGCTTTTTATGATAAAAAAATGAACTTACTAAAAATATATAAAAGAGATATAAGAACTGCAAAAATAACGTTAAAACTTCCAAAAGATTGTTTTTACTTAAAAGTTTCAGATAAGTACACAATTAATAATATGAAATATGGTATAAATATTTCTGCAAGTGGTGTTAGATAATTTGATAATACTTTTTGATCTTGATGGCACTCTTATAGATTCTACTGAAGCTATATTAGAAAGTTTTAATCATGTTTACGATGTTTACTCAAAAGATAAAATTGATGATAAATATATAGAAATACTTATAGGTCACCCTTTAGAATATATGTTTGAACATTTAGGTTTTGAAAGTTTTGAGATTGAAAATGCTGTTAAAACTTATAAAAATTACTACAAAGATATTGCTAGAGAAAAAACTGTTTTACTAGAGTATGCAAAAGAAGCTGTAGTAGAAGCTAATAAATTTGCAAGACTAGGTATAGTAACAACTAAAACAGGATTATACTCAAGACAAATAATGGAACATTTTAGTCTAATGCAATATTTTGAGGTACTCGTCGGCTCTGAAGATGTTAAAAACTTAAAACCACATCCTGAACCAATATTAAAGGCATTAAATTTAATGAATTCGGATACTAAAAATGTATGTATGATTGGTGATACAAATTTAGATGTTAAAGCATCATTAAATGCTCAAATTGAACCTTACGCTGTTGCAAGTGGTTATGAGAGTGAAAAAAGTTTAAGAATATACACAAATAATATTTCACCAAATGTCTATGAAGCAGTCAAGAAAATTGCAAAACGCTTCAAATAATCACACTTTAAACATTGTTTTAATTATAAGATAAACTAAAAAAGCTTTAATTAAGTGCAAGTTTCATAGAATACATCAAATTGAATACTGATACATCTTTTTGTAATTGTGTAAACAAAAATAAAAAGGTAAATTATAAGGAGAATTCATGCTTGAAATTAGATGGCATAGTCGTGCTGGACAAGGTGCCGTTACTGGTGCAAAAGGTTTAGCAGATGTTATTTCTGGAACTGGTAAGCATGTGCAAGCTTTTGCATTTTACGGATCTGCAAAACGTGGTGCTGCAATGACAGCTTACAATCGTGTAAGTGATTCTGAAATTTTAAATCACGAAAAGTTTATGCACCCTGATTACATTTTAGTAATTGACCCTGCTTTAACTTATACAACTGACATTACATTAAATGAAAAAGATGACACAGTTTACATTGTAACAACTCATATGAGTACGCAAGAGTTAATTGAGTCTCAACCAAAGTTAAAGGGCAAAAAAGTTTTTACAGTTAATTGTATTAAAATTGCTCAAGAGACTATTGGTAGACCTATCCCAAATACGCCTATGCTTGGTGCATTGTTAAAAGTTTCAAACATACTTGAAATTGATAGTTTTAAAGAAAGCATGAAAAAGGTACTTGGAAAATTACCACAAAAAATTATTGATGCAAACATGATCGCTATTCAGCGCGCGTTTGATGAAGTAAAATAAGGAGCTGTGATGCAAGATAATGGATGGAATGATTTTGAAATCGGAAGTTTGCTTAGATCATTTAATGGTAAAGCAGAAAATATAGCTACAACTCTTCAAGAGGACAGAAACTACTCAAACTCTAACTCGTTTACAGCAAGCGTAGCAGACTGGAGAATCGAAAAACCAGTATTTAATAAAGATTTTTGTATAGATTGTCAGTTTTGTTGGGTCTACTGTCCAGATATCTCTATAATATCTAGAGATAAAAAAATGATTGGTATTGATATGGATCACTGTAAAGGTTGTGGTATTTGTGTTGAGGTTTGTCCTACTAACCCAAAATCACTTCTTATGTATGGTGAGCATGAAGATGAAGAGAGCATTTTAGCTGCTTGGCCAAGTAAAGATAAGGAGAAAAAATAATGCGTAAAATGGAATTAAAAGACATCGAAGTATGGGATGGCAATATGGCTGCAAGTCATGCAATGCGTCAAGTTCAAATTGATGTTGTTGCTGCTTATCCAATTACTCCATCAACACCTATTGTTGAAAACTATGCAACATTCTTAGCTAATGATTATGTTGAGGGTGAATTTGTAATGGTTGAATCAGAGCATGCTGCTATGTCAGGATGTGTTGGTGCTTCAGCTGCTGGTGGACGTGTTGCTACTGCGACTTCATCTCAGGGTTTTGCTCTAATGGTTGAAACTTTATACCAAGCAAGTGGTATGAGACTTCCAATAATTCTTAATGTTGTAAATAGAGCACTAGCAGCTCCACTTAATGTTAATGGTGATCATTCAGATATGTACCTTGGTCGTGACTCTGGATGGATTCAGCTAGATGCTTACAATCCTCAAGATGCTTATGATTTAAACTTTATAGCTTTTAAAGTTAGTGAAGATCATGATGTTAGACTTCCATGTATGGTTCATCAAGATGGTTTTATGACTTCTCATACTGCTATGGGCGTTAAAACACTACAAGATGATATTGCTTACAATTTTGTTGGTGATTTTAAACCAATGAATGATATGTTAGATTTAGATAATCCTGTGACTCATGGTGTTCAAACTGAAGAAGATTGGCATTTTGAGCATAAAGCTCGTCAACAAAATGATCTTATGACTAAGGTTTATCCTAAACTACAAGCTGCATTCAATGAGTTTGAAGAGTTAACTGGTCGTAAATATTCAATGGTAGAAACATATAACATGGAAGAAGCTGAAGTGGCTGTTGTTTGTATGGGTACATCTGTTAAAACTGCAATTGAAGTTTCAAATGAGCTTAATGCTAAAGGTATTAAAGCTGGTGTTGTTGGTATAAGAGTTATTAGACCATGGCCTTTTGAAAAAATAGCTGAAGTATTTAAAGATATTAAAGCTATTGGTGCACTTGATAGATCAGCACCTCATGGAACTGTTGGAATGTTATTTAATGAGCTTGCTGGTTCTTTAATAAATTCTGATTCAAATGCAGTACTAAATAACTACATTTATGGTCTTGGTGGCCGTGATTTAACTAAGAAACATATATATAGTATATATGAAGACTTACTTGCTAATGCTAAAGCTGGAAAATTAACTACAGCTACGCAACAATATATCGGTACTCGTGGACCGAAATTAGAATTTTTATAGGAGAGCGATTATGAGCGAAATTAAAAAAATTAAAAACTTAAAAGACTTTTCTACATCTGCGGACAGATTTGAGGGTGCAAACCTTCTTTGTCCAGGGTGTGCTCACTCAATCATAGTACGTGAAGTACTAAATGCAACAAATGATGATTTAATCCTTTCTGCATCAACTGGTTGTCTTGAAGTATGTACAGCGGTTTACCCTTACACATCTTGGGATGCTTCTTGGGTACATATTGGTTTCGAAAACGGTTCAACTGCAGTTGCTGGTGCAGAAGCTATGCATAAGGCACTTAAGACTAAAGGCCGTTTAAAACAAGATAGAGATCCTAAATTTGTATCTTTTGCTGGTGATGGTGCTTCTTATGATATAGGTTTCCAATGGATATCTGGATGTTTTGAGCGTGGTCATAATATGATGCATGTTGTTCTTGATAATGAAGTTTACGCAAACACTGGTGGACAAAGATCATCTTCAACACCAATTGGTTCATCTGCTACAACTTCACCTGCTGGATCTCACTCTTATGGTGAAAAAAGAAATAAAAAAGATATGATAGCTATTATGGCTGCTCATGGTTCACCTTATGTTGCGCAAGTTGCACCAAATAAGTGGAAAAATATGGTTAAAGCAATTCAGCAAGGTTTAAATGCTGAAGGTCCAACTTTTATAAATGCAATGAGTGCTTGTACAACTGAGTGGAAATTTGCTCCTGAAGATACTATTGCTATATCTGATTTAGCAACTGATTCACATATTTTCCCACTTTATGAGATTATAGATGGTAAACAACTTAATATAACTTACCGTCCTAAAAATGTTTTACCTGTTGATGAGTACTTAGCTGCTCAAGGTCGTTTTAAACATCTTTTTAAAGATCAGTATAAATTTATGATCAAAGAGTGGCAAGATAGAGTTGACGCTAATTGGGAATATTTACAAAGACGTGAAGAAGCTAAAGTTTAATATCTTTTTCTTTATTAAATATTGCGTAAAAATATAATTTTTACGTAATATTTAAAATAACTACTACATTATATAATATATAACTTTTCTTTTTAGATTACTCAGACCCCTTTTTACTTTTTTTTTGTATAATAATAAAAACTGCTATTGGAATTATTATGAATGAAATTGATGAGTTAAAAAAACAGATACAAGAACTTCAGTCAAAACTTGAGGATAGAGCTTCAAATTTCAGTGCTGAGGGTGTAATCTCAGGTATTGAAGAGAAACTAAATGTTTCTAGGGATGATGCTAGTGAACTTATGGGTTCTATGGAAGAAGAGATTAAAAAATCTCCTTTCAAATCTTTAGCAATAGCCTTAGGTGTTGGTTTTATCGCAGCCAAAATTTTAAAATAATTAATGAACTCTATATCTTCTTATATTATTGCCATTTTTGAACTTATTGAAGCTGAGGGACGTGAGTTACGCTCTTCTATTGTTGGTATGTTTAGTTCACTTTTATTTGTAATTTTATTTGGTATATTTATACTATCATCTTATGCTTTGTTTATGTTTGGTCTTTACGAGTATCTGATTTTGAGTATGAGTAATTTTGCTAGTGCTTTTATCCTTAGTGGTGTTACTTTTTTTATTGCACTTTTGACTCTAGGAGTTGCAACTTGGCGTCGTTAAAAGAGGCAAAACAAAATCTTAAAAAGGTTTCAAATGGGCCAAATATTTTAGATTCTCTTGATCAGTCTAAATTGAAGCTTTTAAAACTCGATCTTGATTTATCCTTACCAAAGATAGCAAATGAGATAGACACTTTAGAGTATAAAAAAGTTTTAATATCTCTTTTTATATGGAGTGTTGGACGTGTAGTAAAGTCAAAATCAATCTCATCTTTAGCACCTTATGTCCCTTTAATTCTTTCTATATTGCTAGTAAGAAAAAATAAGTAAAAAAAATTCATATTTATTACAGAATTAACTGATACAATTGCACTATTAAACAACTTGCGTAGTTATGGGATATGCCATAATATTTCGCTAACAAAATTTTACTAGGATAAATTATGCCTTTATTGGATTCTTTTACAGTTAACCATACTATTATGCCAGCTCCTGCTGTTAGACGTGCGAAGGGGATGAAAACACCTCATGGTGATGAACTTACAGTTTTTGATTTACGTTTTGTAAGGCCAAATGAAGAGATACTCTCTCCTGAAGGAATCCATACCTTAGAGCATCTATTTGCTGGTTTTATGAGAAATCACCTTAACTCTAAAGATACAGAGATTATTGACCTTTCACCTATGGGTTGTAGAACTGGTTTTTATATGAGTGTTATAGGTTCACCTGATGAAGAGAAGGTTGTTGATGCTTGGGAAGCTTCTATGAAAGATGTAATTGAAGTTAAGTCTCAAAATGATATACCAGAGTTAAATATATATCAATGTGGAACTTATAAAATGCACTCTTTAGATGATGCAAAAAAGATTGCAACTAATGTTTTAAGACGTGATATAGACATAATGGATAATGATGCATTATCTTTAGATATGGATTTGGTTAAGTAGATGTTAATACTTATACCTGTTGATTCAAACAAAAGAGATTCAGCTGAAATATCTTCAGTTCTAGAAGCAAAATTTTGGGCTTTACTTGATATAGATGAGGGTAAAATTCAAAAAATTGATTTTTATGATGATAAAGAGAAAATAGATAATTTTATGGATGCTGTTGTTGTTAATTCTGATTTTGAGCAGGTTATGGAGTTTATAGAAGCTCAAATGATGGTTTTAGTTGCACATACACAAAAAAATATTGACGATATTGTAGAAGCTTACTTATTTAGAGAACTTCACCAACTAGCACACTAGTATGGCTTCATTTAAAGATCTTTTTGAATTTTCACCAGCATTAAAGCTTAAACTGGTGACTTCAGGTTATGAAGATATATTTTTAGACTTAATTAAAGAGATAAACAAATATGATGGCTCTTTAGACATAGCACAATATACAGATAAATTTATAAAATTAGATTTAGAAGGTGTAAGTCAAAACTATCAAATAGAAAATTTTTCAAGACCATACAAAGCTGTTGCAAGAGATTACGAAAGTATAATTTTACATAATATGATGCAAGTACACAAATCACCAAAAAAACTTATAGAATTTACTTACAAGGCACTAGAAAACTCTGCACTAATTATTTTATTAGAAAAAAAATCTCTACAAAATGAATATGAGCTAAAAGAGCTTTTAGACGAATGTGAATTTAGAGCTTCAAATATTATATATGATCTTGTAGATGATTACAATATAATAGTTGCAAAAAAGATGCATATGTGGGGTAATGGATTATAAAAAATATATTTAGTTTATTTATGGTATTATAGTTTCATTATTTAGATTATTTTATTTTTAAGGATATTTTATGACATATGAAGAACTAGTTTTGTCTATAGACTCTTTACCTCCGCTCTCTAACTCTGCGCAAAAAATTATTGCTATGTTTGATCAAGATGATAATGATTTAAATCTTTTAAAGTTAACTAAATTTATTGAGAATGATTCTATCCTTACTGCTAATTTATTGAAAATGATTAATGACCCTAAGTTCGGATTTGCTAATAAAATTAGATCAATCTCTCAAGCTATAACTCTACTTGGTGTTAGGGTGATAAAAGGCTTTGTCATCTCCTTCTCTGTAAATGAAGTTTTAAAGGCAGACATGTCCTCTTATGGACTAAGTACTAAGGCTTTTAATGAAGTTTCTCAAATTCAAACAGCTTTACTTTTGCAATGGTATATGAAAGTCGATATAAAAAGAGCTCAAATTTTAGTACCTCTTGTTCTTATAATGGAGTGTGGTAAGGTTCTTTTTTCATCTTTAATTTCACGTAGTGAGTATAAACTACAGTTTCAAAGTGACATTGAAAATTGTGTTCTTATCGATGATGTAGAGATAAACTTTTCTGATACAAGTTCTTACTACATAAGTGGGCTTTTATTTGAGCATTGGAATTTTCCAAAAGTATATATTGATTTAATGAAAAATATGGATTTTGAGGAAGATCCTGAAAGTGTTGAACAGCTTGATTTAGATATTTTAGATATTATTAGAACAGCAGTAAATGTAAAAGATGTATTGAGCTTGAAAAATTTAGAGCAAGTTAAAATGCTTCTTAAAAAGTCTAATATGGATGAGGATAAATTTATGAATGTCGCACTAAGAATGAGAAAGGATTTTCATAGTTAATCAAAATGATATATTATCTGATGTACATAAAATAGTAAAAAGTGAAGATGGGTCTTGCACAGTTTTTTCTGATCAGTATAATGAACATTATCACTCTACGCATGATGGTGCTATAAAAGAAACTTTTGTAAAACATATAATACCTGCTTTTTTACATACTAAAAATTTATATGAGATAAATGTTCTTGATATATGTTTTGGGCTTGGCTTCAATACTCTTGCTACTATTTATTATGCTAAAACAAATAATATAAATAAAAAAATAAATATTTATACACCTGAGCTTGATGATATTTTAATTAAAAATCTAAATAATTTCAATTATCCAGAGATATTTTTACCATATAATAAAATTATAAAAGAACTTGTTAAAAATGCTTTTTATAGAGATAAAGATATATTTATTGAATTAAAAGTTATTGATGCTCGAGTTTATATTAAAAACTTTAATAATTTTTTTGATGTTGTATATCAAGATGCTTTTTCTCCTAGTGCTAATCCAATGTTGTGGACATATGAGTATTTTGAAGATATTAAAAATTCTATGA
>WFNF01000161.1 GCA_015488775.1 Helicobacteraceae bacterium
CTGTAATATTAACAGTTCCGTCAGAGTAGAGTGGCATCCAGTCTATCGCTTGAAGACGCTCATCTTTTACAACTGTTTTAGCTTTTGATTCAAAGGCCCAATTGATAGAAAAAATACCATTTTTACTATATGGGGATCCAGAACCTTGATTAATCGCTAACTCGAAATTTTTACCATTTTTTTGAACTTTATAGATATGTGCAGTAGCATGAAAACCTGAATCAGTAGGTGATAATATGTCAAGTATCTGTTTATACTCTTTAGTTCCATCTGCTAAAGTGTTTGCCAAACTAATTTCACTAAGTAAACCTGCATAATCTTCACTGATACCCAAACGAAGACCTACATCACTCACATCATTAAATTTCTGCATTCTTTTTGTTGTGGTATCTTGAAAACCAGATTGTCCAAAATTACCATGAATACTCAACTGCTGTACAAGATTAGGGTCATGTTCAATAGAGTCATCTTTTTCAATTTTCCAAAAAAAGTTTAAACATTTTCCATGTGGAAAATTATCAGTATCTGTAGCAAAATCTATATCCAAATTTTTAAAGGTAAAAAGTGTTTTAGCATCTTGTGTACTGACTTGATCATAAACAGTTTTCTCTAAACTATCTATCTGTGAAAAATCAGGCTTTGTACAATCACCATTATACATCTGACTCCTGACATACGAAACTTTATAGTGATCTGGAGCAAAAAAACCTATGAGACTATCTTGGTTTAGAGTAAACGGAATATCTGCATTAATATTGTTGTTAAAGATTATAGGTAATCGTTTATTAAACGATAAATTTGCATCTTTATCAGTGAATTTTTTCATATCACCTTTTTCATAAGTACTCTTAGAACTACTTTTTTCCAAAAAACCAAATCGTATGCTATTTAAGTCTGAATAGATTTCATCATTTTGAGTCAGAAGAAAAAATTGTATCTTTTTGTCTTTAGCATTGCCTTCAACTATAGTGCACACACCATCTAGGCACACATCATCTTCCATACAAAATCCATTTGGACTTGTAACTGAACAAGGGTTTTCTACTACTTTATTATCATCACTACAAGCAGTAATTAATAATAAAAAAGAAAATATAAAAGTTAAGTAAGTAAAAATTTTCATAAATCTCCATATATAGGTATTTTAATATTATATCTAAGTTTATTACCCATTATTTTCTTTCATATATTCTAAGCAATTGTTTAAATTTGCTTGATATATCTTTTCAGCAGGATTAAGCTCAACTGCTTTTTTATAGTAATTCATTATAGTTTTTATATCGTAGTCTAACTTAGTGCTAATCACTCCTAAATAATTATAGCAATCGGCTTTTCTTTTAGTGTTCTTCATCCACACTATTGAAATTTCAAAAGCTTCTTTAGCTTGGGCAAATGCATTTTTTTTATAAAATTTTTCTGCGTACTTAAAATAATCAGTATCTAATCTTTTTTTATTTAACTCAGCATATAAGCTAAAGTACTTAAGAGCCTCTGGGTAATTTTTTTGTTTAAAATAAAGTTCATATATATAATTACAAGAAAAAGTATCTTTTTGCTCTTGTATAAATTTTTCTAAAATTGGCATATAGTCTTTACCTAGTTTCTCACAAATCTTTATAACATGTTTTTGAGAATATCCCCATAAGTTAGGGTGACGCTGAACATCTTTTATATAACATTCTAAAGCCTCTTCTAACATACCTAATCTTTCGTAACATGAACCCATAGCACTTAAAGGATTTTCTTTTGGATTTTCTAAAACTTGAATCCGTTTAAGATAAATCAATGCTTTTTGTGTATCTTTATACTCATATATATCAGCTAAAGCTTGTAATGACTCCTCATGATTTTCATTTATAGTTAAAACTTTTTCATACAAAGAGTGTTTTTGTTCATCACTAAGTTTTTCTTTTTGAAGTTCTGCTTTTTCTATCATTAGTTTTGCTTGTTTAAAACATAGAGAAAAGTCTTTTGGATTAATCTGTAAGTCTGTAGATATATGTAAAAGCTCTTGATCAATACTTATAACTTTTTCCCTTTTATATATCTCATACTCATCATCAGGATTAGGGTAAAATTGGTATTGCCATTTATCAAAAGATTTGTTTAGTTTTTTTTGTGCTTTTTCAATGATTTTATCAACTACACTACTAGATTCATCATCCCATTTTTTAACTGGAGTTACATCTAAAGTATCTTTCATCCATTTTCTAAAAATAAGAAAATTTGGATTATAATGTAAAAATTCACTTTTAAAGTCTTTGAAGTCAGACTCTTCATCATAATCATCTATACTGTGGTAACAACTTCCATCCATACATTCAGCCCCAAAACTAAGTATTTTCACATACTCTTTTATGTTTTGAGCCACAACAGATATATCACCTTCACTTCCATAACAAATTATAGGAGCTTTTTCTAAATCACTCTCTTTATCTCTAACCCACAAAGCAACAATACCACCTGTTCCATCTGCTACTGCAAAAGGGAGCATATGGTTAACATACTCTTCCATCTGTTTTTCATCAACACTATCTTCATCAAAGTAAGACTCAAAAGCATTTTCTTCTGTGCGAAGATAAAAAGATTCACCAAAAGTTTCATGTCCATGTTTGTTTTCAAACTCTGCTAAAAGTTTAAGTGTGTTTGGTATTTTGTACTTGCCAAATACTTTAGAGTATTCATTTAAAATATCTAAATCGTATTTTTCATGATTAGTGGTAGATTGTGAGGGTGTTGTCATAAAAATCCTATAATTAAAAATTATTTGATTTTAACATAATTCAGTAAAATAGACCCTAAACTTAATATTCCCAAGCCACAACATCTATATCTTCTTTTTTAAACTTGTTGATCAAA
Organism: Helicobacteraceae bacterium; assembly: GCA_015488775.1. GTDB lineage: Bacteria > Campylobacterota > Campylobacteria > Campylobacterales > Sulfurimonadaceae > WFNF01. The sequence goes on from WFNF01000161.1 coordinate 2,860, forward strand.
CTTTTTGAAAAAACTTCATTGACACCACAACCCTCTATTTTTTTCAAATTTACTAAAAGTTTTGCATCCTCTAAAGATTTTGTTTTTAACTTTAAAAGATCTTGACAACCAGGATCATACTGTGGCCACATATTTATATAAGTTTGAGAGTACTCTTCATCTTGAAAACCAAGACCTACATGTAAAACACTTATCTTTTCTAACATCTCTTGTGAAATATCAAGATTTTTGTAAAACTTTTTAACCTCTGCAATTGGCTCGTATCCATCTGAGTATGGGTCTATATATCTTTTTGACTCTTCAACAAAACGGCTAAGCTCAAACTTTGGTGTTAGTAACTTTTGTGTGTACATAAGATTTTCTATAACTAAAAGTTTAAAAGCAAAATCTTTAAAAATTATCTTTGGTTTAGTGTTAAGATTATATAGTTTTGGTCTATTTTTTAAAGTTGTAGCATCTTCTAGTAGCTTTTTAAGTAAGGAGTTATATTTAGTACTATTAAAATTTTTATCTATAAAGGTTAATGTACTTAAAAGTGATTTACCTATAACAACTTTTTTTACAGCTCTTTTAAACTTTGCCTCTTTATATAAGTCAAAACTTTCCCTTATTAAGGCTCTATCTGGATCATAAGTTGTCCAAGAGTATGGGTTTTTTTCTAATCTTTCATCATTTTCTTTTTCATTTCTAAGTATATATGCAAACACACTCTCATAATCTTCATAAACAATCCCTAATGATTTAAGAACAAGTTGTTCTACAAAAAGATTACATATATCATCATCCCAATCTTTACTTATTTTCCAAAGAGATGCTAAGATTTTTTTTGCCTCTTTTTGAATTCTATCCTCAGAAAACTCTCCAAAATGTAACATCTCAACTAAGTAGCCATATAAGTTATCTTTAGAGCCTCTTTTAAGAAACAAGGAGATAAGTTTTGCATGCTCTTCATGATAGTTGGGATGAAACTCAAAAACACCATAAAGCATAGAGTCATGAAGCTTAGGATATTTACAGTAAAGTTTAGGAACCAAAGTAGAGATTTTAACTCTAACATCATCCTTTTTATTTTCTATAAATTTATAAGAGCTATTGTTATAATGTCTTAGTAAATACTCAAATATCTCTGAAAAGTCACCTCTATACGCTTGATGATTTGTATCATAAATGTGAAACTCATCTATACTCATGTTTTTATCTATAAGATTATATATTTTATCGCTACGAATTTTTAGAGCATTTTGACAATCTTCACAAGTTTCATAAGTGCTTGAATATATATAAGGTGTATCTAAACCAGTATATGTAAAACAGATAAATTTATAAAATAGTTTAAGCTCTTGAAGATTATCTTTGTCAAATTCAGATAAAAATTTAATAATAAAATCTAGTATCTCCCCATAAAGATTATGATTTTTTACTGAGTGTGCACCTATCTCACGAGCTATAGAGTTACGAAGATCTATATCGTTTATAGTATCACCCTCAAATCTTTTAAAAGAGTCTCTTAAGATTTTATTTTCTGTATATTTTTTCATTTTATGCTCTGCCTTGTCAAATAATCTAAAACTATTCATAATTTAGGTTAAAATAATAACTTTTTATCTTGAAAGTATCTCTATAAAGATAAAATGTAATAGTAATATATTTATAAAAAAAACTCTTAAGCCTTTTAGGAGTAAAATTTCAAGCTTAAAAAATTTACAAAGGATATTTATGAGTTTATCTAAAAAATCGATTGATATTGTAAAAAAGACTGCCATACCAGTAGCTCAAAATGCCCAAGAGATTACAAAACTTATGTATGAAATTTTATTTAATGATTATCCTGAAGTTTTACCTATATTTGAGAACACTGATCTTGATCAACATAAAAAATTAGCTGTAGCAGTTGCCTCTTACGCTGCAAATATTGAAAACTTAGAAGTATTAGATAACACTATAGAAAAAATTGTATCAGCCCACATAAAAATGAAAGTAAAAGCACATCATTATCCCATGGTTGGAGATTCTATACTCAAAGCTATACAAGAAGTTTTAGGGGATGGGGCAACACCAGATGTTATAGAAGGCTGGAGAGAAGCTTACTTTTATTTAGCAGATATTTTAATGGCTAAAGAGAAAGAGATGTGCCTTAACAAAAAGCAATAAAGTTCTAAATTTTATCACATAATTTTAATTTAATAATCAAAAGAGTAGAATGTTGCATATCTAAATATACTATCTAAAGGTATTTATATGCGTCATGTTTATCTATTACTACTTATCACATTATTTTTTGTCTCTTGTTCTGACGATAATGTTACTAACTCTTCTAATAAAGAAAATTTAGACCCAAAGTTTACCCTTCAAGATAGTGGTCTATATTTTTATAGTAGTCCACACTCAAGCTCATCATACAAACTTGAACAACTTACAGATTATGAGTTTAATAAACTAAACAAAGTACAAAAAAGAGTTCTTGCAGACAAACTTCTAAGTACAATGTTTTTTGCTTACTCAAACACTGAACTACAAAATATGTTTGATAGACAAAACTTCTTAGATACTATTAAAACTTCTATTAAAACTAAGCAAAACAATGTAGAGCATATAGAGAGTTTCATATCAGATGAAACAAAATTTAGACACGATAGAACTGGCTACCAAATGCAAGATATACTTGCAAGATTTTTTGCAATGGATAAACTTGATAGCTATTTTTATAAAAACTGGATGGCTTATGTTTTAACTCAAACTATTATGTTTTCACCTGCTTATGAGTTAGACACGACTCATCTTCCTAATGTTTCAAGAGTTTATAACTACCTTGTAAAATCTCTTATTGATCAGAACTCTATGAGGTTTACAACTTATGTTCATATGATGAGTGAAGATAATTGGAGAAGATTTAGAAGTCCAGAAGATAATGGTAGAGAGATGTTAGAGATTTTTACTTTAGATGCAGAAGATTCTCATGTACCACTAAGTGCACAAGCCTTACAAAACTGGAAACTCTCCCGTGATAGTGATACTCTTGAAATATCTCTAAACCAAAATAAAAAACCTATCAAACTTTTCAACACCACACTTAGAACAGGTGTTGAGTTTTATGCAGAACTAGTAAAATCTAAAGCTTTTATTGTTGGTGTTTCAACAAGATTAGTTGATTACTTTTTTTACACTTATACAAAAGAGAAAAAACAAAAAATCATAAACTCTATAGTTGAGAGTAAACCTGAAAATTTTGAAGATATTTTTACACAAATTATTTTTTCTAAAGAGTACCTACTAAACAATGAGCAGATAAAAAGTGCTGAAGAGTTATATTTTAGTCTTGTAAAAAAAATACATTATAGAGTAAATAGCAATAGTTTTTATGGGCTTACTAGTAACTTAGAAAAGATGCACCAAGCTATAATGAAATATAAACTTGGAAAATCAACAAGAGTACCACTTGATTCATTATCTTTTATAATCTACCATAAATTTATACGAGAAAGTGTTTTATATAGAAAGACAAGAGAAAGCGATATAGATAATTTTCAATCCTACCATAGAGAGGGTTGGAGTGAAGAGTTTTTAGATACAAAAAATTTCAAGATAACAGAAGGTGATGATGTTAAAACATTAAAATCCTTTATAAACTATATCTTCAATACACTTATAGCTAGAGATGTAAATAATGGTGAGTTTGAAGTGTTTAAAAAACATTTTCTTGATGATCAAGATAAATTTATATACAATTTTAATATGCTTGTAAAGTATGATGATCCAGACAGAGAGATAGAAAAGAGAACAATAAGAAGAGTATATATAACATATATAATTTTTGACTATATATCTAGACTAGACACATTATATATACATAGTAAGGTTAAATAATCATGAAAAGAAGAGACTTTTTTAAACTATCATTAGTAGCAAGTTCAGCTTTATTAAGCCCATCATTACTTAATGCTTCAGCTTTAAAACTTGAAGATATTAATTTTTCAGAGGCTATTTATCAACAAAACAGTGCACAAAGTATCATTATATTTTTATATGGTGGGGCAAGTCCACTAGCTGGAAACCTTAGTAATATTGATCAGATAAAAGAGAACTCGCAAAGTAGTTATGATAACTATTTTAGAGGTATTACCCAAACACCAAATAACTTTTGGCAAGAATCTGGAGGCTTAGCATTAGAAGATCTTATTACAGACAATAATCTTAGTGTTTTTAGAACTTGTTACTCTAAAGTTAGAGAGGAAAATAGTAATAAATCGCACGGTGCTTGTACTACACAAAACCAAAAAGGTAGTTTTGATGAAGATACAAATGGGATTTTAACAAACTTAGCCACCATATTAGAACATAACAATGCTATAACAAAAGATACTATAATGCCCTTTGTTTCACTAGATGGTGAATCAACATTTTATGCTGATCAGACAGGTTTAAGTCCTTACCATAAACCTGTAAGTATAGATGAAAATCTTGATAACCCATATTCTCGCTCTAACATGCGGAATTGGCTTTTTTATACTCAAGATGAGAAAGATGCAAATGAGAACTATTATAAAAGTGATGAAGAGGGTGGAGCAGATCCAGCCTTACAAAAGATTCTTGATGATTTAGCTTTAAAAAATATAAAAAATGAAAAAATCAAAGAAGCCTTTGTACAAAGAGGAAAACTAGAAACATTCATAGAAAACATTAAAAGTAAAACTACTCCTGATTTAGGGGAAAACAACTACCCAACTGGTGATAGATTTGCAAAAAATCTAGAAACTGCCGTAAAGATTTTAGCACATAACCCAGACACAAAAGTTGTAAGTGTTGGTGGTGGAGGCTTAGGTGGTTGGGATGATCATAGTACTGCAAGAAATTATACATTAAGATCAGAGTCATTATTTATAGCATTAAGAAGCGCGATGGCACATATAAAAGCACTCAACAAAGATGGAAACATTAACATTATGGTTATGAGTGAATTTGGAAGAAATGTTAATTTAAACTCTGCAAATGGTTGGGATCATGGAAACCTACAAACTTTTTATCTTTTAGGTGGGAAAAACTACTTTACACATAAGGGTGTGGTTGGTGAAACAAAACTAAAAGTAAGTGGAGCTACAAATAGACTCTTTTTATACCCAAAAGACGACTCATATTGGTTTGAGCCTATGAGTATAGCAGCAACTATATATAAAATATATGGAGTAACAAATCCAGAGATTTTAACCTCTGGAAATGGTGCAATAGATATATAGATTAGCTCTAATAAAATAACATAATAGATATATTAATGTTTATAATTAAACATTAATTACCTTGATATAAGAAATATTTAGCCATAATGATATAGAAACTCTCAAATTCAAAAGGAATCTCTATGGTAAAAGTACTTATAGTTGAAGATAGTTCTATGCTTTGCAACCTAATGGAAGAGCTGTTGATCAAATATACTGACTTTGAGTACGACATAGCTAAGACTTATAAAGAAGCACAAAAGTTTCTAGAAAAAAGTAAGTATGATTTTGCTGCTGTTGATTTACACCTTCCAGATTCAAATGGAACTCAGATTGTACCACTTGTTAATCGTCATGGAATCTCACCTATCATCTTTACTTCTGATGTTTCATCACAAATGAGAGAGACCTTTGAATCAGCAAATATAGTTGACTATGTTCTTAAAGAGAGATTTGATAGCATAGTTGAAGTTATAGAAAAGCTTTTACAACTTGTAGCAAACCGTAAAAAGAAAATCATGATAGTAGATGATTCTTTAACATATAGATACTACCTTAAACACAATCTTAGTATGCATGAATTTCAGATATTTGAAGCTGCAAATGGGAGTATAGCCTTAGAGCTACTTGATGAAAATCCAGATATAGAGTTAATCATTACTGATTATTATATGCCTGTTATGGATGGTTTGGAGTTTACTAAAAAAGTTAGACGCAAATACTCTAAAAGAGAAGTAGCTATTATAGCTCTTACAAGTGAAACCAACTCCCTAATTACAAGTAAATTTTTAAAATCTGGTGCAAACGATTTTATTACAAAGCCCTACTCTAGAGATGAATTTTATGCAAGGTTATACCAAAATATAGACAGTCTTGATATATATAACCAAGTAACTGAACTTTTTGAAGTGGATATTATAAATACACTTTGTGAAGTTACAGAATACAAAAGTGCCGAAACAGGTTCTCACATCAGACGCATAAAAGATTATACTGCACTTTTAGCCCAACTAGTTGGTGTACACAAAGATGAAGCTCAACTTATAGGTCGTATGGCAGCACTTCACGATATAGGTAAGATTGCTATACCTGACTCTATTTTAGCAAAACCAGCAAAACTTAATGATAAAGAGTTTGATATTATAAAAACACACTGTTCACATGGAAAACATATTTTAGAAGAAGCTTTTAAATCTGATAAAGTTACTGGAAAAATAGCCATAGATATAGCTTACCTACATCATGAAAGATATGATGGAAAAGGTTACCCATTAGGTTTAATAAAAAACGAAATCCCACTAAATGCAAAAATAGTTGCTTTGGTTGATTGTTTTGATGCGCTAGCAACCAAAAGAATCTATAAAGATGCATGGAAAATAGATGAAGTTTTTGAGTATATAGAAAAAGAATCAGGCAAAGCCTTTGATCCTAAACTTGTAAAAAAATTCATCGAACATAAAGCTAGTTTTATAAACATACTATATAGCTATGATCAACCAGCTAATAATGTGGCTTGAGTTTACAAATTCAACTCAACCGCTCCAAACTCATTTTCATCATTTTTTCTAAATCTGTAGTATTTTATGACATCAGGTTTTGAGTATGTTGGCTCTGGGGTTACAAAGATGATTCCAAAACCTTTTTTGTTTGCAAAGGCTCTTAGTTTCTCTTGATTTTCTGAGTGTAGTCTTGAAACCTCATCTACTATTAGAAAAAATGGTGTGTTTTCATCACTTAAAAATAGCTCTAAGATGGAGATTGCCAAAGCTATTTTTAGTAACATACTTCCACCTGTTGAACTCTCGTTTTTAAGTTGTGCAACTTGACTTATAAGTTTTCCATTTTCATTAAAACTTAAACTTAAATCTATAGTATCTTGTAAAGAGATAGCATCACCTTTTAACTCTTTTTTTATCTCTAAAAACTTATCTTCAAGTAAACCTAACTCTTTTAAAACATCTTTTTTATCATAAAACAAAGAGCTTTCATTTAGCAGAGAACTAAGTTTAGCTATTATCTCACTAAGCTCATTTAAAAGTTTTGCTATAGATTTTTTATCCCCTATTTTTGTCTCTATTTTAATATCTTTTATAACACCAAAATCTATCCCTTTTAGGTTTTTGTTTATCTTAGAAACTTGAGAGAAAAACTTCTCTTCACTATCGTTAAAAACACCCATTTTTGATGGTAAGCGGTTGTTTACAAAGTTTACAAACTGTTTATGTCCACTTCTTTTTACAACCTCTAACTTTTTGTTTTTATACTCAACTATCTCATCAATTTTATCAATAATCCCTTTTGCAGCACTAATATAATCGTTTTCATCAAACTCATTAAAATTAAACTGTATATCTAACTCATTTTGTGTATTTTTTAAACTTTTTAGTTTTGATAGTTTATCTTTTAAAGAGATTTTATTACTTGTGTATTCCCCAAGTTGTGACTTGTAAAGCTCTATAAGTTTATAAAGGTAAGTATCATTTACATACTCCTTAATCTCATCAATATTAAGTTCAAGCTTATCAAACTCTCTTAAACCTCGTCTAACACCTCTAAGTTTAGAGTTTAACTCCTCTTTTTTAGAAATACAGTTATCTTTTTCATACTCATAATTATCTAACTTTTCCTCTAAGCGTTTAGTAAACTCCCTATCAGATATGTTTAACTTAGATAATTTTGATTTTATCTCAACATAAGTATCTATAAAACTTTTTTTACTCTCATACTCATCAAGAAAGCGTTTAGCATCTTTAGATTTTTCTATCTCAGAATCTAAAATCTTTATCTCTTGTTCTAGTTGAGATATCTTCTCATTTTGAGAAAGTGAGTTTTTTTCATCTATCTTTAAAGAGATAAGTGTTTCAATCTCATCTTTAGCAACAAAAAGTTCATTTTCTAACTCTTGTCTATAAACCACTAGCTTTTCATTTAACTCACTTTGGGCATCTTTAAAACGCTCTTGAAGTTCACTCTCTTTCTCTCTTTTTAATTTTTGAAGTTTACCTATATCTGTAGAGATTATCTCTATCTCACTCAAAATAGAGATTTTTTGTTTTTCTAATAAGTTTTGCTTTTCATCAAGTTTTATCTCTAAAAGTTTTTCACTTTCATCTCTTTTTATATCTAAGGTGTCTAAAGTGTTTTTAATCTCAAGAGTATCTTGTTTTAACTCTTTTATCTCAACTCTTAAAAAATCTATATCTTGATCAAGAGAGTTAAAAAATTGTGTAAATTTTTTCTCTATCTCTAAGTTTGAGCTTTCAAAACTCTCTTTTAAAGTATCTATTTTTACCTTTAATGCTTTTATCTCTAGTTCTGCCTCACCTACTGTAAGTATAGACTTTAACACACCATAATTAAAGTCCATGCCAAGAGGCTGTGTATCTCTTAAAAGTTTAGGTTGAAGCGTATCTACATCTAAATCTAAAAGTTTAGTATCTAAAATCGGGTAGATGGTTTTTTCCCAAGAGTCAACCTCATTAGATAAAAACTCCTTAAATGAGTTTGGTTTAGAGTTTATCATAGATTCAAACTCTAAAATTTTACTCTTAAGTAGTTTCTCTTCATTTAAAAAGCTTGTTTCATTCTCTTTAAACTCTATCTCTCTTTCTTTAAGTAAACGTTGTTTGTCAAAATCATAAGAGTCTATCTCCCTTTTTTTCTTAGCTATAAGGTTAAACTTTTGATTTTGTTCCTTAAGTAACTCATCTCTTTTTTGATCAAAGAGTCTATGGTTATCTTTTAACTCTAGTCTAAAATCTTTTAAAAGTTTGTTGATGTTTAGCTCTATCTCTTTTATCTCTAACTTAAAAGATTCTATCTCCTTACTTAAGGCTTTTATATCAAGGTTGTTTTTGGTCTCAAATTTTTCAAATCCTAAACGCAAAACATTTTTTTCTTCACTTAATTTTTCCTCTAAACTTGAAGATTTATTTGCTAGTTTTTCATTAAGAGTACGAGATAACTCTACATCTTTTTTATACTTTAACTCTCTAATCTCTTTTTCTATAATCTCTAAAGCACTTGATATACCACGAGTAAGTTGCAAGTAACTATCTTTTAAAGACTTATATTTATCTTCTCTAAAACTTAATTTATCAAACTCGTTAGAGTTATTTAAAATATTATCTGATGAAAACTTAGTTTTTAGTTTTTCTATTTGAGCTAAATCGTACTCAAAACCTGTTTTAGCTATTTGTACTTTTTTTTGCCATTTTTGTAAAAATTTTGATTTTAATTCAAACATCTTTTTAGCGTTTTTAAACTCTAAATCATTTTTCTCTAAAGCTAAGTTATACTCTTGGTCTTGTGAGTTTTCAAACTTATATCTGTAAGAGATAGACTCTAAGGACTTTTGTATCTCATCTTCAAGATTTATAAGGGTATTTTTGATTGTATAAACATCATCTATATTTGTTTTTTGTTTCTCAAAATCATTAAAAAATCTATAATCATTTTGAAATTGATAAATGCTTTGCAAATACTCCTCATGATTAAAACTAATACTTTTTTTATCATAATCAAGTGTAGTTTGTATAGCTTTTTTTATACTATGTGCATCTATAATAGACTTATCTATATTAAATATCTCATTAAAAAGCCCTATAAAAGTATCTGTGTTTTTAACACTTGTAAACTTAAAATCTAAAAACTTTTTATTGTTACCGTAGATTATATCTCTATACTCCCCTACCCCTTTTACAGTTTTTTTAAGATGGGTATCTTTAGCATATTTTTTTATACTATCTAATTCATATAGATTGTTATTTTCATCTATAATCTTACTTAAATCAAAAGATTGTTTAGAAAAGATCTTAACTATCTCCCCACTAGTTTTATACATAAAAATAAAAAAGTCTTCAAACACATAGATGATGTATGAGTTTGCAAACTTAAAGTAGTACTCCTTAAAGCCCTCTTTATCTGTTGGTATCCCTAGGTTTCTAACATCACCACTATAAAGGTAATGTATAGCTCTTATGGCTGAAGTTTTTCCACTTCCATTATCACCAAGGAAAAAAAGGTCTTTATGTAAATCAACCTCTAAAAAACTAAAATTTGCTGAGTTTATAAGTATAACTTTTTTTATCATGTTGCACTCTCTATAATTTTTGCGTAGTATTCTAGTGAACCTAAAACTAGATACTCATCCTTACTCTCTAACTTTTTTCTCTCAATAATAAACGACTTTTCTAAGAGTTCAAAAAACTTATCTAAAATTATCATCTGATCAGAAGTGTTAAAAAGGAACTCAAACTTTTTGTTTAAAGCATCATCATCTTTTTGTTTTAACTGATGTATAAAATCACTCTGCTTTAAGATGTGAGATCTATCAATATATGGAAAAAGCTGTTTTAAAATCGCAATACAAACTATGATGTTTTTATGGTTATTAAAAAAAGAGTTTAACTCACTCTCATTCATCTTCTCTAGTTTAGAGATATAAAAGTAACCATTTTCACCATTAAGCCTAAAACCTATCTTTTTAAGTAAAAGTTCTAACTCTTCAAAATTTTCATCTATCATCAAAAATTTTGCTATATCTAGGTACTTTTGAGAGTTTATGCTCACCATAACACCCTTACTTAAAACCTTAAAAACCTCATCTAAACCTACTGCCATGATGCAACCTTTACTCCAAACTCATTAAACTCACTCATAAATCTCAACCTTTTATCTACACTTATATGAAGGTATATCTTAAACGATTCCTCAATAAGTTCTTTATCTTTAAAAATACTCAACTCTTTATGCTCTTTTATAAATACAAAAACATCATCAGTTTTTTGACTATCTAACTCATCTATAATATTTTGAGTATTTACAATGTTTAACTTTTCAATTTTTTGAGGTTTTATAGAGCTTGTATTTATAGCTTTTTTTACACTCATGTTTTCAAAAAGAGATTGTAATGGTTTTTTAAGTCTTAATATATCAACATCATCAGCCAAATATTTAATAGTATTTTTTTGAGAAACACTAACACTAAAGTAAAAGTATTTACTATTGTTTGACAAAACCTCTTCAAGTTTTTGTGTTTTTTCATCAACAATATCGTTTGCAACACTCATAAAAAGTCTATTTTGCAAACGTCTGTTTTTAGTTTGAACTATAAAATGTTTTATCTGCTTTATATATGTATCTATGTTATTTACAAACATTAACATCTCAACTGAGATAGATTGTAAAATGGTATCTAACTCGAAAGACACTCCACGAAGAGTCTCTCTAAAAAAATGACCTATCTTTTTATTTGCATCTATAAGTTCATAAATTTTATCTAAGGTGTCGTTTGCATTTTCAAGTAAGATATCTATATCTAAAGAGGTTTCACTCTCTAGTTTTATGATCAAACTTTTTATCTCTAAATCTCTGTTTTTAAACTTATGATAAAGCTTTTGAACAAGATCTATAATCCGTTCCATATAATAATCATCGCCATTTTCACTATAACGTTTTTTTAACTTAACTAACTCTTTATACTCTTTTTCATAATCCCCAAAGATGATACTATAATCAACTCTTGATAAAAGAGAATCAACAAAATTAAGATAGTTTTGGTTTAGTTTATAGCTATCGTTTATCTTTATAAAAAGGTTGATATCTAAAAGTTCACTTTTAACACTTGCTATATGCTCTTGTCTATAAGCACTATCAAGTATATCTCTGTTTTCATATATTAGTTTTATAAGTTCAATGTGTTTCATATATTATCTCTTGCTCCACAACTGTGTTATATTTTCTGATCAAAGAGAGTAGTGGTTTAAGTTCATCACTATAAGTATCTTTTAATCTAGCTCTTTGTTTTTTATATAGCTCAACATTAGATTTTTTAGATTTGAAAAAGCTTTCTAAACTTTTGGGTATATGTAAAAACTTACTTTTACACTCAAAAGATTCATATATATTTAAAGCCTCTATATCAAAATCTAAAAAAAATTCAACATCTTTATCTTTTAAAAACTCTTTAGTAAAACTGTTTGAGTAACCAGCTAAATATATAAAATTTCGAGTTTTAAAGTGTTCTTTATAGCCTCTCATTTTTAAAAATGTTTCCCCATTTTCTACAGCAACAAAACTTTTTATATCTTTTAAAATCTCTAAATCATCATAAGTATAAAGTGTGTTTAAAGAACCATCTAAAGATATAAGCAAAGCTTGATCAAAAACTTTTATATACCTATGTTTAGAATCTCCACTTATCTCTATGGCCTCTGCTCTACTTTGTGGATTTAATGCTTTTGTTATATCATCAAATGAGCTTACATTAACACTGCACACATCACTTACAAACTCAAAAAAAACTTTTTTATCTTTTATGTAAGCTTTCTCTCTACGCCTAGCATACAAAAAACTACACCCATTTTCATCTTGATAACTTACTGCTTTAGAATTAAGCTCCTTAATAGACGAGAAGTTAGGCTTGTCATTTTTAAAAAGCAAAGCTTGGTTTAGTATCTTAATACTCATAGTAAAATTATAACTGTTTGTTTTAAAAATACTCTTATTGCACAGTTTTATAATTTTTTATACTTTTCTACACATTTATGAATATAACCAAGAATTAATTATATTTTTTACTGTTATCAAGATTATTTAATTAAATATCTACTATACTTTTAGATATATAACTAAATGTTATACAAAATTCAAATTTTTCAAAGGTAATTCACATGGTATCTCCAATCCCTATAGATAAAAAAATCAACTTAGACTCAACTCAATACATAGTTTCAAGAACAAATCCAAAAGGTGTTATAGAGTATGGCAACTCTTACTTTGTTGAGATTAGTGGCTACACAGAGAGTGAACTTATAGGTCAACCACATAGCATGATTAGACATCCCGATATGCCAAGTGTGATTTTTAAACTTATGTGGAATAGACTAAAAGAGCATAAAAGTATATTTGCAGTTGTAAAAAACCTTGCTAAAGATGGTAGATACTATTGGGTAGTTACTGAATTTGAATCAAAACTTGATCCTATAACAAAAGAGATACACTCACATAGAGCATTTAGAAAAGCAGCTTCAGATGATGTAATCAAAAAGATAAGCAAGCTTTATGACAAACTTTTAGAGATTGAAAAAAGCAATGGTATAGAAGATTCACAAAAGTACCTTATTGGTTATCTTGAAGATCATAAAATAACTTATGATGAATTTATAGATGATATTATAGGAAATAAAGGATTATTTGCATTTTTCTTTAAAGCTATGAAAAAGATGTTTAAATAAACATCTTTTTTTATAAGTTAGCATCTTCAAAAGTCTAAACACTTAAGTTTAAATAGAAACTTTTAATATTTTATAATCATATATATTTTCTCAATAAATATAGAGCTTATTTGCTTAAGCTTCGGTTAAGTAAACAAGTATCTAAATTAAAATAATTATTTTTAGTTATAAAATACACAATAATCTCATTTCTTTAATATTTCTTAGCATAACAATGACTAATAATCTTTTATATTGTACTAATTTTTCATTCCACTACAATTAGTCCAGAATTTAAAAGGAGCTGTTTATGCAGATAAATACAAAAATTATTAGTTTAGCACTGAGTTCACTACTCTTTGTTGGGTGTAGTTCATCTTTTGATGGAGAATCAAATGTTTCATTTTCAGATACCATAGATGTACTTGACAATGTAGTTGCAGATATCAATGTAAGTAAAGCTAAAGTTGAAAGTGCAATCAATGCAAACCTTGTTAATACTAATATAGAATCTAATAATACTATCATTTCTGATACAAAAAGTGTAGTTGATACTACAGAAGTAGATATAAATACAGATGATACGCAAATGAATGTTGTGGTTAATACAAACACTAATATCAATGATACACAAATGAATGTTGATATTAACACAAACACTAGCATGAATAATACACAAGATGATACTACCATCACAAATAGTGTTGATAGTGTTGTAGATTCAGAAAATATGAACTCTACAGATGTCATGACTAATTCAGATAACACAAATACAATCTCTAACAATACAGATACTATTGTTAAAGAGGAGATTGTAGTTAATACACCAGAAGTTATGGATGATGCTAAAAGTGTTGAGAAAACTTCAAAAACATTGGATTTTATACATATTAAAAATGGTAATGAAGATTCAACTAAAATTGAGTCTGATTTAAAACTTCCTAATACTTTTGCAAATGAAACTATTATCACTTGGGTTAGTACAGATGAAGATGTTATCTCATCTAAAGGAGAAGTTACAAGGGCTAAGCAAGATAAAACTGTTACTTTAATTGCAACCATAACTAAAGGAGATGAAACACGCTCTAAAGAGATTACATTAACAGTGTTAGCCAAGGAAGTTGTTGCAAAAAATATTAAACCAACATTAACATTTTTAGCAGATATAGATAAAAGAAATTTTGAACTTGAAGAGTTAATGGAACTACCATTTGAGTTTAAAGCATCAGATAAAGATGGTTCTATTGCTTCAACTAAAGTAACTATAAATGATGAGCTTATAAATGCTACAAAAATCTCTGAAAATCTATATAAAATTTTATGGACACCACAAAGTTTTGGAGCATTTGTACTTAGTGTAACTGTTAGTGATGATGATCAAGAGAGTGTTACTAAACTTACAAGTTTTAGCTTAAGTAAAAAAGAGATTGTTGAGGTAGAGTTGCCAGATGTCGATCCAGTGGACAAGCAACTTCCAGATACTGACAATACTGATAATACTGACAATGTGGAAGATAAAGTTGATGATAACAGTATAGAAGCTAATACTGATGTAAATGGTTGGGCTAAAGTACAAGTATCTCCAAGTGCAGAGTATGGAAGTGAAACTATTAGGGTAAATGCAGTTAGAAACTGGGTAAATACAGGTTTATACCTTAAAGATGGTGAATCTGCAAGTATAAATGCAAGTGGTGAATGGAATGTTCGTACAGGAACACTTTATGGACCAGATGGAAATAGCAAAATAGAAAATCGTGGCTGTAATGAGGGTGAGCTAGTAGCAAGAATTGGGCTTTACTATAAAGATAAAGCTATCACTTGTATTGGTAGTAGTGGAACTATAACTGCTCACCAAGATGGTATTGTATATATTGGTGCAACTGTATCTAATGATTTAGGTGAGTCGTATGATACTAGAGTAGATGCACAAGGTTCAGTAGATGTTACTATAACTAGTACAGGATTAACTGTACCAATAGTAGATATAGATGATATAGACACTTACGACTTTAGCACAATTACATCTGGTTGGGTAGAGGTTCGCTCAGAGCATATTATTATGACCTTGCCAACACAAACGGTTATAGCTGATCAAAGTAAACTAAAGGCTTCTCTTTTTAAGGTAAATGAGATTTATGAGCATCACGCAGAGCTAAGAGGAGCTAAGCCATATAAAGGGCAACCTATACGCTTTTTTCCTGATAATGAAGATGCACCAGGTTGGATGTTAGCTGGTAATCCAGTTAGAATGGACCCACGCTTAGTTGATAAAAATGAAAAATCTCGTATTACTATTTTAGGTGAAGATGGTGTTAGTATTTGGGGTGTAGCTCATGAGATGGGACACGATTTTAATTTTGTAAATGGGGATTGGTACTATACACAATCTACAGCAGGACTAGAAGCTTGGCCAAATATATTTTCTTTTCATGCTCAAGATGTCTTAGGTGTAACTAGACGTGAGATAGATTGTGAGAAAAAATTTCAAGATTCACAAGATGCTACAGATAAAACATTTTCAGATGCATGGGCTGGAGTATGTTTTTTAAATGAGTTTCAAGAGAAATATGGATGGGATTTTTATAAAAGATATTATCAAGATTTCAATCAAAATCCTGGATATGGATGGGAAGATTTAAAAACTAAGTTTGATAAAGCAGCAGGGGAAAATACAGCCTCAATCTTTAAAAAGTGGAAAACACCAGGATCGCAAAATTATAATAGTTCAGATGTAGTAACAAACACACCTAATGAGACATCAACTAACACAGATAACACTGATTTAGCACAATGGGATGCTACTACCATTTATACAGCTGGAGATAAGATTATATATAATGGTATAGAGTATAGAGCAGCGTGGTGGACTAAAGGAGATTTACCATCAGATAGTGCAGTTTGGAAAAAGATTTAATCATATACCAAACTATAGTGTAAAATTATTTTTTACACTATAGCTAATTTAATCACTACTCCTTTGTACAAGGGGAAAAAGTGTTTCCTAAAGAGTCTGTTAATTGGATCTGTGTATCATTTAACTTAGTAAAAGTAAATGGTCCTTCAGTTGAATTTGAATGTATAATTTTATATTTATATGTTGTAGAGTTACTCTCTTGTTCAATAGTATCTCCAGCTTTAATAGAATCTAATGCTGACACACTGTTGTTTACAATAATACTATAAACATCATCCTTAGTAAACCTCCAACCAGTTGGTATAAGTGGCTCTGTAACTCTGTCCATCCAAGTGCCTTGTATCCACTCTGGTGGATTAAATTTATTTGATTTGTTGCTACTATTGCTATTATCGTTACTATTACCATTTTTATACTCTTTAAGACAATCATCCATATTGTTTTTTACAGTAGTACTTACTATAAGATTATGATCAATCTCATCTACATAGTTTTGAAAATCACTTGTAGCCAACATACCAGCAAGCTGATTTTCTAAGTCTAAGGTATTACCAGATAGATTTATATTAGCTAGAGTAAATTGATACTCTTTTAGTTTTGAAAGGTTTAAAATATCTTTATTTGATCTGTTTGAATCAAAATTTTGTAAAATAAGTGCTATATTTATAGCAGTTGTGTTGTTATCACTCATATCATACGGGGTCACAAATGAGCTGGCTTTTGCATCTCCAAGAGATAAATTACCAAGTTTAAACTCTACACTCTCCCCCTCTAAGTATTTAAAACGCCCTTTTTCATCTGTATATCCACTTTGTGTAGCTGTTTTATAACTAACACCTTGCACTATAGCATCTGCAAAAACACCAATTTTTACACTGTTACCATCTGTATTTGAGCTTGCAGTTGTATCACCACTGCAGGCGTTAAAACCTATACTTATCGCAACACAAGTAAAAAATAGCCCTAGTCCTGTTTTTAAAATCATTTTTCTTCTCCACTTTTATATATTTAAAAGTATTACAAAAAAACATTGCAAAAACATTGCAAAATTTGAGATTATTAAAACATTAAACCTAAAAAACTGCTCTTTTTCTATCAAGTTATCCTTTATGGGGTATTTAGCTCATTCCACCTCTCCCGAGGCACTGCATTAAGTTAAGGATTAAAAACATATTTTTTTACTCATTTTTACTGCCACATCCAATGAAGTTTTTCTATCTCTTTGGAGACTTTAGCCTCGCCTAAGAACAGCTACAACACAAGAGTGAGGCTGAACCTCACTTCCAAAGTTTTTTCTTAACTTAATGGCAGTGCCTCGGGAGGGGTGGAACGAGTCAATGTTCAATCTTAAATTTTACGAGAAGGAAAATTAGTTAAGTGTTACTGTTAGACACAACTTTTAGGATATGTCTCGAATAAAAAGTTATCGATTGACTTGTACAATATAATTAAGTTATAATTCACTACAACAAGAAATTGTGTCTATTTACTTTCAAGGAAGTGACGTAATTTAAATATTACAGGACAGCATTCTATACGTAGTTTGCAGAACAAGTATAACTAGTTCTAAAGGTTTATTATAAATAAACTGATACCATTAGAAGTGGTAAAATACAAGATAAATTTATTACATATTTTAATCCCTGAAGCGTTAGAGGATTTGTAATAGCTTGTATCCTCTAACTTTAGCTTCAGGGCATATTATCCCTCATAACTATAAACACTAGAAAAGATAACAATTTGCTTAAATACAATTATTTGAGTAAAATCTCTAAATGATAATACTATTTTCTAAAACACCAACTCCAAACAAAGAGATTATGCACTCTAAAATCATTAAAACATCATTTTTTGATGCAGATATAGATTATAATTTTTACGACTATGTAGTTGTTACCTCAAAAACCTCTATAGATTTTTTAGTTAAAAACAATATAAAATATGTAAAGCTTTTAGCTATATCTTCACCAACAGCGGGACACGCAATAAAAAACGGTTTTGAAGTGAAGATGATAAGTGATGGTTATGGTGAACATTTTGCTAAAGATATTGATCAAAAGTTTAAAAATAAAAAACTACTTTTTTTAAGACCTAAAAAAGTTGCTACTAATATAAAAAGTTTAATCAAAAACTCCAAACTTGATGAAGTTCTTGTTTATGAGACTATATGTAATGAAGATGAAGATCTAAAAAACATAGATGAAAAAGATATATTAATCTTCACATCACCCTCGTGTGTAGAGTGTTTTTTTAAAACTTACACCATAAAAACATCTCAAAAAATCATAGCTATAGGCAAAACAACTAAACAAGCTTTTGATCAGAAATATAATATTTTACTTCCTAAAAAACCTAGCGTGGATGAGTGTATAGATTTAGCTTTAAGATTGTAAGTGTTGATCAAAGAGTATATAAAAACAAGCTCCACTATCTATATTTTTAACACCTAGTTTAGCATGATGTTTTTGTGCGATTTGACTACTCATATATAAACCGATACCTGTTCCTTTACCCTCTTCCTTTGTCGTAAAATGGGCTTTAAAAATATCTTTAATAAGCTCTTGTGGAATACCTCCGGCATTATCACAAATGTTCAAAGATAGCTTTTTACTATCATAATCAGTAGAGATACTTATCTTTCTTTTGCTTATATTATTATCTATAAAAGCATCTTTAGCATTGTTTATAATGTTTAAAACAAGATGTTTAAACTCATTTATAGATCCATAAATTTCCATAGAACCAACATCTACATCCACCTCAATGGTATTTTTAGTTAACTCATCTTTAGCTAAAAAAAGAACTTCCTCTACAACTTGTTTAATACAGAAGTACTCCTGTTTTGTATTTGGCCTAAAAAAGCTTCTAAAAGTGCTTAAAGTGTCACTCATATGTTCAATCTGTATCTGAATATCATTTTGAAACTGATCAATATACGCTTGATCAACTAAAGCATCTTCAAAATCACTTTTAATTAACTCACTATACATGCTAATAGCATTTAGTGGTTGTTTCCACTGGTGTGCAACTGCGTCAAGCATCTCACCAATAGCTGCCATTTTAGATTGTTGAAGCAATAGTTTTTCACTTCTAGCTTCAGCTTCATACGCTTTAACCAATGCACTTGTTCGTTTATTAAAATTATCTACCAACTTTGCAATCTCTGCATGATCATTTGTATAAAGTAAGGTTTCAAGATTGTTTTTACTATTTTCTATCTGCTTTGTTATATTGTTAAGTGGCAATACAATAAAATGCCTGATAAATAAAAATCCAACAAGTGTAGCTAAAAGAGAAAATAAAACAATAATAAGTATGATTTTGTTATATGTATCTAAAGTATCTTTAAATACTATATCTTTAGGTATGCCAAGATACATATTCCATCCAGTATGTGGAAAATAAACCAAGGAAAGGACACTTGAGGTATTAAAATATGGATCATTCTCAACCTCTTTTGCCTTTTGTATTAAATCCTCATTATGATATATAGACTTATGTTTTATCTCATAACTTATACTCTTAGCTTCCAAAAGATCTATTTCAGGAGTTTCAACAGATATAGATAATGCAAGTTTTTTATCTATGTCTGTATTGATATTTTTATAAAAAAGTTGAGTAAAAAGTTTAGTTTTCATATGATTTATATTATCAAAATCAGAAATTTGATTAATGTTTTTTGAATAAATTATAATATTTCCAACCCTATCTGTAACTACAAAGTAACTATCGTTTGAGTGTATAAGTTTATGAAAGATCTCGTTTGCACTTTTTGATAGCTTAACATCTACACTTGCTACACCAACAAAAACATCATCTTTAAAGATTCCAGAAACAACAGTAACCATTTTCTCTTTTGTAACACTGTCTATGTATAGTTTTGTCCAAAAAGTTTCACCTTTTTTAAGATGTTTTCCTAAAACATAAAACTCCATCTTCCTAAAAGGCAATTTACTCTTTTTTGAATAATCTTTTATCTCAAAAAAATCCCCTTGATCAGTTTTAGTATAAAAATAAACATCCTTTGTCTTAAAACCAGCCTTAAACCAAACACCTGCACTTACTATATCTTTGTTGATATTAGCTTTCAAGAGTGTTTCAAGAGGTTTATTAAAACCATCAATAGTAGATATTTGTGCCATATTTCTAACTAACATCTCATCAAGACGCTGTTTTATTAGTAGTGAGCTAACCATAGAGTGAGTCCGTTTCACTATCTCATCTTGAACCTTCTCCTCTAAACGATTCTCTTTTATATATTCAATATTTAAAACAATAAAAAAGATAAACATAAAGCCAATAGCTATAAATAAAAAAATATTTTTTGCTGTAAGTGATTGGTACCATTTCATAAAATCAGTTTACAAAAATATATCTTCATAGCTTATTAAAGATTTATCTTTACTATTAAAGAAAATATTGTATAATTATGTTTATAAGTCTCGGTGGTTCGTGAAATCACTAACATGAGGGTTCTACATATTCATTTAGCGACTGCTAGTAGATGTTTTGGTGTGCATCGGTTTTTTTAACTGATCCTAAAGAGACACTCAGGTTGCCCAAATTCGGCTTTTAGAACCGAACCATTAGTGTAACGGCCACTTGGATTTATACCATTAAAATAACTTTTTTGTTTAGTAAAATATGACAAACATATTTTGCTAAACAAAAATCTTCTTTCTCAAGGAATTTCATGAATGTATTAGTATTAGGTAGTGGTGGTAGAGAGTACTCTATAGGTCTTGCTTTACAAAAAGATAATGATGTTGAAAAACTTTACTTTGCACCTGGAAATGGCGCAACTTCTAACTTAGGTGAAAACCTTAAAATTAGTGATTATAATGAGTTAGCAACTTTTGCTAAAGAGAACTCTATAGACTTAACTATAGTTGGTCCTGAAGCTCCTCTTGTTGATGGTGTTGTAGATATCTTTAAAAAAGAGGGTTTAACTATCTTTGGACCAAGTGCGGCAGCTGCTAGACTAGAGGGTTCAAAAGTTTATATGAAAAACTTCCTTGCAAAGTACAACATACCAACTGCAAGATACATAGAAACATCTTCACTTCAAGATGCTTATAAATTTATTGAGTCACTTCCCACACCTATAGTTGTAAAAGCTGATGGTCTTTGTGCTGGTAAGGGTGTAATCATAGCAATGAGTCATGATGAAGCTAAAAAAGCAGCTGGTGAGATGTTAAGTGGTAACTCTTTTGGAGACGCTGGACTTAACATCATAGTTGAAGAGTTTTTAGATGGTTATGAGCTTTCTATGTTTGCTATATGTGATGGGGAAGATTACATCTTACTTCCAGCCGCACAAGATCATAAAAGATTAAGTGATGGAGATGAGGGTCCAAACACTGGTGGTATGGGTGCTTACGCTCCAACTCCACTTGTAGATGAGACACTTTACCAAAAAGTTAAAGATAGAGTTATACGCCCTACTTTAGATGGTATGCAACAAGAGGGAGCACCTTTTGAGGGTGTACTTTTTATAGGGATAATGGTTGTTAATGGTGAGCCTATAACCCTAGAGTTTAATGTAAGGTTTGGTGATCCTGAGTGTGAGATACTTATGCCACTTATGACAACTCCTGCATCTGAGCTTTTTTATAAGGCTGCTACAAAAGATCTTGGGAATCTTGATGTTAAGTTTAGCGATCAAGTTGCGGTTGGTGTTGTTATGGCTAGTGAGAACTACCCATACTCAAGTTCAACTCCTGCTGAGATCATAGTAGATGACAAACATCATGATGAGCTTAAACATACACATATATCTTATGCTGGTGTTAAGATGGAAGATGGAACTCTTCTAGCAAGTGGTGGTCGTGTTTTAGTTTGTGTTGGTCTTGGTGATAACATAAGACAAGCAAGAGATAGAGCATATATGTTATGTGGTCAAGTTCATTTTGCAGGTAAAAAACTAAGAACAGACATCGCTTACCAAGCACTTTAGAATGAATGAAATTTTAGATAATCTTCTCAATAGAGAAAACCTTGTTTTATCAACAGTTCAAAAAAGAGGAGCCGCTTTTTTTATAGATGAGATTTTACTAAGTTTTCTTTTAATGATTGCACTTTACGATAAATTTTCAGCATCTTCTAGCATGGAAGATACTATCAACCTTGTAAACTCTTTTGTTTTAGAGTTTATGTTTGTAAAGATTATTTATCAAAGTTTTTTTATTGCTCAGTATGGTGCAACACTTGGAAAAATGGCTATGAAAATTAGAGTTGTTGATATTCAAACAGGAGCTAATCCAAATATACTATCATCTTTAAATAGAGGTATATTTAGAGTTATAAGTGAGATTTTTATGTACTTGGGATTTTTATGGGGTTTCTTTGATCAGTATAAACAAACTTGGCACGATAAAACTGCAAGAACTATAGTTGTAGACTCTTAAGTACATTAATGTTTAGACTCCTAATTTTATTACTACTGTTTAGCATCACTTTATTTGCAAAAGATGTAGAAATCTTTGCAAGTACTTTAGATGCAAATGAAACTTTTGTAAAAGCAAAAGGCAGTGTTATAGTGATAAGAGGAGAGGATTATATTAGTGCCGATAGAGCACTTTACAATAAAAAAACTAAAGATATAGAGCTATTTGGAAATATTTTAGTCTTAAATGGAACTTCATACCAAGCCCTTGGAAACTACGCAAAACTAAACTCTGAAAAAAAATCAAACACACTTTCTCCTTTTTACTTTCTTGAAAAAAAAGAGAAACTTTGGATAAGTGCAGATGAGGGTTCTAAGTGTGTAAACGACATAGATATAGAAAGTGGAGTTTTATCTGGATGTAATCCACTAAAACCCTTATGGAAAATAGAGTTTAGTTCAAGTGATTATGATTTAGAATCAAAATGGATTAACCTTTACAATGCAAGACTATATATAGACAATATACCTATATTTTACACTCCCTACTTCGGCTATTCACTTGACACAACAAGACGTTCTGGTCTTTTAATGCCAGGCTTTGGTATAAGTAGTGATGAGGGTATTTTTTACCAACAACCAATCTATATAGCCCCTTATGACTCATGGGATTTGGAGATAAGACCACAACTTAGAACATCAAGAGGTCAAGGTATATATGGAGATTTTAGATTTGCAGACACTGCCTACTCTAGAGGTGTTATAAGTGCTGGTTACTTTAGAGAATTTGATAAATACTATAATGAGCACTCTATAAAAAACTCTAAACATTATGGTGGGGGAATAAAGTATGAAAATACAAACTTTTTAAAATCATACTTTAATGTAGATTCTTCAATGCAATCAGGCATCTATATAGATGCCTCTTGGATGAATGATGTTGAGTACTTAAACTTAGGTAAAAACGATATAACTCAAAACTCAACCTCTTCTCAAATAAACTCTCGTGCAAGTATATTTTTAAATGCTGAGGAGCACTATGTTGGTCTTTATGCTAAATACTTTTTAGATTTACAAGCACTCAACAACGATAAGACACAACAAAATTTACCAATACTTCAGTACCACAAGTACATAAAGTCATTTTTAGATGACCACCTACTTTTCAACTTTGATGCTACAACAACAAACTATACAAAAGTTAAAGGCAAAAAGGCAACAGATGCTACATTTAACATCCCTATTGGTTTGCAAACAGGTCTTTTTGATAATTACCTTGACTTGTCATATACAGCTATAACATCAGCATCTGTAATAAAATTTAATGGTGGGGATTTTAAAAACCAAGAAGGAACTCCTAGTTATGATTATGCAGAGTACGAAGATGGCTCAGACATCAGACTTGATCACATAGTAAGTGCTGGAACAAGTTTGAGCAAATCATATACAGACTTTATACACACCATTAATCTTGACGCTTCGTTTACAAAAAAAGGTTCTTATATACACAATGGTTATTATCAAAATATAGAAACAAATTGTACACTAAATCAAAATAGCGATGTTTGTCAGTTTTATAATCTAAGTAATAGACAAAATTCTTTAGATTTAAAGTTTTCACACTACTTCTTTGATAAAAATGGAAAACAATTTATATACCATAAGATAGCACAACAGATTATATATGACAATGAGTTTAAATCAAGTGTACAAGATATTGAAAATGAGCTTGACCTTATACTTTACAAGTACATAACTTACTATAACGATACTTATTTCAATTTTACTAGAGCAGTACTTACAAAATCTATAAACAACCTAAGATACAAAGATAAAACATATAATGTAGGATTAAGCTATATATATGAAAATAAATTATCATTTACCAATGCACAAACACAATCAGAAATATTTACTAGGTATATAACTGCTGATGCTTCATACAGATATGACAAACATTACAAATATTATTCAAGAATAGCTTTCGATATAGAAACAAGCACCAGAAAAAGTATGGAAGTTGGTTTTTTATATTCAAAAAGATGTTGGGATTTTGGTATGAAATATGCAGAAAACAACAGACCAACTGTAAATGCTTCATCTGAATCTGATAGTATATTTGATAGGTATATATACTTTACTGTCGCACTAAAACCTATAGTTCAAGCTACATCTGCTAGTGAATTTGGCTATAAACTTAGTGATCCCATAGAGACTAGCTATTAAGGAGTTAATATAAAAACATTATTTAAAAATAGAATTGATGCAGCAATCAAACTTATGGAGCAATTACCTCTTCAACAGATGAAAACTCAAAAATGGAGGATTATTGCAGTGAGCCGTGGTGGACTAATCATGGCTAATGAAATCAAGAAAAAAATATCTGATGTACACATTGATTTTTTACTTTCAGCTCCAATTATGACACCTGTAAATGATGAGTGTGAGATAGCCAGAGTAAGTGAACTTGAAGAGATAATTATACATGAAGAGTTAGTAAGTGCCTTTGATATACAGTATGACTATATATATGCAGAAGCTAGAAGAAAACACGATGAAAAAATTTTAAGTCAAACATACAAATTTAGAAAAGGTGAAAAGTTTACTTTAAAAGAGAATGAAACTGTTTTACTTATAGATGAAGCAAGTGAAAGTGCTACAAAGTTTTTAGTAGCAATTAAAACTATTTTAAAAATGAGCCCAAAAGCTATCTATGTTGCTGCTCCTATTTTACC
>WFNF01000162.1 GCA_015488775.1 Helicobacteraceae bacterium
CCCTTTGCCTCAACTATTTTATCGTAAGGGATATTTTCAAGAGTTTTGATTTTTTTATTTAAAATCTCTTTAGTTAGTTTAGAATCTATTCTAAGATAATTATCTTTTGATACTAAATAAGAGGTGTGAAGTTTATCTTTTGTAGCAAGGTTATCTAAAACATTTACAACTTTTATTTGTAATGCAAACACACCTAAAAGTTTCCCATTTTCATCATATATGTTTTTAGATAAAAAACCATACACTTTATTATTAGATGCTCCGTACTCCTCTAAATCACTAAAATTTGCTTTGTTATTTTTGAGTGTCTTTTTTAATGTAGAGGCAAATTTTGTTTTAGAGTATATACCTGTGTTGAAGTTTCTACCTAAATCATCCTCTTTTGCCATAGTAAAAAGTAGATTTAAATCCTTATCAAAGAAAAATATATCGTATATATAATTATAATTATCTAATAATCTTCTATAATCACCCTCATAATCTTTAACCAACTCTAGATAAGATGAAGTTGAGACAAAATCTTTTAAGTTTTTATTTGAGGCTTTAAAACTTTTATTTAATTTTTTGATTAACTCCACAGTATTTGACGTTTGTGAAAAGGTTGAGATATCTGAAACCCTATAGTTAAACCAGTTTTTTATAAAGTTTGAATACATCACATACTCAGTATGACTCTCTTTTACTTTATCTATTTTCAACATAGCTACGGAGTTTTTATAATCTACATATGTTACAACGCCTATAGCAACAAGTATTAAAGCTATAAACCAAGCCATCAAATAAAATCTGATAGATTTGAAAAAGTAATTCTTCATAATCCACCTTAAATAAACATTTATAAACATTCACTTTAGATTGTAGCATTTTGACAATTAAAGCAATATAAATAATTAAAATGTATAATATTGCATTAAATACTAGGATAGCACCAATGAAGAAAAAAATAGGTAAATTAAAAAGTTCAATAGCGAACTTAGAGCTTTCAAAAAGATACTTAACTGCTAATACACTTATATTGGCTAATGAGGGTTATGGTAAAACAAACCTTGCTGCACATATAAGAAAGTATGTTATACAAAGTAATACACCGACATTATATCTTGATTTTTCAAGCCCAAAAGAGGATGAAGTTGAGGAAAAATTTAAAGATGAAAACTTTAATTATATTGAGTTTGATGAAACAAATGAGTTTCAGATAAAACTAGATTTAGCTATTAAAGATAAAAAACATATATATCTTTCTGTATCTCCTGAATTTTTCTCATCAAGTAGAGATGAAAAAAGCATACTCTCTAGTACAATTCAAAAAAGAGATTTACTAGACAACTATTATTACTTTTTTCATGAGATATCTGAACTTGGTAAGTTATATACACAGTTTGATGACTTTTTAATCTACATTTTAAGACTTATATCTCTTAAAAAGCTTGGACTTACATTTTTATCTCAACCACATAAGATATTTGAAAACTCACACGTTAAACAACTTTTTACATTTTTGTACTTAGGTCATGTAGAAAATGTAGCTAACCATAATTCTGCAATGTTAAAAAACCTAAAATCGCATAACTTTTTCTACCAATACAGAAGTGAAAACAACTCATTTTTACTTAGTCAAATAAAAAGTGACACTGTAATCATAGACTCTTAACCTAACGGTTAAGAGTTTAACTCCTTAACAAGAGCTTTTAAGGCTTTTTTATCGTAAGATACTTTTTCAGATTTATATATAATTCTTTCTAATATATCTATAAACTCTTTTGCTTTTGGGTGCTCGTTGTTCATAATAAGTAAGTTTAAAGTTGCTTTATCATCAAGTTTTATCTCTTTAGTTTTTTTCTCACTTTTGTTGTAAAGAAAAACAAAGAACCAAACAAAAAGTACACTAAAAGCACCAAGTAAAAAAGAGTAAATCAACTCATCTAATGAGTTTTTATAAGCTACTTTCTCTTTTACAACACTTTGCTCTTGAGTAGGTTTCTTCATCTTAAGCGTATTATCATTTAGACTTTTTTCATGTAAAACATCTATAGGTATAGATTTACTTTTTATGCTTTTTATCTGATCAGTTTCTAAACTTAGATATTTTAATTCAACACTTGGTATTGTAAAATCTTTCTCTGCTACAAAAGCGACTTTTTTAGTGTAAACATTGTTTTCAATCTTAGGCTCTTCAGCAAAATGGTTTACTCCATCTATATAAGGGATGTTTATCTCTATATCTTCTAAATTACCCTTACCTACTACCCTATAAGTAACATTTATAGCTTCATTACCCTCAATTTGAGTTTTATCAACATCTACACTTATATTGAAGTCACCTACTAAGTTTACACCCTCAGGTAGTGGTTTAACCTCTAAAGCTAATGGATTTGAGTAATATGAGTGCCAATTTAGCTTAGGTGTAAAGTTACCCCAATCACTTCTACTAAACTCTTTTGTAGCAATCTTCATAACAGCTGGCTCTATACTAAGATTGCCCTCTTTTTGAGGAGTAACAATATAAGTTACCTTTGTTACAGTGTAACGTCCCTCTTTAGTTCTATCTTTTTGTATCTCATCTTTTTTCCAAAAGTTTTTAAAACTTGGTGGTGTAAATTTTGAATCTACACCCGCAGCATCATATCTTTGTTTAAAAGTGAGAGTAACAGGGATACTTTGACCAACATATACACTTTGATTTGTTGCGTTTAGATCTAGTATATATTTTGATGATGTAGATTTTGAAACCTTTGTTACTTTTATATCTATCTTTTTAGTATATACCTTTTTACCATCTAAAGTGATTTCTATAGGCTCTATAGTACAAGACTTAGTAGGTTCAAACTCATATGAGTAAACATAAGATCTATTCATACTTCCATTTATAGATTTAATGTTTGTCATAGATGATGTAGAGGAGACTCTGACTCCACAAACATTTGAGATATTAAAAGGTTCTGGTTTATCACCTATAAACTCTAAAGATAAAGTAACACTATCGCCTTGAACAACCTCATTAGTGTTTACACTTGTTAAAAGTTCTGCATTTAGGCTAAGTGTTAAAAAAATTAATATTAATATAGTTTTACCAAGGTTTTTCATTTGAATCCTCTCTTTTTGCATTTTTGTTATTTAATTTATATATGTGTGAAACTGGATTTTTTTCTAAGCGTTTTTGCCACTTTTTAAACTCTTTTTCACTCATACTTGTCTTTTTTAGCTCACTATGTGAAGCCTCTTGTTGTTTTTGTTTCTCTTTGTCTTTCTCTTTTTTCTCTTTAGAACTTTTTTGAGATTTTAACTTCTCTTTATCTTTTTTCTTTTTCTCTTCATCTTTTGAGTTTTGAGACTTTTTATCCTCTTTTTTATCTTTGTTTTGTTTCTCTTTATTTTCAGATTTTTTAGAACCTTTTTCGTTTTTATCTTCACTTTTCTTTTTATCTTTTGAGTCTTTTTTATCTTTTTTCTGATCAGATTTATTGTCTTTATTTTTCTGATTTTTCTGATCTTTGTTTTTTTTATCTTTATTTTTTTGCTTATCGTTTTTCTTTTTTTGTTTTTGTTTTTGTTTTTTAAGATGTTCCAAGGCTTTTTTAACCTCTTCAAGATTATCTTTAGCATCTTGATCATCTTTAACTTTTAAAGCTTTTTCATAAGACCCTATAGCTTTTTTAAAATTTTTCTCACTTGGCATTGATGCGTAAGCGTTACCAAGATTGTAGTTTTTATTGAACTTCATCTCATCATCAGATGGTATAACTTTTTCAAACATAGATGCAGAGGTGTTATAATCTTTCATTTTGTAAGAACCGACAGCAGAGTTATATAAAGCATTAGTATCTTTATGTCTTATGGCATAATCTTTATAAAGGCTTGAACTTTTGTTAAAATCTTTGTTGTTATAAGAGCTTTTTGCCTCATCTAAAAGTTTAAAATCTAGTAAAGAAGCTTCAGACTTTAAAGGTGCTATAAAAAGAAGAACAAAAGCTAAACTAACAACTTCTACGCTTCTATCTTTTCTAAACGAGCTTAGTGCTATAAGTATAAACAAAAGTGCTAAAGCAAGTGGCATATAAAAAAGTTGAGTATATGAAACCATCTCCTCCTCATCTAATGTTTTTTTCTCAGCCTTTGTATTTATCTCTTTTAACATTGTTTTTACATCTAAGTTAGAGATACTTGCTTCTATGTAAGTTCCACCTGTTTTAGTTGCTAAATCTGAAATATTTTCATTTAATTTAGAGATTAAAATTTTTCCATTTTGTTTTAAAAATTCACCATTTTCTATTTTAACTGGTGCACCTTTAGAAGTTGCTACAGCTAAGATAAAAACTTTTATCCCCTTATCTTTTGCAAAAGCTATCTCTTTAGAAAAATCTTTATCATCTCCACCATCTGTAACTATAAAAAGATTTTTAAGTTCACTATCTTTTAAAAACTCATTTGCACTTTGTAAAAGAGTTAAAAAGTCTGTACCCTTTTCAGTGATAGAGCTTGGTTTTAACTGTTTTAACAAGTAATTTACTGCCTTATGATCAAAACTAAGAGGAGAGACAAGATAAGCATTTTTAGCAAAAGCACTAACCCCTACCCTTTGTGACTCTAAGTTTGATATAAAATCCAATATCTTCATCTTTGCTAGCTCAATTCGTGATGGGTAGAAATCTTCAGCTTTCATAGAGTCAGATATATCTAAAGCTATCATTATCTCAGATGATTTGGCTTGAACTTTAATCTTTTGACCATTCATAACGGGCTGTGCCAGAGCTATAACCATCAAGATAAAGGCAAACATATAAAGAGCATTTCTAGCATTTGCAGTTAAAACATTTGCATTTACCCTTAGTTTTTCTAACATCTCTTCTGAAAAGTAGTGGTTTAAAACTTTTTTATCTGTAAAAAGAAGATAAAAAAGTATAAAAATAAAAGGTAACATTATAAAAAATTCTGGATGTAAAAACTTCATTACATAACCCCCTTTTTATTTCTTAAGTAAACATATAACATTATAAAAAAGAAGCCAACAAAAAGTGGATAAACATAATAATACTTTTTAAATGTAAAATGTTCACGCTCTATTTTTGACTTCTCTAAAGAGTTTATATCTTTATATATTTTTTGTAAGGTTGAGGCTGTACTAGCTCCATAAGCCTTACCACCAGTTTCATGTGCTATATATTTTAAAAGCTCTACATTGTACTCATTTGGTTGACCTATACCTATAGCGTAAACTCTTATTTTTTCTTTTTTTATCATCTCTATAGCTGAGTCTAAGTCAACCTTACCACCTGGTGTGTTGTAGCCATCTGTTAATAAAATCGCAACTTTCGACTTTGCTTTTGAGTTGTGCATAAGTATAGATGTTTGTGCTACTGCCTCATATAAAGCTGTGTATTTACCTGCCATTGCTATATATAGTTGAGACACGATGCGACTTAAGATGTTTTTGTCATAAGTTAATGGAGCTGCTATAAAAGAGTACTTTCCAAAAACTACAACACCTATGTTGTCATTTACTCTTGTTTTTATAAACTTACCAACTATATCTTTTACTGCATCAAATCTAGTTTGTGCTAAATTTCTTGGATTAAAACCTCTAGCACTCATAGATTGTGAAGCATCTAAAATCAAAGCTATATCTATACCATCTTGTGGTTTTACATCTATGCTTCTATCTTTAACAGGTGAACTTAATGCTAAAAGAAGTAAAAATATTCCACCCCATTTTAAAATCCATAAAACTCTTGAACTTGAAACATTTTGCTTTACAAAAGTTTGAGTGTGTGGAAAAAAGATAGAGGTAACTCTCATCTTACAAACACTTGCACAAAGCATAAAAATCATTAAAATTGAAAGTACCTTTGGGTACTCTAAATAAAAACCATCAAACATCGATCATCCCTAAAAATACATTGAAATAATTTTTATCTTCCTCTTCAAAGCTAGATGTGTCTTTTTTGTATTTGTACTTCTCTAACCTAGAGATTAAAGAGTCATATTGCTCTTTATGTCTTTCATCTTCTAAAAAGTATCTTCCATATTTTGTTATCTCATAAGCAGCAGTTTTTGATGATGAAAAGTCTATGTTATGTAACTTTTCAAAAGCTATCTTTTTATCTGTAATACGATTTCTATACTTTAGGTATCTGATCAGAAAATATATAGCTACTACTATGATAAAAACTGCTAAAACAACAAGAGCTATCAAAAAAATCATAGAGTGATCTTCTATCTCAACAAGTGGTTTTATATCGTGTAGATGTATCTCATATTTTTTTTCCATTAACGTCCCCCAAACAAACGTCTAAGCTCAACTGAGACTATAGAGTCTGTATATATTTTAGTAAACTTAACACCTGATTTTCTAAGGTTTGCGTAAAGTTTGTGATCATGCTCTTTAACTTTTTGCTCATAAGCCTTAACACTAGAGGAGTTAAAATCACCCTCTAAAATTGCCCCACTCTCAGGATCGCTTAAAGAACTAAAACCCATAAGTGGTGGTTTTTCCTCTAATTTATCTCTTACAATAATCACTATTACTTCATGTTTTTTAGCTAAAAGTGTAAAATCTGGTATCTCAAAAAAATCACCTATAATTATCATAAGTGATTTTCTTTTTATAGTTTTATATAAGCTTTGAGCTAAAACATTGTAATCTGCTTTTTTATGTAAAGCATCAAACTCACTTAAATCTTTTACTAAAGTATCTATAGCAAAAAGTCTTTTTGTAGGCTTATGCGTTTTATAGTGTTTATCTGCAAAGATATAGCTTGTTAAAAGATCTGAATTCTTTAACACTGAATAGCCAAGAAGTGCATTTATCTCAACTATTACCTCTTGTTTAAATTTCTTTGAGCCAAAATGTACACTACCATTTAACATAGAAGCTAAAACAACATTTAATTCACGCTCTTCTCTAAAAACCTTTATAAAAGGCTTTTGCATCTTAGCTGTTATATTCCAATCAATGTGACGGATGTCGTCACCAGTGTTATACTCACGAAGCTCTAAAAAATCGTAACCTTCACCTTTAAAACGTGAAGGATTATTTCCAACAAGTTCAGAAAAAACTTGTCTTTTTGCTTTAAGTAGTATTTTTTTTAAGTTCACTTTTTAACCTTATGGAACTGGAACGGTAGTAATAACTTTTTCAATTATCTGATCAGTAGTTATACCCTCAGCCTCTGCTTCATATGTAAGAACTATACGATGACGCATAATCTCTTTTGAGATGTAAGCAACATCAACAGGAGTAACAAAATCTTTACCTCTTAAGTACGCCATAGCTTTTACTGCTTTAAACATATCTATACTAACACGAGGACTAGCCCCATACTGAATATAGTCACTTATCTCATCTAAACCATAATCACTAGGGTTTCTTGTTGCGTAGATTATCTCAATAATATACTTTTCAACCTCTTCATCAATATGAATGTTTTTAATCTCATCTTTTATATTTGTGAGTTCGTCCATAGTAACAACAGCCTCAAGAG
Source organism: Helicobacteraceae bacterium (assembly GCA_015488775.1). Taxonomy (GTDB): domain Bacteria; phylum Campylobacterota; class Campylobacteria; order Campylobacterales; family Sulfurimonadaceae; genus WFNF01. Next base: position 7,479 of record WFNF01000162.1, read on the forward strand.
TTGCAAAAGTTTCATTAGCGATACGTCTAGCTATCTGCAACTCCTCATCTTTAGTGTTGTAGCCAACTTTTACTTTAAACATAAATCTATCTAGTTGAGCCTCTGGTAGTTGGTAAACTCCCTCTTGCTCAACTGGGTTTTGAGTTGCCATTACAAAAAATGGTGGTGCAATTTTAAAAGTTTGTTCACCAATAGTTACTTGTTTCTCTTGCATAACTTCCAATAGTGCAGATTGAACCTTAGCAGGAGCTCTATTTATCTCATCTGCTAAAAGTAGGTTTGTAAAAATAGGACCACGTTTAATCTTAAAAGAGTTCTCTTTTGGGTCATAAATCTCAGCGCCTATAATGTCAGATGGCAACAAGTCAGGTGTAAACTGAACTCTCTTAAAATTTAAGCCAAGGGATGAAGACAAGGCATTTACAGTTGTAGTTTTAGCTAAACCAGGAATACCCTCAATTAAGATATGCCCCTCACAAAGAAGTCCTATAAGTAAAGAATCTATCATCTTTTCTTGACCAACAACAACCTTAGCAACTTCGTTTTTAATAACTTGAATCTTATTACTCATGTACAGTCCTATAAAAAATATATGTGATATAATAATACTTAGAAGTTAATAAATGGAAAATAATGAAGCAAATACTTGAAATACTTAAAATTTTACCTTATCCTTTTTTTGCAGCTATCTTTTTATATGTAGGGTGGCAAGCAAAAGAATTTACAGATAAAAAAGAGGCTATACAAAAACATAACAACTCTACACTTTCTAAAATTAGAAAGCGTGGATTTTTAAATGTTGCCATATTAAACTCTGCTAACACATTTTATCTTTCAAACGACGGTAAAGAGGGGTTTGAATATGACTTAATCAAAGATTTTGCAAAAAATTTAAATGTTGAACTTAACCTAACTGTAGTTCATAGTATTGATGAGGCACTAGAGATGGCAGACACTAAAAAGTTTGATATAGTAAGCTCAATGATAACTAAAACTCCAAAACGTGAGCTAAAGTATGAGTTTGGGCCAACATACTTTAGAGTTCAACAACAACTCATATGTAATAAAAATGTCAAAAAACGTCATGGTTACCCAAGAAGTGAAGATGACTTAAGCCATTTAGATATATTTGTACTTAAAAACTCATCTTATGAAGAGAATATGATATCACTACAAGAGGAAATACCAGATATAAACTTTACTGTTATAGATGATATTTCAAGCGAGCATATATTGGATATGATAAGTAAAGAGAAGTTTGAGTGTAGCATTATGGACTCAAATATATATCAACTAAATCAAAGATACTATCCAAAAACATTTTCAGCTTTTGCTCTTTCAGATAAAGAGTCCTTAGCTTGGATTATTCCAGACAATAGTGATGAGCTAAAAGAGAGGATGTTTGTTTGGATAAATAATTTTGAGCATAGCGGGAGGATGGCTTCACTTAAAGATCATTATTATGATTATACAAACTATTTTAACTACTACAATCTAAAAGTATTTAAAAAGAGAATTATTACAAGATTACCAAAGTATGAAAAGTACTTTAAAAATGCTTCAAATAAATTTGGTATAGATTGGAAGATTTTGGCAGCAACTTCATACCAAGAGTCACATTGGAGCAGATACGCAAAATCACACACTGGTGTTAGAGGTATAATGATGTTAACCCTTAAAACTGCAAAGCAGATGGGTGTTGAAAATAGATTAGATCCAAAAGAAAGCATTTATGGTGGTGCAAAATATATGAGAAGAATGATAGATAGAGTTCCAGAAGATGTAATCCCAGAAGATAAAATGAAATTTGCTCTGGCGGCATATAATGTTGGAATGGGACATATACATGATGCAAGAACACTAGCTAGAAAGCTAAATAAGGATAGATCTTCATGGAAAGATGTAAGACAAGTTTTACCTTTTTTAACACAAAAAAAATATTATAGATACTTAAAATATGGCTATGCTAGGGGAAATGAACCTGTTGGTTATGTTTCATCTATATATAACTACAGAGATGTACTTATAAGAGATTTAAATATAACAAGTATGTATGAAAAGAACACTTTTGAAGCTAAATAAACTACAAATCTCATTGCTTCTTCTTAGCACTTTAACAATTATGACAGGTGCTGCGGTTATGACTATATTGCCAACTATGTCATCACACTATAAAGGTGTTGAAAATATAGATATATATGTAAAACTAATGCTTGCTTTACCATCACTTAGTATTGCACTGTTTTCTAGTGGCGCTGGTTTTCTAATAGATACATTAGGAAGATTAAAATCTTTATATCTAGGCATTGCTATATTTGTTATAGCTGGAGTGGCACCATTTTTTATATACAATATACATCTAATACTTGTATTTAGATTTATTTTAGGAATAGGTGTTGGGATAATCATGACGGTTAATACCACTTTAATTGGTGATTATTTTGATCAAAAAAGTAGAGAGTCACTTTTAAGTATTCAGGGGGCTTTTAGTGCACTAGGTGGAATACTTTTTATAATGGGTGGAGCATTAATAGCTCAAATAGACTATAAAGCAAATTTTTTAATATACTTAGTTCCTTTAACCTTTCTACCACTACTTTTAAAAACTCTATATGAACCAGAAGACAAGGTACATCAAGATGAAGTTGAGGTAAAACTTTTTTCAAAAGATTTAATATTGATATATATTACAGGATACTTTTTAATGAGTGTGTTTTATCTTTTACCAACCCAGATGCCGTTTTTAATGAAAGATATGCTTAATGCCTCTAGTATGGATATAGGTTTTGTTATAACCTCTGCAATGATTGTATCTGCTTTTGCATCCATAAGTTACAAAAAGCTAAGAGATTATATTAGTTATAAAAACTTTTTTATCATAGTCTTTGCCTCTTTTGCTCTAGGTCTTTTAAGCATTAGTTACGCAACATCTCTAAAAGATTTTATTTTAGGAGGTTTTTTTAACGGTATAGCTCTAGGGGTTATGATGGTTAATTTCACCTCGTGGATGTTAAGTGTAACAACACAAAAAGTAAGAGCAAAGGCAAGTGGGGTTTTTGTTAGTTCAGTTTTTGCGGGTCAATTTAGCTCAGTTCTAATTTTTCAACCTATCATCGCAACTCAAGGAGTTCAAGGGATGTTCTTTATAGTTAGTATTGCACTTTTTGTTGTAGCTTTGTTGATTTTACTTAGTAATTTTATAAAAATAAAAACTTTCTAAAGAGCTAAAACAAACTCTTTAAAAGCTCTACCTCTAAAAGCAAAGTTTTTGTATTCATTGAAGCTTGAGGCAGCTGGTGAGAAAAGGACTATCTTACTTTTTTTAGTTAAGGAGTAAGCTAGTTTTACACTCTCTTCTAAATCTTTTGCTAAAATAACTTTTAGATTTGATTCTTTTTTATTTAATAAATCAAATATCTTTTTACCAGTATCTGAAAAACATATAACGTTTGAGAGAGAACTAATGGTTAAAAAATCTACTAATTCATCATAAGATACACCTCTATCATTACCACCAAGTATAACACTATCTACATCTTTTAAAAGCTTTATAGCTTCAATACAAGCTTGGGGTATGGTAGATATAGAGTCATTAATAAAATAAACATCGTCAACTTCAGATACATACTCTAACCTATGTTCTAGCGTCTTAAATGACTCCAAAGTTTGAAGATAAACCTCATCACTCACACTAAACATCTCTTTAAGTCTTTCTAAAAACATAAGGGTATTTTTGTGTATAAAACCCCTTTTCATACTAAACTCTACGCTATATTTTAACTCGCTATGATGTAGATTTTGACATCTTGATTTTACAGTTTTATAATTTTTACTATTAGCATCATCATATAAAAAGATATCATCACTTTTTTGATGTCTAAAAAGATTAAACTTAGCATTATAATACTCATCTAAATCTTTATAATAATCCAAATGCTCAGGAAAAAGATTGGTTATAATAGATATATGTGGACTTTGTTTGATATGTAAAAGTTGATGAGAAGACAACTCCATAACTATAATACTTTGATCACAAATCCCCTCTAAGACATCAAAAACAGGTATCCCAATATTTCCACCCAAAATACTTTTTAATCCAGCATTTTTAAACATATCGTGAGTTAGAGTTGCTAATGTACTTTTACCTTTTGTTCCAGATATACCAATAACTTGAGAACCATAGAACTCCAAAAAAAGTTCACTTAATGATGTAAAGTTGTAGCTTTTATAGTCTATGCCTAAAGAGTTTAAAGAGATACCAGGAGATTTTATAATGATATCTGCTAACTTTAAAGCATCAAGATAATCATCACCACTATAAGTTTTAGCATCAATACCATTTTGAGATACATTTTTATCTACGATGATTATGTTTGTATCTTGAAGATACTTTTGTGCAAATCTGTAAAAAGATTGCCCCTCAACTCCATAACCAAAAATTGCTATACTTTTGTAATCTTGCAGTTTATTTATTAAGTTGTTTAAGGGCTTCATCTAGTATCTTTCTAAATTTATTTGGAAGATTGTTGTCATGTTCTAATTCGACATTAAAGCCATAAGCTATATTTTTAGCCTTATAATCTTTTAGAAGTTTTGGCATATTTTCTTTTGAGTAAGTTTTTTGTTTTTTAGAAAGCGCATAATTCACCTCATCATAAGTTCCAACACAATCAAAGGGTTTAACCTCATCATCTTGAGAAAGTGCAGTAAAAGTCTCTAAAAGAGTTTCATCATCAAGCATATTTGAGCCAAATATCTCTTCAAGCTTTTGATCAGATATCTCATTACAAAGCATTATGTAAGTGAAGAGACATTTTGAACATTTAGCACACCAAATGTTCTTTTTACTTCCAACATTACAAGAACGAAAAGTGTTAAAATGCTCTTTTGCCTTAAGTGCAAAAAGTTTACCTATATGAATCTCATCAAGTGGTCTTAAAAAACTAAAGTACTCTACATCTTTAGTTATATATGTTGAGATATAATCTCTAAAATCATTTTCAAACTCAAAAGATTTTGAGTACTGATGGTTTATCTTTTGATTATTATAGATTATATTCTCTTCACTTGCACTAGCTTCGTTTGAGAGTATAATATACTTAGTTTTATAAAGTAAACCAACCCATATACTTATAAAACCTAAGATAGATGAAAATGGTATATGGCCATTTAAGTAGCCATCATTATTAAACTTTATAATTTTTTCAATATCAAGTTCACGCTTAAGAGTTATGGAATTTTCTGGATGTTTATCTAAGATGTTTTTTGAAGCTACTATAGGGTTCATTGAGAAAAGATAAGTATCATCAAACTCATCTTTTAAAAGCTCATAAGATACTAAAGAGTCTTTACCTCCACCAATAGGGATGATGTTAGCATCTTTAGTTTTTACATCTATATATTTCAACTCATCATTTTCATCATAACACATAAAATTTACTAAAGTGTCTTGAGTTATATCTATTTTGTTTAAGTATATAAACTCACCCAAACCATTAAAAAAAAGTTTTTGAAACCACTTTATCTGATCAGTATTTATCTTAGCACATCTTATAATATAATCTTGTGGAGCAGCTATCTTATAATAAGATATAGACTCAGCAAGTCCAATGTGAAAGTAGATATTTTCCATGTCAGTATTAAAATCAAAGTTATTGTTTTTAAGTGTAAGTTTATGAATAAAAGTAGTTGTTTTACCATCTAAAGTAAGATCAAAAAAGTAGGTAAGTTTTACACTACCATCTTTAATCTCTACTTTATATTCTCTATATATAAAAGTGTTGTTTTTAGCTCTAAGTTCTTCAAATGTATGCATAACGCATTATATAATAATAGTGCTTTATCTTTTGAACCCTGATTAAGTTCTTTATTGCTTAATTAGGGTTGAGACAATATTTATCGTCTATCTCTTTTACGTCTATGCTTAGTTCTTGATTTTTTATAAATGCTACTTCAAGACAAGAGGCATTGCTTGAGATTAATGGAACAGAACTAACTAAAGTGTTGTTCATATATATAGCAACTCTAGCTTTTGAGTTAAAAGAGCCTTTTCTTGAGTATTTATGTACAAGAATTTTGTATTTGCCATCTGCTTTTATTTTGTCTAGAGTTATAGTTTCAGGACCATAACCATTTCTAGCATCACGATCTAGTTTTACTACGTTTGCAATAGATTTTTTATGTCTGTATGAGATGTGAAACTCTGGGCTTAAAAGATGAAGGTCTAAATCTTTTGGTTTAGATCCCCATGAAAGAACAGCGCGCAAAGAGTGTGGAGGAAGTCTCTTACTTAAAAGAAAGTTTTTTTGCCAAAAAGAGCCAAATGAGACATCAACTCTCTCTTTTTGAGTTATGTAACCATCTTTTTTAATTTTAATCTCTATAGCAGTATCAATCTCTTCTGGAGGGTTTGGAAGAGTAAGGTAACCCTTTTTGTCACTTGTAAATATCTTATTTAAAAAGAGTATTCTAGCACCAGCTATTGGCTTACAATCTTTAGCATCTTTTAAAGATAATATAGTGTTATCTTCATCAAACATTTTAGTCTCTATTTGAGACAATTCAAGAGGAGTCCAACAACCATCAGCACTCAATATATTAAAAAACACAAATATAGTAAATAAAATTTTCATCTGTTACCTTTTAGGGCACCTCTAAAAACCCTAGTGCCCCTCAGCATTACATAGGAGTTTACAATCAAGGCAATCTTTTGAAGACCTAGCCAAAGCTAAGTCAAAAAAGATTAACGCAGAGTGTGAGCTCCTATGTAATGCCCAAAGGGAGGGATAAAAA
>WFNF01000163.1 GCA_015488775.1 Helicobacteraceae bacterium
ATTTAAAATTTTCATATTTAAATGCATAAGTATGATACTCTTTATCTCTTGCATGTCTAAAAACATACTTGTCTGGAAACAAGTCTTTTCTTTTTTTATTTTCGCAAATTAACTTTTGAAAATATTTTGAATACATTGATTTAAACCTTTTTATAATATTTTAATATCACTTGAATTTATGATTGAGAGTACGTTATTTATAAATCACCCATAAAACATACTATCATACATAGATTGTGCCCATGAAAATTGTGCTTTTTGTGCACCTAAGGTGTTTGTTTTCCACGCTTCATCTGTTGTTGTGCCATTGAAGTTTGTTTCACCATTTTTTCCATATTTGTATTGTGAAACTAAAGAGATCTCTCTATCTGGGTGTTGAGATATTATTGAGATACAAACAGTTATTGGTGATACCCATTTTGATGGTTTATTGTAGATGGTGTTTGCTATGTTTTTTGCTACATTTTCACCCTCTGTGTAAGCAGTATTTCCAGATTTTGAAAATCCCATAGGTCTTATATCTCCACATCCATATATATTTTTATACCCTACAAATTGGTTTGTGTAATGGTCTAAGTTTGCTTCAACACGGTTGTATGGTGTTTTTATAGTTAAACCTAAATCTTCTAGTAGTTTTGGAGATTTTACTCTTGGGTAGAAAGATGCATCTTCAAATTTTATCTCATCAAAATCTGTTTTTACTATTTTGTTTTTTAAATCAAACTCTAAAATAGGTGCATCAGAGATATAAACAAGATAGTCGCTATAAAGCTCTTTCATCGCTGTGCTAAAACCCTCCTCTTTGATTGTTATCTTGTTGTTAGCATCTAGTAGATAAACCTTAGCATCAAGTTTGTTAGTCTTAAAGTGTTCTGCTAAAAGACAAGCTCTCTCATAAGGTGCAGGAAGACATCTATAGTTGCCAGGTGGAACTGTAAGTACAAAGTTACCACTTTTAAAGTTTTGTATTTTTCTTTTTAAGCTAAGATGTTCTGAACCTGGTATAAATGCAGCAGGGTAGTTGAGTCTTAGTTGTTTCTCTAACTCTTGATCATCTTTACACCACTCATTATAATCATACTCTATACCAAGTGCAAAAACAAGGTAATCAAACTCTATATCACCTTGTGTTGTTTTAAGTATGTTGTTTGTTGTATCAAGTCCAGATGCACTTGCTTGAACATATGTGTAGTTATGGTTTTTTGCTGCATCTATGTAGCTATGGGTTAAAAAATCAAGATTTACCATATCAAATAACCAAGGGTTACTTACTGGGCATGAAACAAAATGATCTCTTTTTTCTACAAGTGTTACCTCAGCATGTGGTACAAATTTTTTAATATTTTTTGCAACACTAAGACCTGACCAACCACCACCAACTATCACAATTTTAGGGTTTTTGTTGTTTATAGATTGTTTGTTAATAGGGGTTGATCTCTTACTAGCACAACTGCTAGCATTTAGTGCTAAAAAAGTTGCTAGTGAGGTTTTTAATATATCTCTTCTTGTCATTATAAATCCTTTAAAAACTTATAGTAACAAAGTGAAGTTAAAACTATAATAAAAAGTAATAGTTAATAATAATTATTTTTTGAAAAATTTTGCAAAAAATCCATCTATCTGTTTCATTTTAGTTCTGCTTATAGCTAAAACACCAGACTTTACCTTTTGATCAGTTATTGTTGATCCTGCTGCTATTAAAACATTGTCTTCAACTATAACAGGTGCAACAAGTTGAGTATCACTTCCAACAAAAACATTTTTTCCTATGATGGTTTGGTATTTTTTAACTCCATCATAATTACAAGTTATAACTCCCGCACCAATGTTTGTTCCCTCATTTATGATTGAGTCTCCAAGATAGCTTAGATGACCAGCTTTTACACCTTTTAGAGATGATTTTTTTACCTCAACGAAGTTACCTATATGTGTATCTTCAACATTACTCGCTGGTCTTAGGTGTGCTAAAGGTCCTATATCTGAGTTTTTAACTATCGAATCTTCAATGATACTATGAGCTTTTATATGTGAATCTTTTATAAGTGTGTCACCTGTTATTCTAACACCATTTTCTAACTCACATTCTCCCTCAAAAACAACTGAACTTTCTATATAAATAGTATTTGGAAGTTGCATACTTACACCCATTGCCATCCATTCACTTTTAATGCGATCTTGCATAATAAGTTCAGCATCAGCTAAATCTTTTTTTGAGTTTACCCCTTTAAAATACTCCTCATCAACTTTTAGAGGCTCTATCTCTATATTGTCATCTTTTGCCATTTTGATTATATCTGTTAGGTAGTACTCTTTTTGAGCATTTTCATTACTAAGTAGAGGGATGTATTTTTCTAATATGGAGTTATCAAAAGCGTATATACCAGCATTTACACTCTGTATCTTTAGTTGTTCATCCTTGCAATCTTTTTGTTCAACTATCTCTTGAACTAGATTATCTTTGATCACAACTCTACCATATCCATTTGGATTTTCAAGCTCAAAGATGCTCATAATAACTTGTTTTTTAGAATCTATAAAACCACTTAATGCTTCAGCTTTTACAAGTGGCATATCTGCATTTAGAACTAACACTCTGTCATTTTTGGGTTTAACACCCATCATCGCACCACCAGTTCCAGGGTAGTTTAAAGCATCTTGAGTTACAAAAGTGATATTGTTAAAGTATTTTGACATGGCATCTATCACATCATCTTTTTGGTGAGCCACAACAACTATAACATCATCAGATAATTTAAGAGATTCGTTTATGTTGTAGTATAACATCTCTTTGCCAGAAATTTTATGTAACACTTTTGCTTTTGAAGATTTCATTCTAGAGCCTTTGCCAGCTGCTAGAATAACGATAGATAAAGATTTTTTCATTATATTTTCTTTTTTTGTAATTTTACAATTTTAGTACTTATTAAGGACTTAGTGAATTAAAATTAACATAAAGAAACTAGGAAATAATAATATCTAAAAAAAGTGTAGTTTATAGATAAAAGTGTTATAATCGTGAAAAATTATTTTAGAGATGATTAAAATTGATTAAAATTACTGTTTTTCTTTTAAGTTTTATCTTAGTTCTAAATGCAACAGATTGGGTTGAGGCTCAAACTTTTGAGTTGAAAAAAGATGAGTCAAAAACTGTTTTAGTTAAGATGTTAAATAATGAAAAGTTATTGGAATTTAGATGGACATTATATAAAAATGAGTTGCTTACAACTCACAGATTTTATGATGACTTTCCATATCAAACTGTTTTATCTAAAAAACATCCTAATGATTCTATTTTAATTAAAGTAGCAAATACAGGTTCTAGGTTTAAACAAGCACCTATGTTGTTGATCAAGTTTGTAGATTTTGATTATAAAACAAAAAAAGCAAAGTTTCGTATGATGATATATGATTCAAAAGAAGAGATAGTACTAGATTTTTTAAAAGGTGATACTTAAAGTGTTAGATAAAATTGAGAGTAAAATTTTAGAGATAGTTGAAGAGATAAACTATGATGAAGCTACAAGGCTTTTTAAAAAATTAAACGGTGGAAAACGTTTACGAGCAAGACTTATAGCAACTATAGCTCAAATGAGTGATGATGCTATAAAGCTTGGTTCTATTGTTGAATTGATACATGCATCCTCTTTACTTCATGATGATGTTATAGATGAAGCAGTAACAAGAAGAGGCGTTGAGTCTGTAAATGCTAGTGAGGGTAGTAAAACTGCCATAATGTTAGGTGATATACTTTATTCTAAGGCTTATACCTCTTTAGTAGATTTTGATCCATTTATTGCAAAAAGTGTAGCTAGCGCTGTTACTAGACTTAGTGTTGGCGAGATGATGGATGTTAAGTTAGGTGAAAAGTTTAATGATAATGAAGATGTTTACCTTAAAATGTTGGATTTAAAAACTGCTGCTTTGATTGAGTCTAGTAGTGAGTGCGCGGCACATTTAATGGGTTACGATACTAAACTTTACGCTCTTTATGGTAAAAATCTTGGTATATCTTTTCAAATTATTGATGATATTTTAGATATAACACAAGATGAAAAAACCTTGGGTAAACCTGCTTTAAATGATTTTGTAGAGGGTAAGTGTACTCTTCCATATATCTACCTTTATAAAGAGTTGGATGAAGATGGGAAGGCAAAACTTAAGTCTTATCATAAAAAAGTATTAAATAATGATGAGAAACATTGGATTAAAACTAATATGGAAAAATTCAACTCTGTTGAAAAATCTTATGATTTAGCTAAAAAACTTTCAGATGAAGCAGCAAAAGCTATCGAGGGCGATGTAGCCCTAGAGATGATTTTAGCAAAAATGTTAGAGAGAAACTTTTAATGCAGTATCAAACTATTAGTTTTACTCATAAAAACTCAACATTAGAGGTTAGAGGTGCTTTAGCATTTGCTAATGATGAGGAAAGAATTGCTTTTATAAAATCTATAAAAATTTTAGAAGCTGTAAAAGAGATTATCTTAATCTCTACTTGTAATAGATGTGAAATTTTTTGTATTAGTGAAGATTTTGCTCAATCTAAAAATTATATTCTAAATCTCTTAAGTGCAAAAAGTAAAATTGAAAAAAAAGAGTTAGAAAATATAGCTGATGTGTTTGAAAAAGATGATAGTATTTATCATCTTTTTAATGTAGCTAGTTCACTTGACTCTTTAGTTGTTGGTGAAACTCAAATTGCAGGTCAAATAAAAGATGCACATAAAATTTCTATTGAAAACAACTTTAGTTCTAAAGAGATAGCAAAGGCATTAGAAGCAGCTTTTAAATGTGCAGCAAATGTAAGAAATGCTAGTAATATCTCTTCTAACCCCGTTTCTATTGCAAGTGTAGCGGTTAACTTGGCTAAGAAAAAAGTGGATGATATATCTGAGAAATCTGCTTTAATTATTGGTAGTGGTGAGATGTCTGTTTTAAGTATAAAATACTTAAAAAAACTTGGTGTAAATCTTTGTATTATAAATAGAACTTATGAAAAAGCTAAGGCTATTGCAGATGAGTTAGAGATATCTTGTGAACCTTATGAAAAACTAGATAGATTGATAAATGTTTCAGATATGATTTTTACCTCAACGGGTTCACCTATCCCAATTATTACAGATAAAAATGTTAAACAAAGACCTTTTCATAGATATTGGTTTGATATGGCTGTTCCAAAAGATATAAATATAAGTAAAGATGAAAATATATCTGTTTTTTATATTGATGACTTAAAAGATATAGTAGATGAAAATAAAATATTAAGAGATGAAGAGGCTAAAATAGCTTACTCTTTGGTGTTAAAAGGTTCAGATGCTTTTATAGAAAATTTTACTAAATCTCATGTAGAACCATTAATAAAAGAGTTTTATTTACATGCCCAAAAATGTGCAAAAGAGGAAACTCAAAGGGTTATAGAAGCAGGTTATATAC
>WFNF01000164.1 GCA_015488775.1 Helicobacteraceae bacterium
AAGCAAGCTACACCTGGTGTTTACAAAATGATATAAAATGTGTTTTATCTCCAGCTCCAAAAGATTTTAAAAGAGCTTTTGAAGATAAAGGAACTATACATATATTTGACACGGGGGGCTATGATGTAGCCGAGTCTCAAGCACTACTTGCTAAAAGTGACATGGTGCTGCTGCCAACTTCTTTGAGTGCGATAGAGATAAAAAGCTTTGTTAAGCTTGTTGAAAAGATTGAGAAAGTGAGACAAACATTAAAGAGCGATAAGCTTAACTTGTATGTTGTGCCTAATCGAATTGTACCAAATTTAAATGAATCAAACATTAAGTTTACATTTTCAACTTTGGAGGATTGGGGTTTTAAAGTAACTCCAGCTCTTAGATATAAAGTTGAATATCAAAAAGCGTATGGGCGCGGTGAGTCTGTTTATGACTCTAAAAATCCCAGTGTTAGAACTGAGTTTTTTAAACTTACTGAGTATATAAAAAAGGAGTTGAAATTATGATTATCAACATGAAAAACAAACAACACATGAAATTTTTAGCGTTAATATTTGCGATGGATGTAAATATAACAGTAGGACAAGCTCAAAAAGCTTGGGAGATCTTTAATGAAAGTTAATATAGAGATAATGAAAATAGTTAGATTTAAAATGGACTCATTTTAACAACACAATAAATAAAAAAAGGATTCAAAATGATAACACTACATTTTAGAGCATACTCTGAAACAAATAAAGACTTTGACATTATATACTATCGTGATAAACGATTGAGGGGGTGTCCTCAGGGCAAACCTATGATCGTGGCAGGGCTTAATATACAAGACAGTGAGAGAAATCTTTCTGTTATTCGTGATGCTTTTAGATTCAACCCTGATGCTACTATTATAAACAATAAGAGAGGAAGTTTTTCAGTAACACTAAATACAGATGATAAGAGTTGTAATGAATTTAAAAAAATAGGCTTTATAAATGGACAGATCTCAGGTGCTGAACCTCGCACTAGCAGATTGTTTTTAGAAATTGAGGATATTAAATTACTACAATATACAAATCTGAAAGATAAAAATGGTGTGAAAATTTTTGAGGGTGATATTATAAAAATATTTGATATCGAAATCACAGATGAAGATGATTTACAATTTATAATATTTGAAAGAGGTGCATTTGGATATATGACGGGAGGTAAATATTCATATTTTGTATCTATTGGTGGAAATATAAATTTTAGTTTTGATAAAGAAAAATGTGTAGATATAGAAGTTATTGGAAACATTTACGAGAATAAAGACTTAGTACGATGAAATGTAAAAACTGCAAATGGCTTCAAGATGAAGTATGTGTAAATAGTTCAAGTTTGATGTGTTGTGAATTTATGACAGATGATGAAAGTTGTGATAAATTTGAAAAAAAAGTCGAGGATAAATAAACCCTCAAAAGAGGGCGAAGTTTTAAAAACTTACTTGACATTGTTGAGTGAAAGTGTATCAAAACAAACTTAAAAGGAAAATTATGGCTATGTCTATTGATCAGCAAAAAGCAGTTTTGGCTGCTTTGATGATGGGAAGTGTACTTAATGAGTATGATCATACAGAGAGTGATAAAGTTATGAACATAATCAAAAAAAGATTGAAAAAGTTTTTAAGAATAATGGCCAAAAGAAATTTTAAACATTATAAAGAGATTGCAAAAGCTAGCAATGACATCTGGATAGATGCAATTGAAAACTTTAATCATCAAAAACTAAGTGCACTTAGCTTTGTTTGTGCTGTTTACATAGCTTTTGAAGATGAGTTAAATAGCAAAGCTGGGGTAACAAGCAAACTGTTTGATAGTATGATGTCAAAAGATGACAATAACTTTTTTGAGTTAGAAAAAAACTCACAAAACGTAGCAGCTTATCTTATAGATCAAATATCTAAACTAGGCTATGAATTTAAACAAAACAATAGCGCTAGACTAAAGAGTCTAATATCTCAAAAACACAATGAGCTTATATTAGAAGATAGATTAAAATGAAACTAAAAGAAAAACCAAATGCGACTAGGATAAAAATTCCTGTTCGGATTTTATTGTTTCAGCTTAGTGAGCTTATTAAAAAAACAAGGAAAAACAAATGAAAACTTATGAAGAATTATTGCAACAGATAAAAGAAAATTTAAACGATTATGACAGATTTGAAGGGAAGTTGATTTGGATAGATGAAATGATTACGTACTATTCAGATTTTTTAGGAAAAACAAAACAAGAAGTATTACAAGCTTTTGAGGATGACAGAAGTTATTGGAGCGCGAATTATTATCAAGAGAGCAACCAGCCGAAACTAGATAAGAGTATTAATGTTTACGAAAATCAAGATGATTTAATAGCAGATATTCAGCCAAAAGAGGGTTTTATTTGTCCTGCTTGTGGTAAAGTTTCAAAGGATTATCAAGAATGTGATAGTGGAGATAAAGACAAAGATGGTAAAGTTTGTAATTGGAAAGCTTATGGATTATTTGGAACTCTCGGTAAAGGATATAGGATATTATTAAAAGATACTTTTTTAGAAGATCCATGTATTCATGATATCTTTATGCCCAAATTCATATATGATAAATTACAAAAATAACATTTTTTTAGATACAATGTTTAAAAAAGTATTTGGAGTGAGTTTTTGTTTAATATTTTTAAGAGAAAAAAAACAGAAGTAGAAAACATCAAAAATACAATCACCGCTGATGCGTTCGGTGGTTTTTTTGATTTGTTTACTACAACTCGCAAGGGCTTAGAGCTTGTCCCTGTGTACGCTAGCGTTCGCATACTCTCTCAAACTATTGCTACATCTCCTTTAAAATTATTTAAAAAGACTTCTACGGGTCCTATTGAAGTTACTTCAAACTACATCACAAAGCTTATAAATCAACCCTACAGATATCTAACTTACTTTAATTTTATGCAGACCATTGGTTTAAATCTTAGTGCTAGAGGGAACGCTTACGCTCTTATAGTGCGTAATTCTGTAACGTTTGAAACAAAAGAGTTAATTCAATTGCAGTATGATACTGTGTCAATGTATCATGATGTTGCTACAGATAATTTTTTCTATCAAGTAAACTTTAAAAACAAGAGTTTTAGAGTTTGGCAAGATGAGATTTTGCATTTTAAAGTGTTTAGTGAGGATGGTAAACAGGGGATAAATCCGATTGAGCTACATCGCAAAACTATGGACTCTGCAAGTAGCGAGGCTACTTACAACGAAGCTTTTTATGCACAAGCAGTTAATCTTAGTGGAGTTATTGAAGCACCAGGTCGATTGACTCAAGAAACTATAGATCAGATTAAAGATGGTTTTACTGAAAAATTTGGTGGCGCTGCTAACTCTGGAAAAACTGCTGTTTTGAGTGATGGCATGACATATAAACAATTAAACTTAGTTAGTCCAATGGATGCTAACTATGTTGAAAACGCTAAACTCACCAGGGCGGATATTGGAGTAATCTTTGGCGTTCCTCTTCACATGCTCGGAGATTTAACTCAAGCAACTTTTGGAAATCTCGGTGAGATGAATCGTGGTTTTTATAAGACTACACTTGCACCTTATTACGTTGCTATAGCACAAGAGATTGCGATGAAGCTTTTACCTGAGTCTTTAAAGCAGACTCATTATTTTGAGTTTGATACTGACATACTTCTAAGCATGGGTAAAAAAGAGAGATACGAAACTTACGCAATGGGTGTGAGAGCTGGAGTCATAACTAGAAACGAAGTTAGAGCGAAAGAGAACTTAACTCAAATAGATGGACTTGATGAGATTATGCAAGAGTCGGGGATGATGACAACATCTCAAGCAGACGTGCATTTTGGGCAAAGTGATGTTACTACAACTCCAACTGCTGCAGATGTTTCTACTTTAAAAGAACAGATAAAGCAAAGCACTCTTGAAAACAAAAGTGATATACTTAGTCATCTTGGACGGATTGAAGGACTTTTAAAAACTTCTTCAAAAACTTCAACTAAGGAAAGCAAATGATTATGAGACTAGATGGTGAAATCGGTTGGGATGTTCTAGCTGAAGATGTTGTATCTAAGTTAGACAATGCAAGTGGGGATATAACTGTTCACTTAGATAGTCCTGGCGGTGACGTTTTTGAAGGTGTTAAGATTTTTAATAGTTTTAAAGCTTACAGCAAAGGTAAAGTTAACTTTATTATTACTGCACTTGGTGCTAGTATAGCTAGTTATATAGCTCTTGCAGGAGATACTTTAGAAGTGTTTGACAACTCAACTTACATGATTCATAATGCAAGCAGTGGAATTCGTGGTGATGCTAAAGCGATGAGACTTAGAGCGACTACGCTTGACGGTGTTACTACAATGATTGCAAATGAGTATGTTAAAAAAACAAACAAATCTTTAGATGAAGTTTTAAAGATGATGGATGATGAGACTTATTTATTTGGAAATGACATTGTAAAAAATGGCTTTGCAGATAATGTTGTAATGAGTGATGCTTTACATAACAACTCAACTGATTTGAACATTGAGTCTGCTCAAAAGAGAGTTGCAAAGTGTAACGGCAATTGTGCTGTTCGCTCTGCTAGTTTAAAAAATAAAGCTGATAAGATTGTAGATAAAATAAATATCTATAAAATTGAAGCTGATAAAATCATGGAGAAAATAAAATGAGTTTAAAAAGTTTAAGAGAAACACGCGCTGCTAAAGTTGCACAAATGCAAAATATTCAAACGACTAAAGGTGAAAACTTAGATAAAACTGATTTAGCTACTATAAAAAGCTTAGGTGATGAAGTTGCTGATATTGATATGCAGATTGAAGCGATAGAGCTTACTAGAACTGCTGCTATACAAAATGTAAAGCCTTTAGATGAAAAGATTGTTGATCAAGTAAAAGAGATTAAAACTAAATTCAATAATTATTTGAGAGGTAAAATTACTCAAAGAGAATTTGAAAATGCAGTTGGGGCAGGAGATATAGGCAAGGGTAAAGAGACTGTGCCAGAAGACTTTTTAAGAGAGCTTCAAGAAAAGATTAAAGAATTTGGCGTAATAGGCAATGATGCTAGACATATAACTACATCTGACAACGGACAACTTCACATACCAACAATTGATGATACTGCAAGTGCTGGCGTGTGGACAGCAGAACATGGTTCTATAACTCCAGCTGATTTCGCAACTGGCGAGATAACAATGGATGCTTGGAAAGTTACAACTGCCATAACTGTTTCGACTGAGTTACTTGAAGATGCTTTTTTTAATGTTGAGTCTTATTTAGCTGGTGCGCTTGGTACTAGACTAAGCAGAACTATGGAAGCTAGTTATATAAATGGAGATGGAAGTTCAAAACCAAAAGGTATAGTGACTGATACTTCTACTAAAGATGTTGCTTCAAAAACAACTGCTGTAATTGAAGCAGCTGATGCACTTGCACTTATAGCTGCTATACAACCAACATCAAGAAATGGAGCTAAATTTTATGCTAGCGATAGTGCAATCATGGCGATGACTGCATGGATTGATAGTACTG
>WFNF01000165.1 GCA_015488775.1 Helicobacteraceae bacterium
AACACCCTCAAACCACAAAAAATGCTATAATAACCACAACAAAAAATCGGAGCTAAAAATGGGTGCACTTGAACTTAAAAACTATACTTATGAAGATTACCTAGATATAGATAAATCAACTCCTGATAGTCAGAGGTGTGAGCTTATCTTTGGTCATATATATGCTATGAGTGGGGCTAGTGCTGAGCATCAAGATGTTGTTGGCAGTATCTTTTTTATACTTAAAAATTTACAAAAAAAGACAATGTGTTTACCTCGCGTGGCTCCTTATGACTTAAAGATAGAGTGTCATGGTGGTATAAATGTTGTTCAACCAGACATCATCCTTTATTGTTCTAAAAAAGAGATACCTTGTGCTGTTTTTGAGGTTTTATCTCCATCTACTGCATACAAAGATAAAAGTGTAAAAAAAGAGCTTTATGAATCTTGTGGGATACTCAACTACTTTTTAGTTGACCCTTTAGCTAAAACTATAGATAAGTTTATCTTGCATGATAAATCTTACCATTACGACAGATGTTACGCTGGGGATGATCAAATGACAATTGAGTGTTTGAAGATGGAAGTTGTTGTTGATGAGATGTTTGAGTAGTTATATAAATCTTATTTCATTTTCTAAATTAAATATAAAAGCTCTCGTACCTAGCTACACTAAGCTTAAGAGACAAATAAAACCTCAAAAGAATTATAGATTTATGCTTGATTTTTGACTCAAAAAAAGAGCACAAGATAGACAGGTAGGATTTTACGCAGGAAAGGTACCAAAGTGAGAAACAGATTAAAAGGACTTACCCTAAAAGAACAGATTCAAAGGCAAGGCATAGCGAAACTGTTTTTCATCACTAAACGATAAAACACTCTCACCACCATAAAATACAATACCCAAAACCTCTTTTTTCTCTTTTGACTGAAAATCGACAATATGTTTAAACGCATCTTTTTTAATACTAAGAGATGATTTTATCTCTATGGCAATGATTTTATTGCCTCTTTCAAGTATGAAGTCAATCTCTTTTTTATCATTCGTTCGGTAGTGATAGAGTTGTGCGCTTACATCACTATAGCTCATATGTTTGAGTAGTTCACTATATACAAAGGTTTCTACTATATCACCTTTATAAGGAGAGGCTATTAACTCCTCTACAGAGTTTATGCCTAACAGATGACAAAATATTCCACTATCGGTCATAAACATTTTAGATGATTTAATAAAGCGTTTTGATATGTTAGAGCTGTAAGGCTTAAGCATAGAAATCTGATAAATCATCTCTAACATGCTTAAGTAGTTGCTTACCGTACTCTCAGAGAGAGAAGCATCCGAAGCTAAGTCAGATTTGTTAACTAAGCCACAACTTCTAGGGGCAATGATATTAAAAAAACGTATAAAGGCAGAGATATCTCGTAACTCTCCTACATCACGAATATCACGCTCGACATAGGTGCTAATGTACGCATTAAACCAAAGTGATTTTCCTCTTTTTGATTCTATCTTCTGTATCTCAGGATAGCCACCATTTATAACAGCCTTTAAAATATTCTCATAATTCATATTAATAGCTTGCATTTTACTTGCTTCAAAATTAAATAGCAGATCAATAATATTTTCGCTAGCTTTATGGTGAAGCTCCTTTTGCGAAAGTGGCCACATTTTTATCTCTATGAGCCTACCTGCTAAAGTATCTTTAGTTTTTTTCATATCCAACACATTGGCTGATCCTGTGAGTAAGAAGCTGCCATTTGTACGCTTGGCATCTACATGTAGTTTTATACTTTCTAATATTTCAGGCACTTTTTGAATCTCATCTAAGGTAATAGGTTTAGGTAAAGATGCTATATACCCTAAATAATCCGTTGTAGCAGCTTCTCTCTCACTAAGATTATCAAAGACTCTGTAGTCTCTCTCTAAAGATAAAGAGAGTGTCGATTTACCCACTTGTCTAGCACCCGAGAGTAGCACCACAGGTGATATAGCTAATGCCTCGTTTAATAATGCTTCTACTGATCTTTTGTACATAGCTTAATCCAAATAATGTAATTTACATAAGTATAGCACTATAATTTACAAAAGTAAAGATAGATATATTAGTATCCATTATTTTTATACAAACTACATAATAACAATCATTGCCATGAAGTTAAGAAAAACTATGGAGGTGAGGCTTCAGCCTCACTCTTGTGTTGTAGTTGTTTTCAGGTGAAGTTGAAGCCTCACTTCCAAAGAGATAGAAAAAAACTTCATTGGAGGGGGAAGGGAAACTGAGTAAAAAAATATCTTTTTAATCCTTAACTTAATGGCAGTGAGTTAGGACAATGGTTTTGACTTACACCCTCAAACCACAAAAAATG
This sequence comes from Helicobacteraceae bacterium, assembly GCA_015488775.1. Classification (GTDB taxonomy): domain Bacteria; phylum Campylobacterota; class Campylobacteria; order Campylobacterales; family Sulfurimonadaceae; genus WFNF01. The sequence goes on from WFNF01000165.1 coordinate 2,347, forward strand.
CTATAATTACCACAACAAAAAATCGGAGCTAAAATGGCTGCACTTGAACTTAAAAACTATACTTATGAAGATTACCTAGATATAGACAAATCAACTCCTAATAGTCAGAGGTGTGAGCTTATCTTTGGCCATATGTATGCTATGAGTGGGGCTAGTGCTGAGCATCAAGATGTTGTTCTAAATATAGCATTTTTTTAAAATCGTTAGTTGTTGTTGATGAGATATTTGAATAAATATACAAGTAAAACTTCATTAAAAGTGCGAGGCTAAAGCCTCACATCCAAATTATATTAAGGGCACCTTAAGAAAAGCTTCACAAATTTTATACTATTCATTGAAAATACTTTTTAAAAATAATCGCTCCATTAGTTCCACCAAAACCATAGTTTGTGCTAAGTGCGTAGCTTATGTTCATCTCTCTTTTAGTGTTTGCTATATAGTCTAAATCACACTCATTATCTTGATGATTAAGGTTTATGGTTGGTGGGGCTATCTGTTTCTCTAAGGCTTTGATGCTTACAACTGCTTCTATGGTTCCTGTTGCACCAAGAGCGTGACCAGTTGAGCCTTTTATAGAACTTATTGGTGGTGGGGTGTCAAAAACAGATTTAAAAGCTTTTGTTTCGTTTATATCTCCTAGTGGTGTGCTTGTTCCATGTGCGTTGATATAATCTATTTTTGGGTTTGATGCCATCTTTAAAGCCTGTTTTATAGCTCTTATAGGTCCATCAGTTGATGGGGTTGTTATGTGCGAAGCATCAGCACTTTCACCAAAACCCTCTATGGTTGCATATATCTTTGCACCTCTTTTTTTTGCACTCTCAAGTTCTTCTAAAACTATTGCACCAGCACCCTCACCCATAACAAAACCATCTCTTGAGCTATCAAATGGTGATGAAGCAAGATGTGGCGTGTCATTTTTAGTAGATAAAGCCTTCATAGTTGCAAAACCACTAATAGCACTTTTACAAATAACCGCTTCACTTCCAACAACTAACATAGAGTCAGTTTGATTAATCATTATAGTTTTACAAGCTACATTTATAGCGTGTAATCCAGCTGTACAAGCTGTTGTTGAGCTTAGGTTTGGACCTTTTAAGGAGTGTTTTATAGAGATATAACCAGCTAACATATTTGTTAGACTAGATGGTATAAAAAATGGTGAGACTCTATTTTTAGCATTAAGTGAGGTGATGTTTGATTCTATGCTAGGAAGTCCACCCATTCCAGAAGCAGAACTAACACCCATGCTCTCTCTCATATCATCTGTTATATTTGCATCTGCCAAAGCCTCAGCACTAGCTTTTAAACCTAGATGTATAAATCTATCTGTTTTTTTAATCTCTTTTGCATCAAGAACATCTAAGGGATTAAAACCCTTAACCTCTGCCGCAATTTTTACCTTTTGATCAGATGCATCAAAGTTGGTTATTTTACCTATTCCACAAACTCCATTACACAAGTTTTCAAAAACTTCATCTACATTGTGACCTACACTATTTATAACACCAAGACCTGTTACAGCAACTTTTCTCATAATAATCCTTAATTAGACCAGTCGGTTTATTTGAAAGTTTAACTACTGCAAGCTTTATTTAGACTGAATGGTCTAAATGGTTTGAAATTTTTACAATTATTTTATACTTCAGTATCTACTATAAGCACCTTTTTAGAACATCACAAAACATCATTTACGATTAGTTCAAACTATTGAGAGGTTTTTAAACTTTTCTACCTTACTTTAAAAGAAGTATTTTTATCAATTAATATTATGTTATAATTTATATGAAAAAGGTAAGTTAAGTATCTATTTAGGTATTAGTACTACTAAAAGGGTAAAATATGATTGAATTTATGAGTCCATACGATATTTTGGAAAAGTTTGTTGATGTTATAGAAAAGCAGAGAGTTAGAAAAAATATGACTCAGGTAGAATTATATAAAGCTGCTGGAATGTCTTCAAAATCATACGCTAACTTTATGCATAATAAAACTACAAAATTTGAAAATATTATTAACCTTATGATTGCACTTGATATGACATCAAAGCTAGAATTACTACTTGAACAAGAAAAATACACTTCACTTGATGAGATAAGAGATCAAAAAATGGATAAAGTGAAAAAAAGAGTAAGGAAAAGTAAATGCAAGAGTTAAATGCCTATATCTATGGTAAAAAAGTCGGAACTATTTTAGGAAAAGATTTAGATATTACAAGAGCAGATGTACTAAAAATCGCAAAAATGCAATCTATTAAAACTAAAGTTGCTGAAGGTATTATTGATAATTGTATAAAAGTTATAAAAACTTTTGAAGAAAAAGCTATCAAGATTGAGCTTGATAAAGACACTACAGAGGCGTGTAAAAAAGATATTCATAGCCAAATAAAATTATTAAAAAAACTATAAACTACTTTCTCAAAGTACTAAAATAGCTCTCTAAATGCTCAATAACCTCTAGAAATCTCTCTTTTGAGCTTAAAGTTACACTTATAGATAGATATCCCCAAATACTTTGAAAAATAAATCTTGTTACTTTTTGTGCATCACACTCTTTTATCTCTTTTGTTTTTATAGCAAAATTTATAGCATCTTCTAAAATTTTAAAAATTTCATTGTACTTAGATGTTAAGATATTTGCAAAATCCTCATCTATAGGTGCCATCTCTTGTATAAGCTTGTTTAGTGGGCAACCGTACATAACTAAGTCATTGTTTTTAGATATCATCTTAGTTATAGTTATGATTGTTTGTAGAGTTTCCCCATCTCTTCGGTTTTGCTCTAAAAGTGGTTCAAAGTAGATTAGAAGTCCACCTGCTATCTTTTCATCTACAAGAGCTAAAACTAACTCTTTTTTAGACTTAAAATGGTGGTACATACTACCTTTAGGGACATTTGCATTTTTTAAAATCTTTGCAGTTGAACTTCCTTGGTAGCCATAGGTATAAACCTCTTTTAATGCAGAATCTAAAAGACGTTCTCTTGTATCTTTTGACAAACTACTTCTTCTTACTCTCTAGTTTCATCTTTTTAGCTTCATCCATAGCATCAAGAAAATCAGCTTTTTTAGAGTAGCCTGGAACTTCCCAAACAACGTCACTATCAACAGGATTTATAAAATTAGTCATAGGTGTAAATGGTGGTTTCATATCTTTAGGGTAACTCTCATGAATATCTATAATCAATGGAACAAAATCTTTAAGTTTAGCCTTAACCTCAGGAGTATCTAAAGTTCTCTCAACTAAAGCATCACAGTAAGGGCAAGGCTCTTTAACTATAACCATCATTAAAATTTTATTCTCTTTTTTAGCCTTAGCCAAAGCAGTTTTATAAACCTCTTCATATCCCAAAGTGAACGCTGCATCCTCTGCATTTGCACCAAATAGTGAAATAGCCATCACTAAAATTAAAAACATTTTTTTCATATAAATCCTTTTGTATTTATGTATTATACTGCTAAAAGTGTAAAAGATATGTAATTTTTGTTACAAAAGTCTCTTTATAAGTTCTAAAATTCCCATAAATATTGGTTGATGGATAAGATATATCACAAGGGCATGTCTTCCCATAAAAGATATAAAGTTCACTATTACATTCGCTTTAAGCCCAAATAAAAACCATTTTTTATATCCAACAAATATACCTAAGATAACAACTCCAAGCCA
>WFNF01000166.1 GCA_015488775.1 Helicobacteraceae bacterium
GATGAAAAAAGAAAGGTTTGTGAAGAGTTGCTTTTAGAAAAAACTCCTTTTTTACAAATATTTGATAACTTACCCATTAGAGAACATACAGCCATAAGCTCTAAAGGTGTAGCAAAAGATAAAAGCAAGTTTGATGAAGAGGTGGTGTACAAGGGTACAAGGTTTAAATTTTCTATAGAACTTATAAAAGATGACAAAGAGAGTTTTAAAAATATTTTAAATCTCTTAAACTCCCCAGCATTTAGACTTGGTGGTGGCAGTACTAAAGGGTTTGGAAAGTTTAAAGTAGTGGAGATAAAAACCACTTCAAAAGAGTGCTCAAGTAGTTTAAATGATGATTTTAAAGATGAAGGCAATTATAAAAATACTACACCAAATTGTGACTATATCAAATATGAGCTCAAAATAAAACCAGATGACTTTTTTATGTTCGGCAGTGGTTTTGGTGATGCAGATGCAGATATGACTCCTGTTTATGAAAAAGTGGTAGATTATAAAAAAGGCAAATTAAGTGATGAGATGACACTTATCCCTGCAAGTTCCATTAAGGGTGCTATCTCCCACAGAACAACTTACCATTATAATTTAAAAAAGAAACTTTTCATAGGCAATAGTGAGGCTAAAGAGGTAATAAAAGAGATTTTTGGTGAGGCTAAAAACTCTAAAGAGAAGATCGATGGTGCAAAAGGTAAGGTCATTTTTAGTGACTGTTTTAAAACCAAAAAAGATACAAAAGTGTTTGATCATGTAAGTATAGATAGATATACAGGTGGAGCTATAGATGGTGCACTTTTTCAAGAAAAAACTATAGCTGATGATGGAGAGTTTTACACCATAGAGATACTCTTGCATAAAGATTTAGAAAATAGTAATGAGCAAAAAGCTTTTGAGGGTGCTTTAACAGATATAACTATAGGGATGCTTCCTCTTGGTGGCTCAACTACTAAAGGGCATGGGATATTTACTGGAAATTGGAGTTTGGATGAAGAATAAAATAGAAATCTATCAAACTTCAAATGGATCTATAGAATTTAAGAGTGATTTAGAACATGATACTATATGGGCAAACCAGAAACAAATTGCAGAACTATTCGGTACAAAAATACCTGCTATTAATAAACATATAAAAAATATAATTGCTGATGAAGAACTTGATAATTCAACTATTTCCAAAATGGAAATAGTTCAACAAGAGGGAAAAAGAGAAATTGCAAGAAAAATTGATTTTTACAATCTAGATATGGTTATAGCTATTGGATACCGAGTTAATTCAAAACTTGCAACCAAATTTAGAAAATGGGCAACATCCATTTTAAAAAGCTATATCGTCGATGGTTATACCATCAATGAAAAAAAGCTGAGTGCAAAAACAGAACTTCTCTCAAGTCTCAAACAAACTATTTTTATGTTGAGTTCACAAAACATAGAAAATGATAAAGAGGTGTTAAATCTACTTACTCAATACACCAAAACTTTATCACTTCTTGAGAGTTATGATAAAGATAATATAGATGACTTTGAGGGCTGTAAAAGTGATTGTGTACTCACCTATAAAGAGACAAAAGAGGTACTTACAAAAGTAAAAGATGAGCTGATGAAAAAAGGGGAAGCTACACAACTTTTTGCCAATGAAAAGGCAGCTGAACTACAAGGTATCATAGAAAACCTGTATCAAACATTTTCAGCAGTTGAACTTTATCCAAGCGTAGAAGATAAAGCTTCACATCTACTCTACTTTATCATAAAAGATCATCCATTTAATGACGGCAACAAACGCAGTGCGTCTTTTATGTTTATATACTTTTTAGATAAATGTAATTACCTATACAAAAACAGTGGTGAAAAAAAGATAAATGACAATGCACTTACAACATTAACCTTGCTTATAGCTAGTAGTGATCCAAAAGATAAAGAGCTAATGATAAAGCTTGTAAAACACCTAATATTTGAAAGTGAGACTGAAAATGGAAACTAAAACAGAAGTGATAAACTATATAAACTCATTAGATACTTATGAAGGGTATGTGCAGTTTTCACATCGCCCAATAGATAAGAATAAAGATATTTTTTATGATGGCAAAAATGTAAAAGTAGAAGATGAAAGTGGCTTTATATATGAAGC
>WFNF01000167.1 GCA_015488775.1 Helicobacteraceae bacterium
AAAAGAACAGGCTGTGCCTACTGCGCTTTTGGAACTCAATGTGAAGATAAAGATAACAACCGTTTTACAAGACTACAAAAAAGAAAGCCAAAACAGTTCAAAAAGATGATGGCACTTCAAAATAATGGTGTTAGTTATAAAGATGCTTTAGGGTTTGTGCTTAGCTTGTAAGATGATACACTATTGCATTTTATTCAAAATATCTAAGGTCTTAGTGACGTCATATATAGCACTATGGTACTGTTCATCATCAAAGTCTATATTGTAGTGAAGACAAGTTTCAATTAGTTTAGGATTTTTTAGATTGCCTTTGATATTTGTGGCTTGAACTATTTTTTTGTTTTCTTTCATTGTACAAAAATGATTTTCAAATGAGAGTAGCCTACCAATATGTCTTAATTCAAATGATATGTTGTGTGCAACAAGTGTTTTTGCATCCTTACAAAATTCTATAAAATCACCATCATCTTCAAAGAGTTCCTCATAGTCAACATCTTTTCTAAGTCTAACTAATCGCTCCTGCGAGAGTTTATGAACAGCTAAAGAATAAGGATTTTCCTCATACTCTGAGAAATAATAACGATGAAAAGTATCTATAATTTTATATTTACCATCTATGAGTGTAACACGAAAAGCAGCTACCTCAATAACATCATGGATATTTGTAGAGTTCGTTTCAAAGTCTAATATAATCATTTTAGAGAATCCTTGTAGTGTTTTTTAATTGATCAAAGATAAGTTGGCATAGTTTTATATCTTCAAATTTTGTAATTATAGTTTTTATATATGTTAAGTAATAGCGTATGGCATTTAATTGAAAGTTTACTTTTAGTGGTACCAAAGAGGGGATTTGAACCCTTAAGGCAGCGGATTTTAAATCCGTTATGCATGGTACTATTAATTGATAAAAATATCATATTGAACCCCTTAAATACGGGTTATTACAAGTATCTAAGAAATATCATTACTATTGTTTGATATATTTAGGTACACCCATTTTTGACAAAAAGTACACCCTTATGTACACTCATTGTCTGAGGTGTACTTTAAGGAGCACTTGTTTTATGGCATTATACAAAATAAAAGAAACAATAGGAAAGAAATTCATTAGTCATGTGAAGTACCATGATGAATATTTTAAAGATAAAAAGTCTTTCGCTATAGGACAATGCTTAGCCGTGATAAAACAAAATGGACCTACCTCTAATCTAGAGTGCATATTCGGTATGTTAAGTTCAGCAGAAGATATAATTGAACTTTTGTGGGCTTCTACAAAGCTGAAGGCTGAATTATCATCATAGTAATTATTTACCCGTATTAATAATATATGGGTAATAAATCTAACTTTTTACACATATTGTTGTTTACAAAATCTTAAATACATTTTTCTTTGTATTTTAAGATTTAATTGGCTCCATTAATTTATAATATAACTTTACTTGTATTTTATGAATTAAAAAGATATAATCTTACTAAATACAAGTTAATTAATATTTTAGGATTATTTTATGATAAAAGGTAAGAAAGTTAAACCTATCGAAGCTCCACCGTTTGATGGAACATTGACTACAGAGACTATAGGTCTATTTATCAAAGCACGAAGAACGCAACAAGGCTTAAGCACAAAAGATGCTGCTATGCTCTGTGGAGTATCTGCTAACACTCTCAATAGCATTGAAAATGGTATAGCAGGAATGAAAGTATCTTCAGTGTTGAAAATTATGACAGCCCTTGGTATAAAACTACAAATAGACCCTTGGAATAAATAATGAGTGATAATAGATTAAATATCACAATGTCAGGTAAAGATGTTGCATCTATATGGGTAGATAAAATAGAAGAAACTTACAAATTTGAATATACTAAAGAGTGGGTACAAAATGGCTTTGCAGTATCTCCACATTTACAGTTAAATGAGACTTTAAAATCTGGAATAATTAGAAGGTTTTTAGAAAATCTTATTCCGGAGGGAAAGGGTCTTGAAGATATAACTCAGTTCGCTCACATCTCAAAAAATAATACTTTTGCCATTATAAAGGCTATTGGGTATGATACCTCAGGTGCTTTGATGTTTGGGGAACATACTAATCAATATGAAGAGATATTTAGATCTATTCCTGACGATGAATTGTCTAGCCGTATAACTAACATAGAAGAAAATAGTATTGTTATATGGGATAAGAAAGAGAGACTTAGTTTAGCAGGAGTTCAAGAGAAATTACCAATCATTATTAAAGATGGTCAAATTGGTTTAGGTGATGGGCTTCTCTCTTCTACTCATATAATGAAGTTTCAAACTAAAAAACATACCAATATTGTTGTGAATGAACTGTTTTGTATGAAGTTAGCAAAGAAGATTAACTTAAGTGTTGCAGAGGTAGAACTATATCGTTTTAAAGAACACCCAGTTTTAATGGTAAAAAGATTTGATAGAGTTTATCAAGAGAATATGGTGGAACGATTACATGTAATAGATGCTTGCCAAATGTTAGACTTATCTTCTACGCACAAGTATGAGAGAAACTTTGGTTCTGGGCGAGATGTTAAAGATATAAGAGAGGGTGCTAGTTTTAGTAAACTTTTTGCAAGTGCTGATATATGTGAAGTTCCAGCAAAGGCTAAACTAGAAATGCTTAACTGGAGTATTTTTAATCTTATTATCGGAAACTCTGATGCTCATGGAAAAAACTTCTCATTCTTTGTAGATAAAAGCGGTATAAGACCAACACCTTTTTATGACATGCTCTGTATTATTGCTCATGAGAATGTTGAACATGATCTTGCTATGGCTTATGGAGATGAATTCAATCCTAATGAAGTTAATGCGTATCAAATGCGAGAGTTCGCAGAAGATATAGGTGTAAACTATAAACTTGTAGCTCAAACGATGAGCAAAGTCTCTAAGTCTATTATAAAAGCTTTAGAAGATGATTTTATGGATAAAAGTTTATTAAATGATGATGAAAAAGTTTTTATGAATAAATTAAAAGTGATAATAGTTAAAAGAGCTGAAGTGTTTCTAGATGTTTCTGTAAATATGAACAAAGTGACATACTAACTAATCACAAAACATTATTTTAAAATGGTACCAGTGGCCGGACTCGAACCGGCACGCCGTAAGGCAGTCGATTTTGAGTCGACCAAGTCTACCATTCCATCACACTGGCATAAAAAATAAAGTTTGAGATTATATTTACTATTTACTTAAAAGATTGTGAAAATTTTTAAATCTATAGCAAATAATGACAATAAATTCATAGTGGCATATATCTAAAACTTGAAATGGGAGTATACCAAAAGATATATAAATATATTCATAAATAAATATAATTTTGCTTAAAGATTTTAAGCTACAAAGAATAAAACAAATTATAAGTATAAATATAGTATAAGTTCTCAATTAATCTAGGACTGCGTTTTTCTTTCTTACATCAGTTCTCCATTAAAATTTTTTGGAGTTGTTATTAAAATGTTTCAATTAGATACTCTTTCTCTTGTTTTTGTTGTACTTATTTTATTAGGAGTGGTGCCAAATCTTTTCTACTCAAGTGGTTATCTTTCACATATAAAACGAAAAGTACATTATCAATTACATTATTACTCTTTTATTATATCTATGCTTGGTGTAGTTGTTAGTGCAAATGCTTTGATTTTTCTTTTCTTTTGGGAGCTAATGAGTCTAACTTCTTGGCAGTTGATTTTAACAGAAGTTAAGAAAAAAAGTACAGTTAAGGCTGCACAATTTTATTTTATTATGACACATTTCGGTTTTGTATTTTTACTTCTTTTTTTCCTTATTGTAACTGATGGCGATTTAAGTATAGGATTTGTTGCAATGAAGGAAACGGCAGTAGGATTTGCATATCCTACACTACTGTTTTTCTCTTTAGTACTAGGTTTTTTAAGTAAGGCTGGAGCTGTGCCACTACATGTATGGCTTCCTTATGCTCATCCAGAAGCACCTAGCCCAGTATCTGCCCTTATGAGTGGAATAATGCTTAAAATGGCTATTTATGGATTGTTTCGTTTTCTTTTTGATGTTCTGTATCCGTGGCCTTTAGAGTGGGGAATTATGATTTTAAGTATTGGGGCACTCTCTTCACTTGTTGGTGTATTATATGCTTTGAGTGAACATGATATAAAAGCACTGTTAGCAAACCACTCTATAGAGAATATTGGTATTATACTTATAGGTTTTGGTATGGGAATGATTTTTGATACTTTAAAGCTTGATACTTTAAGTACATTCTCTTTTATTGCAGCACTATTCCATACCTTTAATCATATGAGTTTTAAATCACTTCTTTTCATGAGTGCAGGAGCAATTCTTCATCAAACACATACAAAAAATATGGAAAAGTATGGAGGTTTAATTAAAAAGATGCCTATAAGTGCTTTTACATTTTTGATTGCTGCTATTTCCATATCAGCACTTCCTCCAAGTAATGGATTTTTAAGTGAATGGATGATTTTTCAATCAATGCTTAGTTCATCACATATAGATATTATGGCACTTAAATTGGCTATGCCTTTTGCTATTTTTGCTCTTGCTATGACAGGAGGATTAGCTATTGCTTGTTTTGTAAAAGCGTATGGAATTACTTTTTTAGGTTTACATAGAAGTGCAAATGCTAAACATGCACAAGAAGTTAATTTACTTATGAAAATTGGGATGATTATGATGATGTTAGTAATATTTTCTTTAATGCTTTTTACTCCTTTTTATATTCAATGGTTTGATAAAGCTTTTTTAGAACTTGGGCATACATCAGTTTATCAACAGATATTTCCAAATGGGTTTTGGCATATGCACTCAATTGGAATAAATGGTGGCATAGTATCGCCACTTATTTTATTTTTCTCTCTTGTTGGTATAACACTCTTGATGCTTATAGCATATAAGTTATTTGGAGTAAAAACAAGAATTTGTCATACTTGGGCATGTGGTTACAATACAGTGGCAAAAACTCAATACTCTGCAACAGGATTTGCTGGACCTATTCGTAGATTTTTTAGCTGGCTTTATAAACCGAATATTCATTTCACAAAACAGACCATCGCTGGACATGAAACAAAATTTATAACTTCAGAGTATGAAGTTCATGTGAAACCACTTTTTGAGAGAGTTCTTTATGACTCTTTTGCAAAATTTATTCAAAATGTAAGTTATTGGGTTTATCGTTTAGCTCATTTTGAGCAGACTCGTTACGCTGCTATGATATTTAATATTATGTTAGTTGTACTTTTTAGTTACAGAATATTTTCCCATGAGTTCTCATGGGCTACATTTGTCTTGGAATTTTTTGTTATGATAATTTCTGTGAAAATATTAATTATTGGAGATAAAAAATGATTACCTATCTATTGAGTATCCTTCTTTTAGTTATAGTAGCACCACTTTTGCTTTCCTATATAAAAGCTATTAAAATGATAATGTTATATAAAAGACCTATTTCTATATTACAAGGATATAGAAATTTCGCAAAACTTATACAAAAAGAGACAATTATTTCAAAAGAGAGTAGTGCAATTACACTTTATGCACCTTTTTTAATACTTTCACCTCTTTTAGTTGTTATGTTTTTTTTACCACCACTTGTAAAAGGAAGTTATTATGTAAGTTTTGTCGATGCCTTCACCATAACTGGTCTTATCTCTCTTTCAACTTTTTTTCTTATGCTCTTAGGTCTTGATAGTGCAAGTTCTTTTGGTGGTATAGGAAGTTCAAGAGAAGCCTTTATATCTGCTTTGGTTGAACCTGCAATGGTATTAACTATTTTTTCAGTGTCATTGATGGCGGGTAATTTGGGTGTAGGACAAGCTGGAGTCAATTTAGCACAAAACTTTCCAAAAGAACATATGGCTAGTTTTTTATTTGCAGGGATTAGCTTTTTTATTTTACTTTTAGCAGAAAATGGGCGTATTCCTATTGATAATCCTGAAACTCATTTAGAACTGACCATGGTTCATGAAGCGATGATACTCGACTTAACAGGAGTTTATCTTGCGATTATTGAAACGGCATCTTCTATTAAGTTTGTTATTTTTACATCACTTTTTGCATCTTTATTTATCCCTTTTGGACTTGAGTTTAGTGCACCAATTGCAATGTTAATCTTTTTTATTAAACTCTTTTTTATTGCAACTATTGTTGCATTTTTAGAAGTAAATACAGCGAAACTGCGTCTCTTTAAAATTCCAAATTTACTTGGGATTGCCATTGTTTTTGCTTTTTTATCTTTGATCACATTTTATGTTTTAGGAGCTTAAATTGGTAGATTTTTATATTGGACTTTTTTTGGCTTCTTTGATTATTGCTCTTTTTACAACAAGACTTTATGGATTACTTTTATGGTATGCAATTAACTCTTTTATGTTAGGAATATTAGCACTAACTATCGGAGAAAGTATAGATGATCGTGCTATGATAATTACGGGAATAATAACAATTATGATTAAAGCTTTTGGTATTCCATACACATTAAAAAATCTTTCTCAAAAATTTAAATTTGTTCGTAGTATTACGCCTAAGATACAAGTACAATATGCGATTATGCTTGTACCAGCTATCTTAGTTTTTACATTTTACCTATCAGAACCAATAGTAATGATGATACATACAAATGCAAATTATGTTGCTATTAGTATCTCATCTTTATTTCTATCTCTTTTACTTATGATGGAACATAGAAATGTTGCCCCAAAGATTATAGGATTTTTAAGTATGGAAAATTCACTTTTTTTATTAGGTATTACTGCAACAAATGGAATGCCTATGTTAGTAGAACTTGGAATATTTTTTGATTTATTAATAGCTATTGTTGTTATAAATCTTTTATTTAATAAAGAGGAACTGAAAATATGATTTTAATTTTTTTATTACTTCCTTCCTTGATAATGTTTTTTATAAGTTTTTCTAAAAGTGATAAATCAAAATATTTATTAACTTTAACATTATTTGTTGTTCTACTGCCTATTGTAAAACTTTTTTTATTACAAAAACCGTATGCTGTTTTAGGAAATTATCTTGTTGTTGATAAGCTTGACACTTATGTACTTCTTGTCTCTTCTATAGTAGGGATAGGTGTGACTTTAGCACTTTTAACATTAGATAAACATGTAAAAGTGTCTCCAAAAGCATATAGAAAATTTTATAGATTTTTTGCTATTTTTTGGATAGGATTGATTTTATCAATATTAGCAAATAATATGGGGATTTACTGGATAGGTTTAGAACTTGCTACTCTATCTACAGTTTATATGATAAAAACAAACTATACACCTGCTGCACATAAAGAAGCATGGAATTACATGATAGTTGGAGCTATTGCAGTTTCACTTATACTTTTTGGGATTATTTTAATGTATGCAAGTGCAAAACCTATATTAGGTGAAGACGCTATGTCTTTTGACTTGCTTTTAAAACATGCTAAAGAGATTCCATCACCTTATCTTTTTGAAATTGGTTTTGCTATTACAACGATTGGAATGTTTGTAAAAATGGGGTTTTTCCCTATGAATTTGTGGTTGGCAAATATTGAAAGAGCATCATTTTATCCTGTTGCTGCACTTTTTAGTGGTATTTTAGAATCAGCTGTACTTATTGGTTTTTTTAGATTTTCTAAAATTGCTATGGAAGTTAACCATGATCATCTTTTTATTTTTATATTTGTTTATACTCTTTTGACCATATTTATTGTATCTTTTCTTATTTTTAGGGCTAAAGATTTTATACGTCTTTTTTCTCTCTCAGGAATTGAACATATGGCACTCATATCAATGTTTTGGGTTAGTGGAGCACCTTTTGCAGCTTTACTTCATTTTGGTGCACATGCTTTTTTAAAGCCAGCACTATTTCTTTCTGCTGGTGTACTTGAATCAAATGGGAAGTATAAAATTGCTGGAGCACTTAAGGGATACAAAGGAAGAGGTGGAACACTTTTTGTAGTTTTAATATCTCTTTTTTTACTATCTATTATCTCTTTGCCACCAAGTCCAATGTTTTTTAGTGAACTTTATGGATTTGGCGCAATGATAACTACAGCAAAACATGGAAATCATATTTTAGCTATGATCGGGGCGATTTTATTTTTACTTATCTTGCTTTCGATTATTTTTTATCGTTTTATTGCTATATATCAATCTATGAAATATGAGGGAGAAATAAAAGAAAGAAAAGTTTATAATATTGAACTTTTTGTATTGATTTTATTTACTTTTTCCCTTATGATACTTATGCTTCCTACAACAATAGCATATTTAAAATCAATAGTATAGGAACAAAAATGAGATTAATAGCACGCTATGCAAAAGAGCTAAAAAATGATTTTGAAGTGATTACTATCTATGATAAAATTATTCAAAGAGAAAAAGTACCTAAAGATACTCCTTCTATGCAAACTTTAGCAAAGATTCATCCATGTGCAGTTTGGTTTGAGCGAAAGATATATGATGATTTTGGTATAAATTTTAGTGATGCATATGATAAACGCCCTTTAGTACATCAGGAAAGATTCGCAAAAAATATTCATCCAATGCAAAAATCATTTACTAACAAGAGTATTCAAGAGGTGGATTACCTTCCTTATAAGTACGAAGAAATTAGTGGAGATGGAGTTTTCCAAGTTGCTGTTGGACCTATTCATGCAGGAATTATTGAACCAGGACATTTTCAATTTTCTCAAGCAGGAGAAGAGATGTTGCACCTTGAAGTAAGACATTTTTATAAGCACCGTGGGATTGAAAAGATGTTAGAGGGTAAATCCTTGTTTGATGTAAAAGCAATAATTGAACGAATTAGTGGGATTGAATCTATTGCATACCAAATATGTTTACGAGACATTATGTTACAAGCTTCAAAACAAGAATTGCCAAAAACTTTAAAAAAAAGACATGCACTCTTTTTAGAACTTGAACGAACAATTCATCATCTAAACAACTTAGGATTTATTCCAAATGATGCTGGTTTTGGTGCAGCAATGAGTTTTGCTTCTAAACTTTCTGAAGATGCCAGACGAAAATTAAAAGAGATTAGTGGACATAGATTTGGTTTTGGTGCTGTAGATTTTTCTATAGAATCTATAGATAAAACCTCTTTTTTGGAGTGGCTTGATACACTTCAAAAAGATATAGATTTTTTCGAGGATTGGATTATGGATATTCCTTCACTATGGGATAGATTTGATACAACAGGGAAACTTACTTTAAAAAAAGCAATAAAATATGACACTATTGGTGTAGTAGCTCGTGCTTCTGGAGTCTCAGTAGATAGAAGAATAGATAAATTTTATCTTGAACATGGTTTTGAAATTGCAAACGAGAAAAGTGGTGATGTTGCTGCTAGATTTAAAATTCGGCTTCATGAAGTAAAAAATTCTATTTTAATGATGCGTAATTTTTTAGATGAGAATAGTGATGATTTTACACTAAACATTTTCCACGATGGAGAGTTTTTTAGTTTTTGTGAAAGTTCTATTGGAGAGTTGCTAGTTACTATTGAGTTAAAAGATGGTGTAATTGAACGTTTCTTTGTTAGAGACCCTAGTTTTATTAATTGGCAAGCACTACATTTGATGATGCGAAGTGATATAATCGCTGATTTTCCACTAATAAATAAAAGTTGTGATTTAAGTTATGCAGGGAGTGATTTATGATTAGGTTCTGGAGTAGAAGACTTTATGAAAGCAATATTACAGAAGATACAGATTTAGAAAAAAGATTATATGTAATTAAAAAAAATATAAAAGATAAAGTAAAAAAAAAGTTTGCAGGTAGTTTAGCAATTAGAATGGTTGATAGTGGAAGTTGTAATGCTTGTGAAGCTGAATGTAATGCTCTTTCAAATTCATACTATGATTTGGAACGCTTAGGTGTCTATTTTGTGGCAAGTCCTCGTCATGCTGATGTTATGCTTTTGAGTGGAGTTATGACTTTTAATATGACACCTTATGTAAAGAATGCTTATGAACAAATACCAGCACCAAAATGGGTGGTTAGCCTTGGCGATTGTCCTGTGATGCAAGCTCCATTTGAGTTAACACATGCAATTAACGCTCCAGTTGATAAGTATTTTGAAGTAACACATCATATTGCAGGTTGTCCACCAACACCTTTAGAAATAATGGAAGGCTTATTAGAATTTTTACAAAAAATCTAAGATTAAAGATTTAAACTTCTGATCAAATTCAAATTTTCTTATAATAATCTTAAAATTGACGATGTTATTTAGAGAAAGATTCTAAAAAGTGGAATATAAATTGCTTAAATTAATTATTCAGCTTATACGTTCACAAGGAGGTGCACCGTGAGAGTTACTCAAAGTATGTATTATAAAAACATTTCTGCAGAAGGTAATGTCATAAATAAACAACTTTTTGATGTAAACAAACAGATTGCATCTGGTCAAAAGATTAAATATGCTTATGAAAACACTACTACATTTGTTGATACTTTAAGATTAGATGATGAGATAACAACTTTAAATCAAGTTAAATCTAGTACATCAAATGGATATAAGTTTTCCACTCAAACCGATACAACTTTTAATGATATCTCTAAAACTTTAGACACTGTAAAAGTAAAGTTATTAAATGCATCTAACGGAACACACTCTGATACAAGTATAAGTGCTATTGCAGAAGAGTTAAAAGGGATTAAAAAACACCTTTTTGCTTTATCAAACACACAAATAAATGGAAAGTACCTTTTTTCAGGAACGGCAACAAATATTAAGCCTATAAGTGAAGATGGTGTGTATCATGGAAATGATGGGGATTTAAAATCATTTTTTGGAAATGGTATTCAACAAAAATACAATATTAGTGGTAAAGATGTTTTTTTAGGATCTGAAAACTTAAAAAGAAATATAACTACAAATGTACCTATGTTTAATCAATCAAAATTACATCCAGATATTATGGTAGATGAAACAATTGACCCTGTAAACAGTGTAGAAGAGTATCTTAAAAATACTGATACTATTAGAGATATGCTTGGTGATAATAATACTAAAATTGATACAGTAAATGAAAAAAATATATTTTATATTCGTGGTGTTAAACATGATGGAATAGCTTTTAAAGAGACTATATCTATGAAAGACACTGATTCTGTAGAATCTTTACTTGTAAAAATTGGTGAAGCTTATGGTAATGCAGGAAATACATCTGTTGTAAATGTAAGTTTAAGTAAGAATGGTCAAATTGAGATAGAAGATAAACTTTCTGGTTCTTCAAAAATTGATTTCAATATGATAGCATCAACTGCTCAATCTTACTCACCACCTTTACTTGCTACAAGTGTTGCACCAAACTCGAACCAGATAACAGTTCCAAGTGTTGGAACTTTAAATGTAGATGACACGCTACTTATTGATGGTTCTCAATACAGTGTTACAGCAGTTTCTGGTGGAGCTGCACCTGAAACTATAACTTTAAACAATACTGTCCCAGGTAGCATCTCTAATATAGAAGTTTTCAAATCAACAGGTACAGATTTAGAGAACGATATAGCTTCAAACTATAGTTTTAATAAATTTGGGGTAAATGTAGTTGAATTTAATAAAAGTGAATTTGTTGAGTACCAATCTAGTATAACAACTGAGCGTAGCATATTTGATAAAACAGATTATGTACTTGATGCTGATTTATTTACTACTGAGGGTAAACCCAGTGATGGATCTACATTAGCTACACATGTGTTAAAACCTGAAGTTAGAAGCATAGCCTTAAGTGGAACTAGAACTGATGGTAGTGCAATGCCTGTAGGCTCAACTTTAGATATAACAAACACAACTACTCTAAATGATATAGTAACCTTTATAGATAACTCTTATGATTTAACAAATGAGATAAATGTATCAATTCAAAACTCTAAAATTGTTATAAATTCAGCAAATGAAAGTGTACCTATAAATATTGTATTAGAGTCTTTTGACGCTGTATCTGGTGGAGGAAATAGAGTCGATGGTTTGCCTTCAAATGCTGGTAAATCTTATGATGAGGGCAATTTTATTGTAAAAGATAATAAGGTTCTCTCAAACCAGTCACAAATAGTTTCATCTACAAACGATTTTGCTACAAACTCTACTAAACTAGTTGATGTTAGTGGTGCTTCAAATCTTGATGCTGAAACTTTAGAGTTTAATGGAAATGACATAAATGGAAATCCATTTAGTGTAAATATAAACTTAGCAAACGCTGGTAGTAGTTTTGATTATACAGACAGTGCAGGGGTGACAACAAATTTTCCTATATTTGATGCAGTGTTTCAAGACAATGATAATGATGGTATCTTTACTCCAGGTGTAGATGCTGGAGTTCAAACACCAGCGAATGAAGTGTCTTATAAACAACTTTTTGATGTTATGAACATGGTATCAACTGCTCAACTTCCTCAAAATACCAATGGAGTTGCTGGTATTCAATATGATGAATATTATGATGCTGTAAAAGTTTCAAACCTATCTGGAACTACAGAGTTTACCCAAGATTCTAAAATAGAGTTTTCAGATAAAACAACAACAAACACAAAGGCTCAATTTAAACTTAGTGACGCAAAAGCAAGTGATTTTACACAAGGTGCATCTATTTTAAGTTTTCATAATAATTCAGCTTTAACCATTAAAGATTCTAAAATGGATTTTTTTAACACTATAGATGAAGTTATAAACTCTGTAGAGATAGCAAGATTAAGACCAGATGGTGATGATAAAGATCCAAGAACTTTGGGTATGCAAAATGCAATAACCTTACTTGACTCATTGATGGAACATGTTCAAAGAAACCAAACACAAGCAGGGGTTCAATCTCAAACTCTTGATGCTGAGTCACAAAGAAGTGATCTTCTGATTTTAAGTACAAAAACACTAAGATCTAGCGTAATAGATGTAGATATTGCAGAAGCTGCTATGAATCTTCAACAATTGACATTAAATTACCAAGCTATGCTCTCTAGTGTTGGTAAAGTTTCGCAACTTTCCTTAGTAAACTATTTATAAAAAGTATTGCTTTAAGCAATATTTTTTATAATACAACTCTTTTTTGATATAATCACTATAATATTTTAATTTAATAGATTTTAGCAACTTTTACTAAGCTAAAATTTTAATTTATAAGGTGAAACCATTTTACGAGACATTATTTACATCATATTTTTAGGAATTTTTGCTTTTGTTGCATTCGCAACTCTTTTAGATACTTTGGCTATTTTTGGTTCTTTTGGAAATAGCATTAGTGCTTTTAATCATCAATTTTTTGGTTATCTGTCTTATCTTTATACTTTTGTGGCTTTTGGAGTACTTTTTTATATATATAGACATGGTGGATTTAATTTTAGAAGAGTTGAACTTTCTTTAGCTGGTACACTGATATTTTTTGCAATGTTAATGTTCCAATCTTTAGTTGTAACATCAGACATGAGAGGAGAGATAGCTAGCGATTTTGTTGATTTTTTAATGCCATATATCGGAACTTTCGGATTGTGGGTGTTTTTAATAATAATAACAAGCGTTGCAAGTACTATTATCGCGGATAAAAATATACATGATGTTATAGATATAGTAAAATATAAAATAAACTCTAAACTATTGGCAAATAAAAAACTTAGAGAATCTAAAAAAGTTGCTGAAACAAAATATGTAGAGGAAAAAAGCTATAAAGAAGACAAAAATATAAATGATAATATTAAGGAAACTCCTTATGTTAAAAAAGAGAAGCCAGTAGAAAAAAACTATGAAGAAGAGACAATTTACGAAGATCAACTTGATGAACCAGCATTTTTAAGACATGAAAATAACAATAAAATAAATTTTAATAGACGCACATCATCTGATCAGGTAGAAGAGATATCTAAGACTAAAGATAAATCTGTTCACATAGATAAAAAACCTGAAAAACCCTCAAATATTTTAGAACAAGTTGAATCTATTAAAATGGGTAAAAAAGCAACAGTTGTTGAGGAGCTAGAGGAAAATAAAAAATTACTTGATCAGATTGAAGTTGGAAAAGTTGAAAAGCCTAAAGATTTTATTTTACCTAAAATTGAATTTTTACAAAAATCAAACGGTAAAACAGGTGCTATAGATGAAAGAGAGATAGATACAAAGATTAGAGATTTAATTGAAAAGTTGAGACACTTTAAGATTGATGGTGATGTTATAAGAACATATACTGGTCCAGTTGTTTCTACCTTTGAGTTTAAACCAGCAGCAAATATTAAAGTATCAAAAATTTTAAACTTGCAAGATGATCTTGCAATGGCTCTAAGAGCTCAAACCATAAGGATTCAAGCACCAATCCCTGGAAAAGATGTTGTAGGTATAGAGATACCAAATCATAGTGTTGATACTATATATTTAAGAGAAATTTTTGAATCTAAACTTTTTCAAGAAGCTAGTTCACCACTTACAATTGCTTTAGGTAAAGATATAGTTGGAAATCCTTTTATAACTGATCTTAAAAAACTTCCACATCTTCTTATAGCGGGAACAACTGGTAGTGGTAAAAGTGTTGGTATAAACTCTATGATACTTTCGTTATTATATAAAAATTCACCAGATGATCTTAAACTTCTTATGATTGATCCAAAAATGTTAGAGTTTTCTATTTATAATGATATTCCTCATCTTTTAACTCCCGTAATAACTAAGGCAAAACAAGCCATAGTTGCTTTAAGCAATATGGTTTACGAGATGGAAAGACGTTATCTTCTTATGAGTGAAGCTAAGGTTAAAAATATTGAAAATTATAATGAAAAAATAAAAAAGCATGGTGGTGATAAATTTCCATATATAGTTGTAATTATTGATGAGTTGGCAGATTTGATGATGACAAGTGGTAAAGATGTAGAACACTCTATAGCAAGACTTGCACAAATGGCTAGAGCAAGTGGAATACACCTAATAGTTGCAACTCAAAGACCAAGTGTTGATGTTGTTACAGGTCTTATTAAAGCAAACTTACCATCTCGTATCTCTTACAGAGTAGGGCAAAAGATAGATTCTAAGATTATTCTTGATCAGATGGGTGCTGAATCTTTACTTGGTAGGGGAGATATGCTTTTTACACCTCCTGGTTCTGTTGGTTTGGTTAGACTTCATGCACCTTGGAGTACAGAGGAAGAGATTGAAGAGATAGTTGACTTCATCAAATCACAAAGAGAAGCAGTTTATGATAAAAGCTTTTTACAAGAAGCAAGTGAAGAGTCTAAAAGTAAAACAGATAACTCTGAGGCCTTCGCTGAAGATTTGGATGAGCTTTATGAAGAGGCTAAAAGTATTATATATTCAGATAAAAAAACCTCTATAAGTTACTTACAAAGAAAACTACAAATTGGATATAACCGATCTGCTAGAGTTATAGAACAACTTGAAAATCAAGGGGTCTTATCTGCACCAAATGCTAAAGGTATAAGGGAAATACTTTAAGAGTAACTTTTAGTTACATATTAAAATTTTATAAATCATAAAGTGTGTATATATGTAACATATGATTATGTGATTAACTTTTATTTAGCTATACTCTTGAAAATTTATTTTAGGAGACATAATGGCTTTTTTAGAAGATTATAAAGCTCACGTTCAAGAGCGTGAAACTCTAGGTGTTCCACCACTTCCACTTTCAGCTGAACAAACAGCAGAGGTTATCGAATTAATTAAGGGTAACTGTACTGACGAGTTATTAGACCTACTAACTAACCGTGTTGCTCCAGGTGTTGATGATTCAGCACAAGTTAAAGCTGCTTTTTTAAATGAGATAGCTTTAGAAAATATTAAAGTTGATGCTATTGCACCAGAAAAAGCAGTTGAGATGCTTGGTATGATGCTTGGTGGATTTAATGTTCTTCCTATGATTCATGCTCTTTCATCAAATAATAGTGCTGTTGTTGATGCCGCAGTTGATGCTTTAACTAAAACTCTTCTTGTTTATGATGCATTTAATGATGTTGAAAAACTTCATAAAGAGGGTAATGCTGCTGCAACTAAAGTTATGACTTCATGGGCAAATGCTGAGTGGTTTACTCATAAGCCTGCACTTGCTGAAGAGATTACTGTAACAGTATATAAAGTTCCTGGTGAAACAAATACAGATGATTTATCTCCTGCTTCTGAAGCATTTACTCGTTCAGACATTCCTGTACATGCAAACTCATTTTTAATAAATAAAATGGAAAAACCATTAGAAACTATGGCAGAACTTAAGAAAAAAGGTTACCCTTTAGCTTATGTTGGTGATGTTGTTGGTACGGGTTCATCTCGTAAGTCAGGTGTTAACTCTGTGCAATGGCACATGGGTGTAGATATTCCTGGTGTACCAAATAAGCGTACTGGTGGTGTTGTACTTGGTGGTATTATTGCTCCAATTTTCTTTGCAACAAGTGAAGATTCTGGTGCCTTACCATTAGAACTTGATGTTTCTCAAATGGAAACAGGTGATGTTGTTACTATTTACCCTTATAAAGGTGAAGCACATAAAGATGGTAAATGTATATCTACATTTAAATTAAATCCAAATACTATAACTGATGAAGTAAGAGCTGGTGGACGTATTCCACTGATTATTGGTCGTGGTCTAACTTCTAAAGCTCGTTCAGTTTTAGGTTTAGGTGCATCTGATATATTTTTAACTGCTGAACAACCTGCTGATACTGGTAAAGGTTACACACTAGCACAAAAAATGGTTGGTAAAGCTTCTGGTCTTGCTGGAGTTCGTCCTGGTATGTATGTTGAGCCTGAGATGTCAACTGTTGGATCTCAAGATACAACAGGACCAATGACTAGAGATGAGATTAAAGAGCTTGCCGCGCTTGGTTTTAATGCAGATTTAACTCTTCAATCTTTTTGTCATACAGCAGCTTACCCTAAGCCTGTTGATGTTCAAATGCATGCTAACCTACCTAAGTTTATATCTAATCGTTCAGGTGTGGCTCTTCGCCCTGGTGATGGAGTAATTCATTCATGGTTAAATAGAATGGTTTTACCAGATACTGTTGGAACTGGTGCTGATTCACATACACGTTTTCCTCTTGGAATCTCTTTTCCTGGTGGATCTGGTGTTGTTGCATTTGCTGCTGTAACTGGTGCTATGCCACTTACTATGCCTGAATCTGTACTTGTAAGATTTTCTGGTGAGATGCAACCAGGTATCACTTTACGTGATCTTGTTAATGCAATCCCATATGTTGCAATACAAAAAGGTCTTCTTACTGTTCCAAAAGCTGGTAAGAAAAATATTTTTGCTGGACGTATTTTAGAGATTGAAGGTCTTCCTAATCTTAAAGCTGAACAAGCTTTTGAGCTTTCTGATGCTTCTGCTGAGCGTTCTGCTGCTGCTTGTACAGTTCTTTTAAACGAGGCTCCAGTTGAAGAGTATTTAAAATCAAATGTTTCTCTTTTAGAAGCTATGATTAAAGATGGTTACCAAGATGCAACAACAATTCAACGTCGTGTTGATAAAATGAAAAATTGGTTAGCAAATCCTTCATTAATGAAACCAGATGCTAATGCAGAGTATGCAGAAGTGATAGAGATAGATTTAAACACTATCACTGAGCCAATCTTAGCTTGTCCTAATGATCCAGATAATGTAAAGTTGTTATCTGAAGTTGCTGGTACTAAAATTGATGAAGTATTTTTGGGTTCTTGTATGACAAATATAGGTCACTATAGAGCTGCTGGTGAAGTTATGCGCGGTGAAACTAAAAATGCAGTTGAAAAATTTTGGATTGTTCCACCAACACGTATGGATGAGCAACAACTGATCAATGAGGGTTACTATGATGTGTTTAATGAAATTAAAGCACAAACAGAGGTACCAGGCTGTTCTTTATGTATGGGTAATCAAGCATCTGCTCGTGTAGGTAGTACTGTGTTTTCAACATCTACTCGTAACTTTGATAATCGTTTAGGTAAGGGAACTCAAGTTTATTTAGGTTCTGCTGAACTTGCTGCTGTATGTTCTAAACTTGGTCGTATTCCAACACCTGCTGAGTATATGGATATAGTTCCTTCAAAAATCGAAGGTAAAGAAGCAAAAATATACAAATACCTTAATTTTAATGAAATTGATGGTTACCATTTAGAGCAACGCGATGTTGCTGAAAACAAATATGGTGTTACTGTTAAGCCTGTTTAATCTTAAACTACCTTTATACACAAAAGAGTTATCTTTTGTGTATCTAAATTTTCTCTTTCAACTCTTCTTTATCACATTAGTAATAGAATATACATATAGTAACGATATATATGGAGAGTTGTGTGGCTAACCTACAAGATTTATTACCCTTAACAAATAATTTGTCTTTATTGTATATAGATAAAAATGATACAAATAGAACTTTTATGTCAAAAAGTTTAGAAAAGATTTTCAAATATATAGATTATTCAGAAGATGGCTATGATGCTTTAAATCAGTTTAGAATCAATACTCATGATATCATTATTGTAGATATTGATGTTCCTAGCTCTTCAGGTATTCAACTTATAAAAAATATTAAATCTCATAATCCAAATCAAAAAATAATACTTACAACTAAAACTATTTTACAAGATGATATGGTTGAACTTATAAACTTAGGTATAGGTTCTTACTTAGTAAAACCATTTACTATAGATAAATTATTGGATGCTTTAGACAAACTAGTTAATTCATTTTTATTGAAAACTCAAAATTTGGATTTATCAAAAAAAGTAAATCTTATTAAGAAAGAGCATTCTTTAGTTTTAAATAAACTTGATGAACAAGATAAAAAATCTAAAGAGACTATACTTTACGAAAGAAAACGTATTGGTAAACTTCTTGCAAATCAAAAAGTATTGGAAGATGAATTAAATGAGTGTAAAAATCAAAGTACAGGAAGTAAACTAGTCAGTGAACTTGTTCCAATTGCAAATAAAAATGCTTTACAAATTGATTTGAAAAAGCATGGAAATAAAGCATTATTGTATTTAAATATTGATCATTTTAATTTAATTAACAAAATATATGGCATGGGTGTTGCAAATAGACTTTTAAAAGAGGTAACAGCAAAATTAAAACAATTATGTTCAGATTTTTCTACTCTTTATCATATAACAGCAGATGAATTTGCGATACTTTTAACTGAAAATAATATTTCTAAAGCTGGAGAGTTAAGTACTAAAATACAAAACTATTTTAAAAATCGCTCTTTAAATATTGCCAACTATACTATGGACATAACATTTTCTATAGGTATGGATGAGGGAAATTCTTTGTCTATCTTTGTAAGCTCAAAAGCAGCTTCACAAGAGGCAAGAAATTTTGGTGGTGGAAAAAACATATTTTATAATTCAAAAAGTATTTATATGGAATCTCAAAGAGAACTTTTAAAATGGATTAAGATTGTTCAAGATGCTCTTATAAATGACAGACTTATTGTTCATTATCAAGCAGTTAAATCAAATGATGATTCTAGTATTTTACATTATGAAGTTTTATCTAGAATTATAAGTGATGATAACACATACATAGATGCCAAAAAATTTATATCACCAGCAAAAAAAGCTGGAATAATCCCTAAAATAACTAAAATTGTCATTGAAAAATCATTTAAACATTTTAGAAATAATGATTTTTCTTTTTCAATCAATATATGTAAAGATGATCTTTACGCTTCATATCTGAAAGATTATCTTATTAAACATTGTGAAACTTATTATATAAAGCCTGAGCGTGTTTATTTAGAGTTGATTGAAAATGATAAAGTTGAGGGTGGGGATGTTCTTTTTGAATACATAAAAGAGCTAAGAGATGCTGGTTTCAATATTGCTGTTGATGATTTTGGTAGTGATAAATCTATATTTAACCATATTTTAAATGTTAAAGCAAAATTTATTAAGATAGATAGTTCATTTATAGATGATTTGGATTCTAATGAATCACACAAAATAGTTGTTGAAAATATTGTCAGATTTGCAAAAGAAGTAGGTATTAAATGTGTTGCTGAAAAGGTTGAAACAGAAGAAATTTATGATATAGTTAGAAACCTTGGAGTTCAATATTCCCAAGGTTATTATATTAGTAAACCCAGCAAAGAGACAAATTAAATCATCTTTACAAGTGCCATTTATTGAATTATGTCAAAATCGTCTGGAACAACTATATCGAAAGTGGCTTTTTTAAATTTAACATCTGTTTTTTGAGATGTAAATTTAATCTCTACTGTATTATCAAACTTATCTACATACGTTATTTTTTGCACTATACCTTTTATAATCTCTAAAGAGTATGAATCATCATTGTATTTTACTTCATAAATATTCTTTTTTACTTTTTTAGCATTATTTAAAAGTGTAAAAAGATCAATCTCTTCGTTTAACTTTTTATATATTGCTTGTTCCATATCGTACTCTACAACAGTAACATCACGTCTAATTATATAAACAACTTTCTCTATAGGAAATGTGTAATGCCATATAGCTTTATATGGTTTTTTTGATTTTAAATTACCTTTGTAGATGATTGTTTTACCTTTTTCATCTGTAATACTCTGTGTGAAATTTGCCTCAAAAGAGTTAAATTTTATATCTAAGGCAAATAAGTTTACCATAAGCGTTAAAAGGGCTATAAATACTTTCATTAAGTATCCTTTATAAAAAAGTTATGTGGATTTTATCTAAACTATATTTTATGTGTGATAAAATCACGGTAATTTATAGAATAGGCTAACAATAATGATTCAAAATGTTTTTGGTAAAATCTTTGGTACTGCAAATGATAGAGTAGTAAAGAAGTATTTTAAAAGGATAAAACTTATAAATGCTTTAGAAAGCAGTTATGAGAAACTAAGTGATGATGAACTACGCAATAATTTTAATTTATTAAGAGAAGATGTTCAAAATAATAAAAAAACACTTGATGATGTTTTGGTGGAAACTTTTGCACTTGTAAGAGAAGCTTCTAAAAGATCAACAGGTTTGAGACATTATGATGTGCAATTAGTTGGTGGTATGGTTTTACACGATGGTCGTATAGCTGAAATGAAAACAGGTGAGGGTAAAACACTTGTAGCAACTCTAGCTTGTGTTCTTAACGCGATGAATGGCAAAGGTGTACATGTTGTTACAGTGAATGATTACCTTGCTACTCGTGACGCTGATGAGATGAGTGTGTTATATAGCTTTTTTGGACTTACAACTGGTACTATACTTGAAACAACTTATGATCATGTAGAGAAAAATGAAGCTTATAATTGTGATATCACTTATGGTACAAATAATGAGTTCGGATTTGATTATCTAAGAGACAATATGTCTTATTCAGCTGAACAAATGGTACAAAGATCTCATGCTTTTGTTATAGTTGATGAAGTTGATTCAATCTTAATTGATGAGGCTAGAACACCACTTATTATATCTGGACCAGCAAATAGAAGTGTTCAAGATTATTCTAAATCTAATGATGTTGCTAAAAAACTTCAAAAAGATGAACATTTCACTGTTGATGAAAAAGATCGTTTAGTTTTAATCACTGAAGAGGGAATAGCTGAGGCTGAAGAACTTTTTGGTGTTGATAATCTTTATTCTATAGAAAACTCTTCACTTTCTCATCATCTTGATCAGGCTTTAAAGGCTAATTATCTTTTTGAACTTGATGTTGATTATGTTGTTCAAGATGGGGAAGTTGTAATTGTTGATGAGTTTACAGGACGCCTTAGTGAAGGTCGCCGTTTCTCTGAGGGTTTACATCAAGCACTTGAGGCAAAAGAAAATGTATCAGTGAAAGAGGAAACTCAAACATTAGCAGACATTACTTTTCAAAATTACTTTAGAATGTATGACAAAATAGCTGGTATGACCGGTACTGCGCAAACTGAAGCTACAGAATTTTCTGAAATCTATTCATTAGATGTTGTTTCAATTCCTACAAATGTTCCAGTTATTAGAAAAGATTTTAATGATTTGATTTATAAAACTGAAGAGGAAAAATTTGCAGCTGTAATTAAAAAAGTAAGAGAACTTAATGAAGTAGGGCAACCAATATTAATTGGTACAGCTTCAATTGAAAAATCTGAAATATTAGATGCTCTTTTAAGTAAAGAAAAAATTGTACATACTGTTCTTAATGCAAAAAATCATGCCCAAGAGGGTGAGATTATTAAAAATGCTGGTGTAAAAGGTGCGATAACTATTGCAACAAATATGGCTGGTCGTGGTGTTGATATTAAAGTAAACGATGAAGTTAAAGCTCTTGGTGGTTTATATATTTTAGGTACAGAAAGACATGAAAATAGACGTATTGATAATCAGTTACGTGGACGTTCAGGTCGTCAGGGTGATCCTGGTGCTTCTCAATTTTTACTTTCATTAGAAGATAATTTATTAAGAATTTTTGGTTCTGATAAAATTAAATCTATTATGGAAAGACTTGGTGTTGAAGATGGTGAATATATAGAATCAGGTATGGTTACTAGAGCAGTTGAAAAAGCTCAGAAAAAAGTTGAAAACATGCACTTTGAAGGTCGTAAGCAAATTGTTGAATATGATGATGTTGCAAATGAGCAAAGAAAAATTATATATAAATTTAGAAATCAACTTTTAAGTGATGATTATGATCTTGACACTAAAATTGTAGATGTTAGAGAAGAATATATAAAAGATGCTCTTTCACGCTCAGGTGCAATGGAAGGTATAGCAAAAGAAGATTTTGATTTAGAAAAACTTGAAACTATTTTTAAAGAAGAGATAAATCAAATTATCGAAGAGCTTGCTGATTTAGAATATGATGAGCTTTATGAAAAAGTTTTAAATGAAGTAAAAGGTGTTTACGAGCAAAAAATGTCTATTTTAGACGATGATACAAGAAAAAATATTCAGGGTGAAATTTATCTTAAAACATTAGACAATGCTTGGAGAGATCATCTTTACACTATGGACAATATGAAAACTGGTATTAGACTTCGTGCTTATAATCAAAAAGATCCTTTAGTAGAATTTAAAAAAGAGAGTTTTTCATTATTTACTGAGTTAGTTGAAACAATAAAATATGAAACTATTAAAACTTTACAGATTATACAGTTTGAGATAAAAAATGTAGATAAGTTTGAAGAGCAACGTGCGGAACAACAAAAATTAGATGAACTTTCACAAAGTTTGAGTAATGATGAAGAAAATGAAAAGTTTGCAAAAGTAGCTAGAAACGAGCCTTGTCCATGTGGTAGTGGAAAAAAGTATAAACAATGTCATGGTAAGAGTGGACCAAAGAAAGGGGCTTTTGCCTCTTGAATTTAGTCCCATATCTTGTAAAAAGGTTTTTGCGTTTTGACAAAGAGCAACCTTTTATCTTTCTTTCAGCACTTTTAGCTTTTGTTGGTATTGCCCTTGGTGTAATGGTACTTTTAGTAGCAATGGCCTTGATGACAGGTTTTGATAGTGAGTTTAAAAAGAAGCTTTTTGTTATGAATTACCCTTTAACTATACTTCCTAAATTTTACGGTTCTGTTGATGATAGTTTATTGATTGATTTAGAGATGAAGTATCCAAATATGAAATTTTCTCCATATGTATCTTCTTCTATTATTGCTAGAAATGGAAGTAGAGTAGAGGGAGGATACCTGTTTGGCGTAAATTTTGAAGCTGAAAAAGAAGTAAATAAAATAGTAGCTAAAGCAATAAAAGGCTTAGAATTTAAAAAGTTTGAAGTTTTAGTTGGTCATGAGCTATATAAAGAGTTTTATCTGAAAAAAGATGAAAAAATAACTTATATATTTACACAAATGGAACCAGGTGGACTAAGTATAACACCAAAGCTAAAAAGATTTAGAGTTCAAGGTAGTTTTGAGTCTGGATTAAGTGCTTATGATAAAGCTTTTTCATACACAACTTTAGAATCTTTACAAAAAATTCTTCATATTCCTGCAAATCAATATGATGGAATACATGTTTTTTCAAAAGAGCCAAAAAGTGATATAATAAAACTTAAAGATACTTTACCAGATAGTATATCTGTAAAAGGTTGGTGGGAAGATAATGCAAACTTTTATGCTGCACTTGAACTTGAAAAAAGATCACTATTTATAGTGTTGATGTTGATTATACTTATTGCATCAGTAAATATTATATCCTCTTTATTGATGACTGTTATGAATAGAAGAAGTGAAATTGCATTGCTTTTATCTTTAGGTGCATCGAAAAAAGAGATAAAAAAAGTTTTTCTATATCTTGGTATTGTTATAGGTATTGGAGGAATTTTTACAGGTGTTTTACTTGGTCTTAGTGGTATTTGGATTTTAAGTAATTTTGATATAGTAACATTGCCTAAAGATGTTTATCCAACCTCTAAACTTGCTTTAGAGTTAAAAACGTTAGATTTTTTATCTATAGTTTTTGGAGCATTTTTCATTGTAATACTATCGGCACTTTACCCAGCTAAAAAAGCTAGTGAAGTTGATATTTTAACTGTTTTAAGAAATGAATAAAAGGTTTTTAAATGAAGCGTGATCCTATTCAAGATATGTCAATACTGATAGTTGATGATTCAAAGGCTAATACAACTTTATTAAAAGCGATATTGAATAATGAAGGTTTTACTTGTATTGATAATAGTGTTAATGGTGAAAATACTATTAAAAAACTTGAAGAGACTAAAGTTGATTTAATACTTATCTCTTCTGTACTTTCACATGAAAGTGGGATAACTTTATGTAGTGTAATTAGTTCTGATTTGCGTTATGAAGACATACCTATACTAATTGTAACTGCTGATTCAAAAATGCAAACACTTAGAAAAAGTTTTGAAAATGGTGCTATTGATTATATTTCAAAACCTATAAACTCAGTTGAACTTATAGCTAGAGTTCAAGCGCATCTGATCAGAAAACAGATTATGGATGAAAGAAAAACATCTGCTATAACAGATGTTTTAACTAAACTTTATAATAGAAGATATTTTGATACTGTTTTTGACAGACAGTACAATAAAGCCCTTTTAGAAGATAAATATCTAACTTTTTTTATGATTGATATAGACAATTTTAAAAAATATAATGACAATTATGGTCACCAAAAAGGTGATGAAGTTTTAAGTAGTGTTTCTGAAACTATGAAATCTCAATTAAGACGTAATGGTGATTATATATTTAGACTGGGTGGTGAAGAATTTTCAATACTGCTTTTAGATATTCCAGATAATTATTGCCTTAAGTTAAGTGATGCAATACATTCTGCTATATATGATCTAAATATTGAACACAAACTAAATGAAAATTATGGACGTATTAGTATATCTATAGGTGTTTCCAAAGTTAAAGTAAATAAATCAATTTCTAAATTTGATATATATAACTCAGCAGATAGTGCTTTGTACGAAGCAAAAAAAACTGGTAGAGCAAAGAGCGTGTTTACGAAACTAGGTTAAACTTCTTAAAAAAGTAAAATACTTTTTTCTTTTTAATATTTTACGAATATAATTACAAGTATATTGATAAGGATTATATTATGAATTTTAGTAAATTTAGAAAAGTATGTAGGCCTGTTAGAATTCTATTAGGTTTGAGTTTGATTATCGCTGGTGTTTATACATCAAATTCATTTTTGTATTTAGGTATACTACCATTAATAGCTGGCATAGTAAATTTTTGCCCTATTTGTATAATTACAAAAAAATGTGCTATTTAAATAATTCCCATGGTTTTTGATACTCTTTAACCGAATTTAAAAAATCTTCACTTAAAAACTTTTTTCCCTCTTTTGGTAGAGTTAGAAAGTCATAGTTTTTATCATTAAAGATAAATTTTAGTGCGTATGCATGAAGGTAGCCTCTATCTTCAAGTTTTGCTTCATTTGCATTTGAGTATCTGATGTCTCCACAAATACTACCGCTAATGCTTTTTAGTGCTACTCTAATTTGATGAGTTTTTCCAGTGTGTGGTTTTATTAAAAACAGCCTTTCATTAGCTTTTATGTTTTTTGATATAAACTGTGTAATAGCAGGGTTTTCTTTGGAGTTTAAAAGTTTATATGAACCTCTTCTAGCTGATGTCATATCTGCTTTTATCCAGCCTTGTTTCTTTTTTGGCTTTTTAGTAGATATAGCAAGATAGTATTTTTCTATTTTTCTATTTTCAAACATTTTTGCAAATAAAGATGCAGATTTAGAGTTTTTTGCAAGTATAATCAGTCCAGAGGTCATTTTGTCTAATCTATGAACACTATAAAGTTTTATTTGTAAAAGTTCACTTGCTTTTACAACAAAACCTTTTTCACCTTCACTATGAAAGTTTTCATCTGCATTTTTATAAAAAATCACAAATTCATCATTTTCATATAATAGATTTTTATCTTTAGTCATCTAAACATTCAACACAAATTTTAGAATCTGGTGATATTTTCAGTCTTTCAAAACTTATCTCTTCATCACATATATTACAAATACCAAATTTTTTATTGTCTATATTTTTTAAAGCATGTTTTAGTGAATGTAGCCTTACTGTTAGTATCTCTATGTTTTTAGATGTTACAGCCTGAGATTCTAAAAGCTCAAACCTCTCATCATAGCCAACACTACAAGATGGTTCAATGATTTCAATGTTTAAGCACAATAGGTCTATATTGTCTTGTATAGATTCAATCTCTTTAGTTAGTATTGAAATTAATTCATCTTTGCTTTTTTGGTTCAAAGGGTAATAACTTCTTTTACTTCAAGATTAAACCCACTTAGTCCAATATAATCAGTATTTGAATTTGAAGAGATTAAATTCATTTTCTCAATCCCCATTGATTTAATGATTTGTGCACCTATACCATACTCTTTCATAGTTGCAGTTACATGATCAGGTTTATTTATAAAAACCAATACACCAGAATTTTGCTTTAGGTATTCAATAGAATCAATTAAATGAGTATATTTTTTATAATTAAGCATTAAGTCTAAATCTCTTACTATATTGTGTACTTTTACATTTGCCTCACTAGATGAGTTATAAAAGTTAATTGCTACATGCTCAATTTTATCATGATCAATAAAAGTATGTTTTTTAGCTTTTACACCAAAAAACTCTACTTCTTCAACGTTTGTTTCACTAACTAAAGTTTCATTTGCAAGACGGTATTCAACTATATCTGAGATAAAAACCATTGCAAGATTATGTTCTTTACAATATATGTCTAAATCAGGTCGTCTAGCCATCTCTCCATTTTCTTTTATAATCTCACAAATTACAGCACACTCGTTTAATCCTGCCATCTTACATATATCAACAGAACCCTCTGTATGTCCAGTTCTTACAAGTGTTCCACCATCTTTTGCAATTAGTGGAAATATATGTCCAGGCTTAACTAACTCTTGGGGTCTTGCTAATGGATTAGCTAAAATTTTTACAGTCATATCTCTTTCAAAAGCAGATATACCAGTTTTAGCATCAGTTGCATCAACAGAAACTGTAAAAGCAGTTTCATGCATAGAGGTGTTTGAACTAACCATTGGATTTAGCTCAAGTTTTGCAGCTATTTCATTGCTTAGAGTAACACAAATCAAACCTTTAGCATGTGTAGACATAAAGTTAATATGTTCTGGAGTAGAAAAAGTTGAAGCATAAACAAGATCACCTTCGTTTTCTCTATCTTCATCATCTAACATTACAACCATATTACCTTTTTTAATCTCGTCAATAGCTTTTAGTACTCTTTTTGTAGAATCATCCATAATTATCACTTATATATTTATTTTTAAACCCAAATTATTGGGTTAATATTATAATGGCATTTTATCACAAAGTGATTATAAAGAGGGTAAGTTTTATCATTAATTATAAAACTCTTGACAATATATAGAAGTTTAACTATAATTTCGCCCACATAATGGGGTATCGCCAAGCGGTAAGGCACCAGTTTTTGGTACTGGCATTCGGGGGTTCGAATCCCTCTACCCCATCCATGACATATTTAAGCTTGCTTAGATATACTTCCACATACTTAACGCGGAATAGAGCAGTTCGGTAGCTCGTCGGGCTCATAACCCGAAGGTCACAGGTTCAAATCCTGTTTCCGCAACCAATCAACTACAACTACAACTACAACTTTTACAAACTCCTAAACACTTTTAGATATAATAATCCCAAATTTACTTACTAGGTTAAATATGTTAAATTTATCAATTTTAAAATCTGTTATGAACTCTAACTTACCATCGAATAAAGATGAATTTACAAGACTTTTTCATGGTCGTGGTGAACTATATGATGGTTTCAAATTTCTAACAGTAGATTCTATAGGTACAATACTAAGTATCACTTTTTTTAATCCTATAGATGAGATTGATGAAAAAGAACTTTTAACTTTTTTAGAAGAGTATCTGTATGAACATAGTTATGAAACTTTATTATTGCAAAGACGCTATATCAAAAATAGTGAAAGAGAGATCTTAGTTGGAGAGCTTCAAGGCTCTAACTATGCTTTGGAAAACTCCTTAAAATATAAGCTCACTTTAGATAAAAATCAAAACTCTGGTTTTTTTGCAGATATGAAAAATGGTAGAACTTTTGTGTATGAAAATTCTAAAGATAAAAATGTATTAAATCTTTTTTCTTACACTTGTTCATTCTCAGTTGCCGCTTTAGCTGGTGGTGCGTCTAGTGTTGTAAATGTAGATATGGCAAAAAAAGCATTAAGTGTTGGGATGCAAAATCATCATCTAAACAATTTAGAGATGAAAAAAGTTAAATTTCTACCATACAACATACTTAAATCTTTTTCAAGAATAAAAAAAGCTGGACCTTACGATTTGGTTATTATAGATCCACCTAGTTTTCAGCGTGGAAGTTTTGAAGCATCTAAAGATTATATTAAAATTATTAAAAGATTAGATGAGCTTTGTAATGAGGATGCTGTAGTTCTTAGTTGTTTAAATGCACCAGAACTTAAAAGTGATTTTATAATAGATCTTTTTAAAGAGTATGCTGATGAGTTTAAGTTTATAAAAAAACTTCCAAATCTTGAAACTTTTAAAGCTAAAGATGAGGAGAGATCTTTAAAAAATTTAGTTTTTAAAAGATCTTAGTGTTTATACAATAACTCAGGCTCTAAAAGTCTCTGCATTAAGTTTAAAACAGATACCTTTTTATGGTTAATCTTTTTGTACATAATATAGTTTGCTAAAACTTTTTTTCCATACTCTCTACTTTGAGTGTTTACCATCATCTCCATAGAGTAGTATGGTTCATAAGAATCTTGTTTAAAATGTCCAGATTTTAAAAGTCTTCTAGTAAATCCACCACCACCATTGTAAGCGTAAGCTATAAGAAGAGGGTGGAAAAACCTTTGCTTAAGGTGCTTCATATGGATTTGAGCAAATTTTAGATTTTTTTCTGGCTTAAATAACTCATCAAGATGTTTGATATGCTCTTTTTGAGATTTATCTATATGTCTGATCAAAAAAGGCATAAGTTGCATTAAACCAAGAGCATAAGAGTAAGATATTGCTGGTGGCATAAAACGTGACTCTTGTCTCATGATGGCATTATATAACTCTTGATCATAAACATGTAAATCATCCAACTCTTTTTTATATGGTTGAATGTAGGTATGAAACTTACCATTATAAGCTTTTTGTAAAATATAACTTTTATAAATAAGCTCATTTTTTGAATCAAAATTTTCAAGATAATCAAATTTTTCTTTTGAACTCATCTCTTTAGATTTATCTAAAACATCCTTCCAAACAAAAGGATCACTTATATTTGTTTGAGATATATAATCTTTGGTATAAATATCTGATGTATAGTTTGTGTGCTCTTTACCTGTAATTTCATCTGCTAAAAGTGTGTATATATTTATATCATCACTTTTATTTAAAGCTTTTAGATTCTCTTTTGAAGAGGTTATTAGGTATTTCCACCAATTTACCTTATCTATTTTAGATTGATAATATGCTTTTTTAAGTGAATAATCTAAATGAATAATGGCAGATTTTTTATCATGATAGTGTAAATGATTTAATGCTAAAAAAAAGTGTGCTTTATGGGAAAGATTGTCTGCATCTACATCTAAAAGAGAAAGCTGTATCATCTCCATTTTAGGGTTTGTAACACTTAGTTTTACAAACTGATCAAAAGATGGAGTTTGAGAGAGCTTGTTTATATAATCTACACTAAGTAAAAAATTAAAGTTTTTTTCTCTAAAAGCTTTTCCTGCACCATTATATATCTTAACAAAAGTTTTTGGATCATATTTATAAATAGCATTTTTTAAATCATTTTCAAGTAAAAAATCTAGATACTCATAACTTATATTTTGCTCATTCAAAATAGATTTAACAACTTTTTTCTGATCAGTAGATAGTACTGAGAAAGAGTAGGGTGATATGTTCATATTTACACAAAGTGGTAAAGTGTTTTTAGCTAATGATCTGTTTTTGTAGCAATACTCTACCTCTTTAAAAGCTTTATCATCGCTATATTTTGAGTAAGACAAAAAATGTTTTCTATTTATTCTTGAATATTGATAAAAAAGATTTAATGCCTTATCTTTACTTATATTACCATCTTGTAAAAGTTCATAAATATAAAAATCTTTTGCTCTTGATGTTGGCATTTTTTCTATCTCTTTAATACTAACCGCATTTAAACTTAAAACAGTAAAAAGAAGAAAAAATACCACTTTCATTACATAGACCTAATTAAAGAGATTAAAAAAACATCTATAACTTGAAGTGCCACTATAATTATAAGTGGCGCTAAATCTATACCATTAAACACAGTTGGAATATGTTTTCTAACTAAGTCATAAGCAGGTTGAGTTAATCTATATAAAATTTGTATAATCTGATTGTTTGGATCAGGTCTTACCCAAGATAATAAAGCAGATATAATTATTATCCAAATATACACATTTAAAAGGTTTTCAACTATACCTAATAGTCCAGCCATAATACTCATGATGCGATCTCCTTTAGAAAGTTTTTAATTAATGGATAAACTATAGCAAGTTCAGGACCATCTTGTGAATTTGTAAGAACTATACGAAGTGGTTTTAAAAAGTTTTTACCCTCTAATCCTGTTTCATTTATAACATGTTCTTTAAAATCATTAAAATCTTGAATATGATCAGACTTTAAAATTAACTTTTTTATAATTTTAACACCTTCACCAAACTCACCATCTTCATCTCTTGGCTCAAAGTAGGGCTTTATCTTTTCTCTTAAGTCGTTTAAAGTGTTACATTCATCTATATATATTTTTGCTAAAGCACCTATCTCATCATCAGCAAAACCAACATAACGAGATAACTCTTTGTTATCTAGCCTTTTCATATGCTCACGATTTAAAAATCTTAGCTTATCTATATCAAATTTAGCTGGAGATTTAGATATCTTTGAAAGATCAAACCACTCTAAAGCCTCTTTAAGAGTAAAAACTTCAACAGGAGGCTTATTTCCTATTAATATTAAATAATTTGAGATAGCTTCTGGCAAAAAACCCTCACTTAAAAGCCATTTAATGCTTGAAGCGTTATCTCTTTTACTCATCTTTTGACCATTCGTATCTAGTATGATTGGTAGATGAGCATACTCAA
Source organism: Helicobacteraceae bacterium (assembly GCA_015488775.1). GTDB lineage: Bacteria > Campylobacterota > Campylobacteria > Campylobacterales > Sulfurimonadaceae > WFNF01. The sequence goes on from WFNF01000167.1 coordinate 31,523, forward strand.
TCTTTTTTTCATATTTTAAAGCGTCTCTTATAGCTATCTGTTTTGGTGTATTTGATACATGATCTTCACCTCTTATAACTAAACTAATATCATTTAAAATATCATCACATGCACAAGCAAAGTTATAAGTCGGATTTTTGTCTTGTCTTAAGATAATAATAGAATCTATATCGTTAGGTTCAAAAGTAAGTTTTCCTTTTACTTTATCTGTAAAACTTACACTCTTCAGAGGCTTTTTTAGTCTAACTGTAAATGGAGCCATATTATCTATAACTTGATCAGCAGGTAAGTTTTCACAACGACCTAAATATCTATAAGCTATCTTTTTCTCTTTAGCCTCTTTTTTATCCATCTCAAGTTGTTCAGTACTACAAAAACAGTTAAAGGCTTTTTTATCATGCATTAAGGCTATAGCAAAATTTCTATGAAATTTTACATGTGAACTTTGATGTATAACTTGAGAATACTCTATATTAAAAAGATTTAATACATCAAGAATCTCTTTGTCCTTACCCTCAATATTTCTCTCTTTATCTGTATCTTCAATACGAATAATTAATTCTTCATTAAGTTGTTTAGACATGATAAAGTTAAAAAGTGCAACTCTTAGGTTTCCAATGTGCATATCGCCCGTAGGACTTGGCGCAAAACGTAACATCACTACTCCTAAATTTTTTAAAATCATATCAAAAAAGGGTTAATTTTTAGTTACATAAAAGCTTTATATTTATTTATCTGAATAATAAGTAGTTTTAGTTTATAAGTTTTTATCTTTTGCTTTGATATTGAAAGATGAAGTAAAGTGTTGATTAGATTATATAATTAAAGTTGGTGACCCCAAGGAGATTTGAACTCCTATGGCATGGATGAAAACCATGAATCCTAACCATTAGATGATGGGGCCACAAATTGTGTAGAAGCGAATTATATCTTAAATAATATTAAAATATTCTTAATGTAGTAAATATTGCATCACTTTTTTATATTAAATAAATAATAATAATTTTAGGTGGATTTATAAAGTGAAATTAACATTATTAAGATAAAATTTGTTTAATAAAATTTATGGGATATATATGCAAGATTACTCATACGAATATGTAAATAAAGATGCTCTACTAAACTTTTTATCTCTGA
>WFNF01000168.1 GCA_015488775.1 Helicobacteraceae bacterium
AAATATTGGCAACCAATGCAATATAGTGCAAGTTACAAAATGAGGGTGTGTTGGTTCATATATTTTATATCTACTTCTTCCCATTTGAGTATTTTAATCTGTTTTAACTTAAGGTATGCATTCCACCTCAGGAGAGGTGGAACGAGGAAAACTTTGAGGGATAAACTCATCTTTTGTGACTACATAAATCAATATCACTATCTTGTGTTTGAGTACCATTAGCGTAGCTACCAAATAAAATTATTTTATCTAAGTGCAACGGTTTTAATCTAGTGATAATATCTTTTTTTATTGTGTCTAAAGTGTTCATGTTACTATTATAACATTATATTTTAAATGTGAACGATGAAACTTTTTTATTGCTGAAACTACTTCTCCTTGTTACATCTAAGCAGATCTTCAACGAGACTTAGTTTTTTAGATAAAACTAACATCCAATTTCCATTATAAAATAAAATAAATTTACAAATCTATACCATTACACTTGTTAATCGTATAAATTTATGATACGATTAGTATAAATAATCGTATCATTAGGATAATAAAAATGAAAAAATGGCTATGGGAGTATGAGAGATATCCACAACTTCCTTACAAAGCTGAAAATCTTTTAGATATCATAGATGAGACTTCAAAAAAGTTAGGTAAATTGTCTGCACTTCTTTCTATATTGAATAAGGGTAAAGAAACTAATATTATGATAGATACTATGATAGAGGAGATTATATCTACTAATGCCATAGAGGGGGAGTTGCTTAACTATGAAAGTGTTCGATCATCTGTACGAAAACAACTAGATAATAGTTTTACTCTTGGGGAAGATAGCTCTACACACCACACTGATGCTCTAACAGTACTTCTTATGGATACAACTTTGAACCATACAAATTTAACTCTAACTCGTCTTCACAAATGGCATTCAGCACTTTTTTCAGCTGGATACACCTCATTGTTTAGCAATGAAATAAAAGTAGGAGTGTTTCGTGATTATGATGATATGGAAGTGGTCTCAGGTGCACATACTAAACAAAAAGTACACTACAAAGCACCCCCTTCAAATGCAATCTCAAAAGATATAGAAAAACTACTAAATTATGTTAACAATTCTAAAGAAAATATATATATAAAAAGTGCAAAAGCACATATATGGTTTGTAAGTATTCACCCATATGATGATGGTAACGGTAGAGTAGCACGACTTATTGCTGATTATATACTCTCAAAAGGCTTAAATCTTGAGTACAAATACTTCTCTATCTCTTCAGCTATACAGCTTGATAAAAAAACTTACTATGAAACCTTAGAGAAAAGTCAAAATCTACTTTACAATAGAGAGTATGACTTCACAAAGTGGATATACTGGCACATTAAAGTGTTAAATACCTCTATAAATCTTGGTTTAAAAAAGCTAGATATTGTAGTACAAAAAGCAAAGTTTTGGAATAATATAGATCAAGAAAAACTAAACTCAAGACAGATTAAAGTGCTAAATAAACTTTTAGAGTATGGTAAAGATGGTTTCGAGGGAGATTTAAGTACAAAAAAATATATTAGTATGACAAAAGTATCAAAGCCAACAGCTTATAGAGATATTCAAGAGTTGGTTTCACTTGGTTGTTTAAAGCAGGTGGAAAAAACAGCTGGTCGTAATATAAAATATAAAATTGTTTATTAGCTATTTCCTCATTACACCTCTGAGGTGTAACGAGTCAAGTTAGTGTAGTTTTTCTCTATTTTGGAAGTGAGGCTTCAGCCTCGCAAATGCGTTAGAGTTGTTTTAAAGCGGGACTGAAGTCCCACCTCCGGTGATGGTGATGTTTATCTATCTCTTGGAAGTGAGGCTTCACCTCGCAAATGCGTTAGATTTGCTTAAAAGCGGGACTGAAGTCCCACCTCCAGTGATGGTGATGTTTATCTATCTCTTGGAGGTGAGGCTTCAGCCTCGCAAATGCTTTAGATTTATTTTAATTTTTGCTCTAAACCTGCTCTTAAAAAGTAAACCTCATCACAACCTTTAGCTAAGATTTGAGAGACTATGCCATTTACATCTACAAACTCTCTTACCTCTTTACTTGCGCCTATTACAGAACATGAAACATCATTTAGCACAAAAACTATATCTTTATCTAAACTAAGTATCTCTTTTATGGTTTTAAAGATTTTGTCTTTAGGTTTTTGATGATAAAGCATATTGTTTATCCACATACTTACACACTCAACTAATACATAAGTTTGTGCATTGTTAATGATTTTCTTGATTTTTAAAGGCTCTTCAAAAGTTATAAAACTATCTTTTCTATTTTTTTTATGCTCTAAAATGCGCTCACTCATCTCATCATCTATAAACTCACTTGTTGCTAGATATATTGGTTTAGAAGATGTATTATCTAATATATATTTTTGTGCAAAAGCAGATTTTCCACTTTTTATGCCACCTAAAACTAAAGTTTTAATCTCCTATCTCCATCATCATCCTCTCAACCTCAGCTGTGATTTGTGATTGAGATACACCAGCTTCAAAAGCTACACAAAGAGCACTACCAGCACCAACACCCTCTTTTGCTTCACCCTCATCATAAAGTTTTAAAACTGGTATTTTTGCATCTGAGTAGGAAAAATCTGCATAAAAAGCTTTTACATTAAAATCTAAGTTTGATAGCAGTTTATTTATATCGCTAGAGCCATCTTTTGCTATCCAAGCTGTTGTAGCTAAATGGATGTTTCTATGATCATGATGTAGTTGTCTTAGTGAGGCTATTTTTGAGGCTATTAAAAGTGCAGAAGCCATCTGTGTTCCACCACCTAAAACCACTTTATAGCGTTTAGATATCTCTAAAACAAAACCAGCTACAAACATCAAGGTGTTATCGCTAACACACCCAAGTTTTTCAAAAATCCCCATATTTGGTTTTATCTTTTTTATAGCTTTTTGTATAACCTCATCTTTTATCTTTAGTGGAGAATCTTTAAAAGATGAAGCAAAAAGTGTAGAGTCATAACCCAAAACCTTTGCGCTAGCTGCTGCGGTTGTTGTGCCTGATGGGGTTGATTCAGCTACAATTATATAATCACAATCACTTTTATATCTTTTAGCGTAAGCTACACCCTTTTCAAAAACACTCTTAGCATCAAAACACTCATCGCTGCTTATATCAACAGAGCTTTCTATACCAAAATCTACCAAATTATCTAACTTAGGTTTTACACTCATACCTAAATCTAAAATCTTTATATCATTAAAGCCAACAAGGTTTGAAACTGCTTTGGTTAAAAGAGCTGGAGTTGGTATCCCACTAGCTGTTTCAGCTAAATCCTCTAACGAAAACACTCTACCAGTGCTTAAAAACTCTGCATCTAAAGTTGGTGTAAGCTCAATTTTTCCAGGTATCCCAGCTTGAGTTATCCCTTTTATATTGCAAGTTTTTGTTACACTTGCACAAAGCAGAAAATCTGCCTTGCCACTTAAAAACCTTACCTCTTTAGAATCTTGTAATGTTTTTATCAAGTTATAGTCCTAAAATTTGTATTTTAACCCTGCTAATGCAGTTATAGATGAATTATATGTATATATAGCATCATTTCTAACCCATATACCATTTCTTTGGTTAAACAGATTGTTTACTTTAGCAAATACTTCATAAGAATCTCTTTTATAGTTTGCCCCAATATCTGTTGAGTAGAAAGCATCTTGTTTTTGAGTAAAATTGTTATTGAAATCATTTGCAGCGTAAGCCTCAGATCTGTAAGTTTGAGTTAAATTTAGAGTTGTGTATTTGTTTGGGTGCATATTAAATACAAACTTTAAAGTGTGCTCAGGAGTTAAAGGTAGAGTATTATCTGCATAGTCAAATGGTATTTTTATAGGTGCAAAACTAGAATCATAACCATCAACAACACCATTCTCTTTTACTATGGTAGATTTAGTATAGTTATACACAAAAGTTGCATCAAATTTTTCATTAGCAATCCATGTTTCTAAAAGTTCTAAACCATATTTGTTACTTTGATCAATATTTGTATTTTCATAGTTTGCTGGATTAAAAAATATCTCATTTTTAAGAGCAGCGTAAAATACAGATGCTCTAAGTTTATAGTCATTTTTTATAAAGTTATAACCTAATGTTACAGTATTAGAGGTCATTGGGTCTATAATCTCATTAAACTTCATACCTTTAAAATTATAACTACTATCGTACTCAGCCTTAAAAAATGTATCAAGGTTTGGTGTTTCAAAAGCTAAAGCGTAACTAGCAAATAGTGAATTACTTTTGTTAAAAACATAACTGTAACCAGCTTCAAGACCATTTAGATTAGTTGTTGATTCTAAATTTTCTGCATCTTTAGGCTCATACTTATACTTAACACCCTCAAATCTATAACCTAAATGGAATTTAGAGCTATCTAGTTTATAACTAGCATCTGCAAAAACACCATAATTGTGTTTAGTCATTGTATTTTCTAAATTATATTTTGAAGCATCTTGAGATCTTGTTCCATAAGTTCCATCAGCACCAAATATTACAGATAGATTGTCTGCTTCATACTTTAAATATGTTTTAAAAATATTTGTATTGTATTTCATTATATTGTTGCTTACAATAAACTCTGACTCTTTGTTTTCATAAAAATAATCAGCCACAAGTTCTAAATCATCATTGATCTCATAAGTAACACCAGTTCCAAGATTAAAAGTTTTAAAGTTTTGTTTGTTAAAATTTTCTTTTACTCCAGCTTGATTTGCATTTTGAAAATACTCATCTAAACTTAAAATCCCAGGGTACTTAATGTATGACTCATTATATGCACCATTTAATCTTAACTCTAAATCCTCTCTTGGAGAGTAAGCTAGTTTAGCATTTGCATTTTTTGTTGAGCTTTTATTTGTTTGACCTGCACTATTTATCTTTTTATATCCATCTTCTCTAAAAAAAGATGCTCCAACATTATAAGATAAGGTATCTGTGTTATCTACATATATAACATTACCACTTGCTTGTCCAAAAGAGCCACCATAAAGCATTAACTCTTTTTTAACACCCTCTTTTGTTGTTATGTTTATAACACCACCACTTGCATTGTCTCCATTAAAAACAACACCTGAACTTTTAGTAATCTCTATAAGCTCTATGTTATTTACATCTATACTAGATAGTATCTGTGGAGCAGAATCTATAGAGTTTAATCTTCTACCATCAACTATAATTACAATATTTGAGTTTGAATAACCTCTCATAGTAATTCTTGGTGCAAATTTGTTTCCATAATTTGGTGCAATATTTACAGAAGTATGTTTATCTAAAAACTCTGCTACATCTATAGAGTGAGATTCATCTATCTGCTTTGCTGTATATATCTCAACATCTTTTGTTGTGTCTAACTCTGTACTTGAAGAGATGTTTGAACGAATCTCTAAAGGTTTCAACTCTACGCTTTGACCTGCATAAGCACTTAGTGCCAATATTGTGATTAATGATAATTTTTTCATTTTTTTCCTTATTTTTTTAATTTTAATTTGTTGGTTTGCTTGATAACACTATATTGGAGGGGATGATACGGAGTTTGTAAATTTATAAGTTAGTATATTTAGTTGTTGTTGTGGGTAGTTTTCTATAAGATTTTTTGTAATCTTTTTGTAGTAACAGTTACAATGTAAAGCACGAGATGGCTTAGATAAAGAAAACTCTTCTAGTGAAGAGAGTTCATCTATATCTAAGGGCTCATCTAAATCTCTAGCTAAAGAGATAAAAGTATGTGATTCATTTACATTTGAAGCTATGGTGCTAAGTTTTTGCTCACTAGAGACCATCTGTATAGCAGCTAAAGTAAAATAGTTCTTTCCAAATCCCTTAGGCATTATAATAAGCTTTAACTCCACTCATTTTTGAACCCATATTAAGAAGTATAAGATCTGCTATAACTAAAGCAGCCATCGACTCTGCAACTATACTTCCTCTTATAGCAACACATGGATCGTGTCTTCCTTTTAGTGAAAAGTCTTGCTCAACATTATGGGTATCTATAGTTTTTTGACTTATAAAGATAGATGGAGTTGGTTTAAAATGTACTTTTATATCTACATCATCGCCATTACTTAAACCACCTAAAGTTCCACCACTATGGTTTGTTACAAAACCATCATTTGTTATTGCGTCATTGTTTTGAGAGCCTTTAAGAGATGAAGCTTTTACACCCTCACCTATCTCAACTGCCTTTACTGCATTTATCCCCATCATAGCTTCAGCTAAAGTGGAATCTAGTTTATGGTAAAGTGGCTCACCTAAACCTATTGGAAGATTTTGTATCTTCACTAAGGCAACTCCACCAACAGAGTCATGAACCTTTTTAGCTTCACTTATAGCATCTTGTTGAGCTTTATCTTTGTTTTTATCTCCACTATAGATTGGGGATGTTTTAGCATACTCAAAATCTATGTTCTCGCACTCTATACCATCTATAGCATAAGTAGCACTTTTAATCTCTATGTTTAACTCTTGTAACATCATCTTAGCTATTGCACCAGCGGCAACTCTTGCTGCAGTTTCTCTAGCTGAACTTCTTCCACCACCTCTGTAGTCTCTTATGCCATACTTATGAAAGTATGTAAAATCTGCATGCCCTGGCCGAAAAACATCTTTTATATTTGTATAATCACGAGACTTTTGGTTTTTGTTAAAGATAACCATAGCTATAGGTGTACCTGTACTTTTACCCTCAAAAGTTCCAGACAAGATTTCAACCTCATCATCCTCTTTTCTTTGTGTCGCAAACTCATTTTGACCAGGTTTTCTTCTATTTAGTTCAGCTTGTAAAAACTGCTCATCTATCTCTATACCCGCGGGAACCCCATCTACAACACAACCAAGTGCCTTACCATGGGACTCACCAAAAGTTGTATAAGAGAACTTTACACCAAATTTATTCATTTTTTACTCTCTTGAAGTTTCTTTAAAGCTATCTCTGCTGAGATTTGTTGTGCTATCTTTTTACTTTTACCTAAGGCTCTTGCATACTCTTTATTTTCTATACAAACAGCTATTTCAAACTCTTTTAGGTGATCAGGACCACGAGAACCTACAAGTTTATACTCAGGAGTTGAACCAAATCTAGCTTGAGTTAACTCCTGAAGAGTTGTTTTATAATCCTTAAAAAGATTTTCCAAACTCATATCTGGATAAACCTCTTCAAGAAGTCTTATAACTATCTCTTCAACTTTAGGTAAAGATGAGCTAAGGTACATAGCGCCAATTATTGCTTCAAAAGCATTAGATAAAAGTGATGGTTTAATTCTACCATTGTTGTTCTCTTCTGCATTTGATAGATATATATAATCACCAAGCTTTAGATGATTTGCTAACTTAGTAAAACCCTCTTCATTTACTAAAGATGCTCTAAGTTTTGAGAGTTTACCCTCATCATAGTTTGGGTATTTTTTATAAAGATATTCTCCAACAACTAAGTCAAGAACAGCGTCACCTAAAAACTCTAACCTTTCATTATCGTAAGGCTTTTTAAAACTTTTATGGGTTAACGCTTCATCAAGTAAGGCTTGGTTTTCATAAATAAAACCTAAGCTTTTTTCTAAATCTTTTTTATCTTTCATAAATATTTCCTAAATATCTGGAAACAACACTAAAAACTCTATTATATAGATTTTTGACTGTTGTTTTTAAAGGGCACCTCTAAAAACCCTAGTGCCCCTCAGCATTACATAGGAGTTTACAATCAAGGCAATCTTTTGAAGACCTAGCCAAAGCTAAGTCGAAAAAGATTAACGCAGAGTGTAAGCTCCTATGTAATGCCCAAAGGGAGGGATAAAAAAAGCGATATTTCATATAAGAGCTAAAGCTCAATGCAAAAATATCACTAAATGATATTTTGTGAAACTTTTAATCGCCATAGCTACGGCTATGACTCATAAAAGCTTTTACAAAATCTCATCTTTTTTTCTTCCCTCTGAGGGGTACTAGGGTTTTTAGAGGTGCCCTAAAATGAAAAGTATTGCTCTTTATCGTAAGCTTTACTTAAAACTGGGACACTCTCAAGTGTGTCAATACTATGACAGTTTGAGCATCTGTGGAACACAAAGGGTTGTGTTATTTTGCAATCTCTACACATATACTCAAAAGTTAAATTAGCAACATTTTTATCTAATTTTATCAATATATCTAATTCGAAGATATCACTTGATTCCTCTAAATTCAAACTACCTTTTGCAGTATATAACTCACGCAAAAATTTATTGTTTGAAATTATATCTAAATCTAAATCCTCATCTTTAATATTATATAAAATATCCATAATCTTTTCACATTGAGACTGATCAAGTAAACTCCATGCAAGTTTTACATTTGATTTAAACAGATAAGATAAAACGGTATAACTTAACACTTTATTTACTTGATAAAATTCGGCAACTTTTTTCTCTTTTTCATTTTGAGATAGCTTAGTATCATTTATGATTAACATCAAAGCTAAGTAAAGCAACTCATTATCTACATTACAATCAAGTTCAACCAAAGGTTCTATAACATCCATGGCACTTTTGTAATCTTTTAACTGATCATAAACTAAAAGTAAATATTTAAGAGCATCCGTTGTTCTAGGCATCTTTCTAAGTATCTCTAAAAAAATCTGTTTTGAGCGTTCTAAAAAACCAGCCTTGTAGTAAGTTTTTCCTAAAAGAAGCATAATATCTCTTTTATCATTTATATCTATATCTTGAAGTAAAAGATGTTGATAAATCTCTATAGTCTTTTCATATTCAGAGTTCTGAAAAAAAGCATTTGAGAGTAGTATCCAAGACTTAAAAGATATATCTTCAAGTTGTAAAAGATTTTTTAATTCATCATCATTTGGTAGTGTGTGAAATTTTTTAAAAAAGTTATCCATCTCCTCTTTATCAGAACTATTTTTATATCTTCCCCACCAATAAGATGTTAATGAAATAAAAAATACCAAAGAAAAAAATACAATAATTCCAAATAATGGATCACGATACTCTATATATAAATTGTTCAAATCTACCTCTTAATATTACTTTTACTTAATATTTCATAATTTTTTTTATTAAATTATTATATCTAAAATCAAATTTATTAAAGTTTATGTTACAATATATTTCTTTTACTAAACGTTTAGTAAATTTAATTATGATAGTATAAAAATCTAAAAAGGATTAATTATGAAAAAGAGATATTTAGCGATACTTGCAACATCTTTGATCATCCTAGGTGGATGTGATGTTAATAGTGAGGATAGAGATTGTAGATATAAAGTTGAAACATACTTAGACCAAGGTGAGGTGGGAGCAGATAAGGCCATTAAACTTATGGAATCATCTAATAACTGCAATACAGCATATAAAGATAAAGATGCAAATCTTGCTCTTGGATCTGCTTATCTTTCACGTGCTGGTTTTAATCTGAAAACATTAGTTGATTTAGCTAATGGAAGTAACGATACAAATGCTTCTTCAGCATTAAATGACCCATCTGCTTTACTTGATAAATTTAAAGATATAGATTTAAGTGACTTAGATAAAGCCTTAACAAACTTTAAAGTTGCTTTTTGGGTTGGTGATGAGTGGAAAGATGACTGTTCGGCAGATACACTGCAAAATCCTGACTTTGACTCTGGTAAAAAAGCTACATGTTTATTTATAGGTCTTTCAACTATTATGAAAACTGCTTCAAGTTTGTCTTTGTTGTCTAATGGTTTGGATATTGGAACTTTTTTAAATCCAGATTTAAGCATTGAAGAAAAGGGTGCTGCTGCACAGGCTATAACATGTGCTTTAGAGTACTCAATAAAGTCTAGTAATTTACCAGGAAACACTCCACTTGCATATAAAAATGATGAGAATGGAACTTATTATGAGTGTGCCCTCAAACAACATGCTTACCTAGATACAAATACAACTTTTGATAGTGGTAGAGAGTATGAACCTATACATGTAGTGACTGGCTACGATGCAAATTCTACAAAGTCAGAGACTACTTACTACCTTGTAAGCATTAAAAAAGCAGAAGATTTAAATCCAGCTAGATCAAATATAATCACAGATGGAAACTGTAGTGTAAGCTTTGTAAAATGTGACACAGCTAACAATACTGATTGTTACGCATGTCCAGTATCACAATCGGCAGATGATAATGAGTTAGCAACAACAGATATTATTCTGGATACTTTAAATGGTGGATTAGATACTATATCTGCATTTATTCCAGATAGTGGTGATGCAAACTCTACTAATCCAGTTGATGATTATAAACAACAGATTATTGATAGTAGAACTGATGGCAATACAAGCACAACTATAACAGAGCAAGATTTAATCAACTATCTAAACAGCCAGAGCGCTGGAAAATAAAAAAGGGGCTAAAATGAAACTACTAAAATTATCTACTACGCTATCTTTACTAAGTGTCTCAGCTTACGCTGCTGGGATACTATCTGGTCAATCTTATATATATAAAGATCCACGCATTATGGGTATGGGTGGAGCTAATATTGCAGTTGGTGGGTATAGCTCATCTATTTTTCATAATCCAGCAGGACTCTCTAGCATTAAAAAAAGCGATGGTTTAGTTGTTGAAGTACCACTTATCGGAGTTGAAGCTAGCAATGGTTTTTATGAAGCTGGAAATGAAGCTTCAAGCTTAGATACTAACGATATACCTGGCATAAACGATTTTGCAAATAAATATGCTGGTCAAATTTTTTCAGAAGACATAACAATATATAATGCGGTTTCAAAACATAGCGACTTCTTAGCTTGGAGTGTAGGTTTTTTAATCTCTGAACATGCAGCATTTGTTCCACACACTGCTGTTGGTCCAACAAGTTCTATAATTTCTCTTCAAACAGGAGCTGAGTTAGATTTTTTTGGTGGCGTTTCACACACATTTGAGAACCTTGGTATTCCAGAGATAATCAATGGTAATCTTGATGTTGGACTTAGTACAAACCTAAAATCAAGATACTCTGCAGACGGCGATTTAACAGCCTCACAAGCATTAGATTTTCTAAACTCAAATTCAGACAGTATAATCAACGACACCCTTGCTAAATTTACATCAGAAAATATGAATCTATCTTTTGATTTAGGTGTAAACTACCGTATGCCAGAGGTTTTTTTAAGACCATCTGTAGGACTTAGTATTATGGGTATTGGAAATATAAGCATGGATCCATTTATAAATCCAAATTCATATTTAGTTGATTCAAATATAAGCTTACCAGTTAGAGAAAGTGCAGCAAATCCTAACCTTACAACGGTAAACATAGGTGCAGCAATATCTCCTGAGGTTAAGTATATCGAGTCTTTAATAGTTGCTATAGATTATGTAGATATCTTTAATGCTAACCAAATCTATTTTTTAAACTCTGATGGAACATTAAAAGGTGCTAATGATAGTAACTTTTTCAAACACTTAAGAATGGGTGCATCTTTAGGACTAATAGACAATATGTGGATAGGTACAGATCTAAATCTTGGACTTTATCAAGGTTCTTACACTGCTGGTTTACATATAAGATTAACAGCTATAGATATCAATCTTGCAACATACGCAGAGGAGCATGGACCAAATCCATTTGATGAAGATTTATCTAACTCAGATAGACGCTACATGGCTCGTGTAGGTTTTGTATTTTAACTGCAATAGGTGGTTAACTCTATCTATCTTATGAACTAAGCTAGTTCCCAAGCTCCAGCTTGGTAATTCATACAAATATTTCTATTGTTAAAACATTCCCAATTTTAATATTGGGAGTTTCCACCTTTCAAACTACTTAAAAATCAGCAATTATTTCATATCTTCATCCTCTTTAACTTGAGTGAATTTCAAGTATCTGTTTTCATCATACTTCTCATCATTTTTATAAAGTGAGTGAGCTAATAATATTATTTTTCGTAAGCACCAAGTAAACCCCATCTAGCAAAGTGAACAGTTTTAACTCAGTTCCACATTCCAAGGTAGCAATTCCTCAATATTTTTTCCCTCAGCTTCATAAATAGGAAGCTGAGTAAGTATATGTTTTAGATAAGCATGGGCATCCAA
>WFNF01000169.1 GCA_015488775.1 Helicobacteraceae bacterium
AAGTGCTGTTTGCTCATCAATACGAGCTTTCTCACTTGCTTTGTTGAGTAAGTCTTGTGTAGATTGTGCATTTCGTACAGTCGTTGTACTTACTATATCAAGTGCTTTGTTTGTTTCAGTAACTATTTGCTTATCAATAAGCAGTCCTCTTTTTAAAGACTCATAAGCTTGTATACTATTTTGCATTGCACCGACTATAATATTACTGCTTGCAGTTGCTAAAAACTCATTTTCCATTTCAGTTTCTTTTTGTAACTCGTGTAGTTTTTCTAAACCCTTTGTTAAAAACTCATCATAAATCGTGCTAAGTGCAGTTGTTACTATTGACATTATTTCACTCCTGTTGTTGTTTTAGTTGTATCTTTTTTTATACCAGTTCCATCTGCTGTATCAGTTATAGTTGAGTCTATAAAGCTATGTGTATGTGTAGTATATGCTTCACTGTTAAGTGTTCCATCTGCATTAAATACAATACCAAAGAGTGATGCAAGAGTATTTATCTTTGTATGTATAAGGGCGAGTAAAACACCATGTCCATCTATACGACTGTTTATACCACCAACAGTAGTATTGTTGAGTTTGTCTATAAGTGCTTGAACATTGTTAACCCTTCCAATCGCTGCCAGAGAAAGATTTTGAGTTATATTTTTCATTTTGCTACTCCTTGCTTATTCCATAAGCCCAACTTCTAAAATCTCCTGTTGAGCTTCTTTTATCATCTATATGAAATCTTTTATCGCTACCAGCTCCTACCCAAAAAGCACCTTGTCCAAACCCAGTAAAACCAACTTTAACGGCACATCTAATAAGATTAAAATAATCCTCTTTTAATTTAAAAGTTTTGTGCTTTACATCCCCTGCATGGCTACCGCTTCCGTTGTCTATATGGGTACTTGTTTCTTTTCGACCTATACTAAGGCTATGCTCTTTACATGTAGCCATTTGTTCCATGTAAATAGGCTTGCCAAACTCTTTTCTAAGATTGTCAAACTTTTTTAAAGTGTCTTGGTTTACTTTTGCATTACATCCACATGGACAACTTTGCTCTTTTACTGTGAAAAATTCTGATTCATACATTTTTTTTACCCTCAGTATATGCTTTTACTGATTTTTCAACACTTCTTCCAACTACATAACCACCTAAACCAAGTTTTAAAAGTTGCCACATATCGTCAGGAATTTGTAACATAGTAGCCTTATCTGTAAACATACTCAAATATGGGTATATGATGTAGTTATTAGCTATTATAAACACGAAGACTAACATTGTTACAGGTCTCCAGTTTTGAGCTAACCAACTACCACTATTTGCCTCAGCTTGAATAATCTTACTTTGAGACTCAATCACAGTCTTTGAATAGTCATTCATTTGCTTACTCATTTCAAGTTGATAAGCCTGCAAACCTGCTTCTAACTTTGCTTTTTGCTCAGGGCTTAAGTCTGGTGGAAAATATGACTTGATCATGCTTGTACCTGCGTCAACTACTTTTCCTATTAAATCACCTATTATTGGTATCATTTTCTATTCTCCTCTTCAGCTTTTATGGTGTCATAAGTTTTCTTTGCACCAAGTTTTTCTGTTATTATCAACTCTACTAAATAAAAACTCCTAGTGCCTTGATGTCCCATAAACCCACTCACTGCAACTGCTAGCAGGTCATTGATTCCATAGCCTACCATCCCTAGATAGACAAGAAGAGTAAGCCCTATGTTTACGAACATATCCATAAAAAATAGAGTTATCTTTTTAAGCATTTTAAACTCCTTAATGTCTCGTCTTGAAAACGAAATTATCGCCCCCCAAACTCCAGCTAGCGTTGCAATTAGAGTAGATAATAAGTCCATATCGCTAAAATTATTGTGCGGCATTATTTCTCCAGTCTTTCATTGTTTTTTTTATTATTTTAAACATATTGCCATCATCTACCAGACTACCAAATCTAAATCAGCTTGTTTTTTAGCTAGTTTCACTTTAGCTTTCAAATCTTGAAACTTAGTCCAATTTACTTGTCCTCTTGCTACAATATCTTGTGATAGCCCTTGGAACTCTGCAAATGTCATAGATACATCTACATTCAGTTTATCTCTCCAAGTAAAGTTACTCGGTACTGCTCCACCTGCTAGAATGCCTGTGATTAGATCTTGACTCTTTTTATTTGCTTGGAAAGTTGTTTTCATATAAGCTATATCTAAAAAGTTAGCATTGTTGTAAGCTATTTCTAGTTCTGATAGTTTATTATCCTGTAGCTCTTTCATATATAGCACTGATTGCTCAGAAATTGCAGTGTCTACATCACTTTGTTTAACCCTGATTTTACTATCGAATAGCACATACCCACTTCCACTCATAACAACTCTTTCTTTAAGTTGCTCACTTAATATATCCACTAACGGTTTAACACTAATTTCATCTTGCATAATTGCTCCTCTTGATTTATGAATTTAACTAAGTTCCAGCTATCGGCACTTTTTAAGTGACCACCCCACGAGGCTAAAAATAGCTTTAACTTAGTTATATCATTTTGTTTTTTGTACTTTTTTATTTTTCGCTTTGCACGAACAACACTATCTTTTCTTATGAGCTTATAACTCTCAGTAATTCTGTAACCTAAGAAGTTTAAAGGCTTAGATATTGAGCTAATACACCAATGGCTAAACTTTAACTTCATGTAAAACTTGCTAAATATTTTTAGTAGCTTTTGAGTTCGTCTTAAATTAAAATTGTCATTACATAAAATAACTGTATCGTCCATGTATCTAAAGTAATATCTAGCTTTGATTTTAGTTTTGATAAATCTATCAAATATATGACCGTAAATATTTGCAAATAATTGACTCAGTAAATTACCAATAGGAATACCTACTTTATTATCACTTGCAAATTTTCTAAGTAAAACTAATACTTTTTTATCACTTATTTTTTTCTCAATCTCAACAAACAATATCTTTAAATCTATTGAATGAAAATATTTTGAGAAGTCCATTTTTAGATAATAAACAGTTCCAGTTTTAGATAGTTTTCTTATTTTTGATTGAACATCTTTAACACCCTTATGAGTGCCTTTGTCTGATCTACAAGCATAAGAAGTTTTATAAAACATATTTTCAAAGATAGGCTCAACAATGTTGTTTATAGCGTGTTGAATTACTCTATCTCTAAAAGGTAATGAGGCTATTAATCTCTCTTTGGGTTCATACACTTTAAAAGTATGGTATCGACCATGCTCATAAGTTTCATTTTTTAATTGTTCTTGTAAAAGAAAAAGATTTGCTTCCAAATTTTCCTTAAACTTTAAATGCCCAGCCGTGTATCTATTCCCACCTTTTAAGGCTTTTTTATATGCTAGCCTTATGTTGTCAATATCAACTATTTTTTCAAAAAGATTTTTATATCTTTTACCCATTATTAACCTTTGTGTGTTGTCTTGTTCTTTCACTTTTAAAGCTACTCTAACTTTTACAAACCTCTCAATGTATTTACCGAAGTAGGACAAACAAGCTGACCATATTTCTAAGGTCGCTCCGTAGAAGCCTTGACTAACTACGAGAGCAAAATTCTTAAATTTCATACTCACAAGCGAAACGAGAACCAATGTTCCAGTTCGAGTTCCAAACATAATTGTTCCAATTCGAGGCACGAGAACCAGCATTGACACCATTGTCACGATTCGCACCCAGAAGCACCGCTATCTTGTTTGCCCTTTGTAATCCAACTATGCAAAATTTTTCCAACCTCTGCAAGTTTAATACCTGCTGTTTGATGTTGCTTTTGGCTTATAAGTTTTCTTTTATCATTTGCTAAAAATCTCAGATAAAATCTAATACTTGCTAAGTTGCTATCAGCCTCATAGAGTTTAGATTTTTGACCTGATTTTAAAGCCTTGTAAAACAGCTCCACTTGTTCAAAGATTATAAGTAAAATTCGCTCTTTAACTACACCATGTTTTCGAGGTATATTTTGCAATACTGGATAAGTATAGTTTACGAACTCTTCATATTTTTCAATGATAATCAAGTTTTTAGGAGTCTGTTTCATCTATCCGCTCACTTCCGTTCGCTACACAAGTTCCAAGTGGTCACAAGCGAAACGAGAACCAATGATCCAGTTCGAGCTCCAAACATAATTGCTCCAACCCGAGGCACGAGAACCAGCATTGACACCATAGTCCCGATGCGCACCCAGAAGCACCGCAACTGGTGCATTTGATGTAGAATATATTTGACCTCTTGCGTCTGCATTATCTTTCCATGCAAAGTCCGTAGTACCATATCCATTTGCTAAGTCAGCACCCCAAATCCATTCAGTACCAGAAGCT
>WFNF01000170.1 GCA_015488775.1 Helicobacteraceae bacterium
TCATTAAGTTTTCACAAAACAAAGATAACTTAAAAAGAGACCGTAAAATAAACTGTGTAAACCCACCTTTTATCCAATAATCACTTCGTATATTTTGGTAATTTTAACATTTATATGCATTACACCTCAGGAGAGGTGTAACGAGTCAAACATTGCAATATCTTTATTTTTTTGTAGTTTTTTTGGTAAATAGTTATATGAATAAGAGTCTTTTTTAAGAGATGCATATATTGAGGTATAGTCTATGTTATTTGCATATATTGTTGAGGTAAAAAGTAGGTTTAATAGTATTAGATATTTATTCATTGTAAAGTTTCAAGCAAAAGCTTGAAAGGTAGATTAAGCTCTACCTAAAGAGATTTTATTCCCTTTAAACTCTAAGATTTCAACTTTGATTTTTTCGCCTTCGCTTAAAACGTCAGATACTCTTTCAACTCTTTGATCAGATACTTTTGAGATGTGTAGTAAACCATCAACACCACCCTCAAGCTCTATAAATGCACCAAAATCAACTATTTTTTTAACTACACCATCAGCTACATCTCCAACTTGGTAAGTTGGTTTTGCTTTTGAGTTAGAGATGATTCCGTTTATATGCTCTTTAGCTCCAGCAACACCTTTTTTAGAGTTACCAGATAGTTTAACTTTACCATCTTTTTTATCTATATCTATAGCAACTTCAAACTTCTCAATAATCTCTCTAATTGTTTTACCTGCTTGACCTATAACATCACCTATAAAATCAGGGTTTATGTTAAATATATCTTGAGTTGGAAGGTTTGATTCATCTATCTCTATGTTAGCTTCAGCTTCTAACATTATGTCAATGATGTGTGATCTTGCTTCTTTAGCTTGGTAAAGTGCCTCTTTTAAAACTTGTAAAGAGATACCACCAAGTTTTATATCCATCTGCATTGCAGTGATACCATCTTTAGATCCAGCAACTTTAAAGTCCATATCTCCATCATGATCCTCAAGACCCATGATGTCAGATAAGATAGAGTATTTGTCACCCTCGCTAACCATACCCATAGCAACACCAGCTATAGGCTCAACAGTTTCTATTTGTGCAGCTTTAAGAGCCATGTAACCACCACATACAGTTGCCATAGAACTTGAACCATTAGATTCTAAGATTTCAGAAACAATTCTGTAAGTTCTGTTATGTTCACAAACAGGTTCAAGTGCTCTTTTTGCAAGATTTCCATGACCTAACTCTCTTCTTTTTGGAGGTCCAACAGGACTTGGCTCACCAACAGAAAAACCAGGGAAGTTGTAATGTACCATAAAATTTTCATTTTTAGTTCCACCATCTTGTAAGTCCTCAAACATTTGAGCATCTTTAGGTCCACCAATAGTAAGTATAACAAGAGCCTGAGTTTGACCTCTAGTAAATAGTGCAGATGAGTGTGCAGATGGTAAAACATTAGTTTCTATAGTGATAGGTCTTACTTCTGTTAGTTCTCTACCATCAGCTCTTTTTTTAGTCTCTAAAATTTGAGTTCTAACTAGTGTACGCTTTACGCTCTCAATAGCTTTTTTAAGATCAACTTCAACAAACTCAGGGTTGTTAGCCATAATCTCTTTTCTAATTTGTCTAAGTGCTGTACTTCTTTCACTTTTTGCCATTTGATTTATAGCATTATGAAGTTTATCAGAATAATCGTTATTTAGTAGTGTTACATACTCCTCATTTATAGCATCTTTAAGTATGTTAAGTGCGATTTGCTCTTTTCTAAATGGTGTAAACTCTTTTTCATAAGTTTCATTTGCAACTTTAAGTTCAGCAGATGATAGTGAAAGTATCTCTATAAGTTCATCTTCACTAAGTGAGTTAGAGTTATGAGTTACACTACTTGTTGCAAGTGCAGGCTCCATTAATGGGTCCATCATTGCCATATCTAAAATCTCTACATCGTTACTTGCTATAGATCTCATCTCTATCATAAGTAAATCATCTTTACTTCCAGATAAAAATAGATCTAAAGTTGAGTCTGCTAGTTGAGATCTAGTAGGATTGAAAATTAGTTCATCATCTGTTTTTGCAATTCTAAGAGCACTTACTGATGTGTTAACGTCAATATCAGAAGTAAAAAGAGCAGCAGAAGCAGCATTTAGTGCTAAAACTTGTAGGTCACTCTCTTTATCAACACTTAAAACCAATATAGTAATCTGTACAGGAGATGTAAAACCTTTAGGAAAAAGTGGTCTAATAGATCTATCAACAATACGTGAAGTTAAAGTTTCAAAATCACTAGGCTTTGTTTCTCTTTTTATAAATCCACCAGGAAATTTTCCAGCTGCGTATGTTTTTTCAATATATTGCACAGTAAGTGGTAAAAAATCCTCTTGACCAACTGCGTCGTTATCTATAACTACAGTTGCTAAGATAACAGTATCACCACTTTTTACCCACGCTGCTCCATTTGCTTGTCTAGCAACGCTTTGAAAGTCATAAGACTCATCTCTATTTGTTAAGTTTAAAACTACATTTTCTTTCATATATTTCCTTTGTGTAACCTCGCATTTTAAAAAATCATCCTAAGATAACTCAATAAAATGCTTCTTAGAGGCTTTTAAGAGAGTAAAAAATACTCTCTAAAAAAACTCTAAATCTCAAGACCTAAAATCTCTGAAATTGTATCATCTTTTACCTCTTCAAACTCTTCATAATAACAAGAAGTTTGTGTAAAATTTTCTATATCATCAATATATAGTATTTGATCAACTAATGGGTCTAGAGAGTCTATAACTTCTATTGGTAAAATAGGAGCAGCAACATAGATAGCTTTTGGGCTCATTTTTAAAATAGTTTTAATTGCTACTAAAAACTTTGTAGCACTTTCACTTGCTTCATCTATAAGTAAAACAGTTTCATTCTCTTTTAAAGTAAACTTTTCACCTTTTCTAA